>NZ_AFPU01000001.1:321539-643078 GCF_000220175.1 Nitrosarchaeum koreense MY1 | reverse complement strand
TGACATTACAGGGAATACAGATACCCTAGTTATTGCAAAATTCAAATCGCGTAACGAGTTAAGCGAGTTTGTAAAAGGAATAGCATCAATCCAAAATATAGAAAATACCATAACTCACGTAGTTCTAAATACTGCAAAAGAAGACTTTAGACTAGCATAAAAATGAAAAAAGTCAGCATCATAATATCAAGTATAATTCTCATATGTATGATTCAAAATGTATCTGCACAGATAGACGATACAGAGAAAAAATTGCAAATGGAATTAGATGTTACAGATGAGCAGAAAATTATTTTATTTTCAGGTTTTGCAATAGCAGTAATTGGGCTTTTCATATATCTTGCAAGAGACATAATCTTAAGAAAGAAGACCACATATGACGACAAAGAATTTGATTCAAAGAATGATAAAACATACGAGAAATATCATTCTGATTGGTCTGACGATTATGAAGAGATAGGAACCAGAAAAAACTCAAAGGAGGACAAAGAATTCAGAAGATTATTACAGGACCCATCATTGCCGGATTATTATAAAATATTAGATGTTTCACATAATGCAACACTTGAAGAGATAAAAAAACAATACAGGATAATGGCAAAAAAGATACATCCAGACAAAAACAAAGAAGAAAAATCAGATGAAGCAATGGTTCAAATCAATAAAGCATATGAGATATTATCAAACGAAGAATTACGAAAAAAATACGATATACATCTAAACAAAGATTAAGAAGATTCCAGTTTTACCAAAATCATATTTAATTCAATTTTAGACGAGCTTTGAACACTATTTGTCAAATTTGTAAATAATGACAATGATAATTTTTTGCCATCATAAATGATTTGGGTAGTAATTTTAATTTCACGAAATTCTGTATTTGGGCCTAGCATGGTTTTTGACAATAATGGAATTATTGTTAAATCATTTATTGTTCCTTTGATTTTATATGCAAATGTATCTGAAAAATAGACTCCACCTCTAGTTGTAGGAGCATTAACAGGAGTAGGAGAATTCACAATAGATACGTCAGTCAAAGCATATGTCATATTATCAATATGCAAGGCATAGTCAAGTGATTGCTTTTCATTAATACTCATAAGAGATTCAAGCAAATCCAAGTTAACAGACAACAAAATCAAAAAAATTGATAATTCTATTGAGTCTTTCGCAAAAATAATGATTTTTCAAAAATCGTCATAAAGATAAAAGAAATTTTCAATAAGATTAGAGTATTCTTTAAAAACAACAATTAGAATCAGTATCTATTGCAAGAGCTTGTAAACTCACACACCATGCGTAATGAGATTTTGAGCCTGATTGTAGAAAGCGGCATGGACCAAGATTGCTTTACTGAGATGCTAGACTATACCATCGAGTTATTTGAGACGCAAGGATTAGGAAGTGATTATTACGGCTATCACAACATCAATCATGAATTAGAAGTAACTCATGTTGCCCTTTTATCTGCAAATCTAAACAACACTTCAAAAAGATTCGCCAAGGATGATTTGAAGTATCTTTATGCTGCAGCTTTATTTCATGACTTTGATCCTCAAAAAAGCGTAGACAAACCACATGAAGAAAATGTTTTGAGATTTATTTCATCAGATAAAAAATTAAGAAAATTATTAGATGATGCAAAATTAGACATTGAAATAATCAAAGTGTTAATTCTTAGAACAACATATCCATGGAGTGGAACACTTAGGGAAAATGCAGAAAAACAGATCAAAGAATGTTTTAAAAATTCACCATTAACAAGAGACAATCAATCAAAACAAGAGCATTTTATGAATCTAGGATGGTATCTTTCAGTAGTAGACAGAATTAGTGGTTATGCATTAGGAAATTTTTCAAAAGCTATGGAGATGGCAAAAATGAATGCACATGCTTTAGCATGGAGACCATCACTCATTGTAAGAAGCTCCGTAGCGTATTTTGAAGAATTATTAAATAAAGAAACTGAGATGTGTAGATTCATTTTAGAGTCATTGCCAACGAACATGAGAAAGAATTTTTTTGATACAGTATTAGCATTTATGAATATTAGGCAACAAGAGATCTCAATACAAGCAAACTATACTTATGATAATCTAAAATTAGTTCCAACGATTGAAAAGATCGATACTAGAAAAGATCCAGAGTTTATGAAGACTTTATTTTCAATATTTTTAGAACTGCCAAAACCATTACAATTTGCAAGAGACAATTTTGAAGAATCAGTAAAAGATCAGAACATAATTCTCA
Organism: Nitrosarchaeum koreense MY1; assembly: GCF_000220175.1. Classification (NCBI taxonomy): domain Archaea; kingdom Thermoproteati; phylum Nitrososphaerota; class Nitrososphaeria; order Nitrosopumilales; family Nitrosopumilaceae; genus Nitrosarchaeum; species Nitrosarchaeum koreense. The sequence continues at coordinate 640,828 of NZ_AFPU01000001.1, read as the reverse complement.
ACACTTTAAGATTAAATGATTGTCATGGAGAAATAGTAGGATTTGCAAAGGGAGGACCTTTGGAAAATTATAGATTAAGACCAGAGATAAGAGATGAAAATTACGGATTAAACAATACAATATTCTTGGAGCCTCTGGCATTAAAAATGGGATATTGGGGACTAAAAGGAGGAAGTGAAATGCGCCACATGTTTATCATGCAGGCTCATGCTAAAAAATACAAGTATCTTACCAGTTTTGCCTTAAGAGACGTAATAACATCAAGGGTTGATAAAGAGAATGCTGAGTTTGTCACAAGATTTGATCCAGAAAGATGGGATTACTATAGGATCAAGATTTAATTGCTAGTCATAGAAATAAAGCCACTACTCAAAATACCAGATAATAAAAAACACATAACATAACTAAAAGTAAACCAAACAAATCAAGAATAGTGTAGAAATGCTTTATTAACAAAATAATTGCCAGAAAATTATGATAAAGCAGTTAGGAGTCACTTTTTCAATTTTGTTAATGTTTACTATTTTCATCAATCCCGCATTTGCAATAGAACCATTAGACAGAGTAGATATCACAAACCCCAGACTTGTAAATTCATTTGGATCTCAAATATCAAATCAGATCAATGTAAATCAGCAAATTCAGATCACAGCTGATGTTAAAAATAATCAAGATAAAACTCAAACATTTGTGTATATTGTTCAAGTTAAAAATCAAAACGGGGTAATCATAACAATAGGATGGATTAGTGGTTTACTTAATCCAGGACAAACTTTCAGTCCAGCACTTTCATGGGCACCAAAAATATCAGGTGAATATACTGCAGAAATTTATGTATGGGATGTGTCAGAAGAAGGAAGTACTAAATCATGGCAAAGATTAGATGCATTAGCTGAACAAGTATCTTTGAAAATCACAAGTTAATCATAATTACATATACGTAAATTACAAACTCTTAGCATTAACTAATGTAAAAAACAGTGTTTGTGAATAAATTAAGATCACAGGTTTGCCTCATAGTAAAAAAAAATTAACAAGATCTCGCTAATAGAACCACGTGCCTATTAACGATATGACAATAGGATATTGCGTAAAGTGCCGAGATAAAAGAGACATCGAAGGCGCAAAACCATACACCATGAAAAATGGCAAACCAGCTCTAAAAGGCACCTGCCCAAAATGCAGCACAGCCATTTTTAGAATCGGTAGAGGCTAGAAACTAACAAGTTAAACTAGTAATGCCATTCCGGAGTTAGTCCATTCCACAGCGAACGCAGTGGAGATGGATCTTTTTCTATTTCTTGAATTATTCTGTTTTTTACCACAAAGAAAAAATTTTCAAGAGCATCAATTCCACCATCAGAAAATAATTCTCCACCAATCTCTGTAATTCTTTTTTTCTTTTCTTCTAATTCAGAAGATTCAGGATTCTGCAAACAGAAAGTCAGCAAATCCAATAATTCTTCTTCAAGCATGAAGTCCATTGATGTGGTTTCATTTACAGCTAGCAAAAAGCTTTGCTGAAAATAATCAACAGTACAAATTTTTAGGCTTTGGTAGGATCTCTACTCAGAATATTCAAAACATGTTCAATGATTTGTTTTTGTCCTCCTTCATGAAGATCCATTCGGGTAGTATCCGAACCCATACTTACAAAGATCAGATGATCATTTCCCAATGGGAACGTGATCCTAGTAATTTTTTCAAATGCTGCAACCGCATAAAGTCCTCTTCCAATTTTTGGACTAAGTTGTTTTCTTGCTTTCCATGCACTTGCCGCTCTTTTCAAAGATGCAGCTGTCTCATCTTCGGATAAATAATTCACCACTCCTGGACGATGATTTACTGAAATTATGTTTCCTTCTATATCGGTAATTACGCTATGTCGAATATTAACATCAGAATCCATAATTATTTGTAAAAGTTTTGCAGCATCCATGTTATCCTCCGAGTGATAATTTATGTGGAATTGATAATTTTTGCAAATATTCATAATGAGTTCTCAAAAAATCCATGATTTTACGATCTTCATTTTTGTCAATAGGAGCTCCATTTGCAAGTATGCTAAGATATTTTAGATCAGAATCTAAACTATGTAATGACTTTTTAATTCCACCCACATAACCGGTTCGGATGCAATCTAAGAGTTTATCTTCAGTTTGGAGAATTTGTTTTTCTAAATTTACAATATCTTCATGAACACTTCTCAATGATTTTCATATAGAATATTACAAAATAATCTTATTCAGACAATTTCTTAAAATTCATTAAAAAATTCCAATATTTTTAAACAAAAGAAAAAGATGTACAACCATTCAAACATTCCAAACCCAGAAAAAATTATTTCTCATAAAAATACAATAATTAAGAATTTGTCAAGCGTATAAAACATATAAAAATAAAGTTAAAAATGAAAGACAGCATAAACTTGCTCATTGAAATTCTCGCAAGTCGCCAAGTCGTCTTTCATCACAATGAATTAACAGAATCCAAACTTAAGAGTAACTGTTGATAGACAAAATTCTAGAAATTTAATCACAGGATTTAGCAATAAGATAAAAATGAAAATCGGAGATTAGTAAAAAATTACTTTAAGCGTCTATAAATCTCCAGAAATTCGTCAGCTAGCGTATAAGATATGTTCAAGAGATGAGCCAATTGATTCATCGTTGTTTTATCTCGAGATAGCTGTCTTAGAATTGTTAGTGCTTTTTGAGGTGAGCTTACTGAAAGAGGCATTTGTCCAGACCAGGTCTTAAACGCATCATTTACATCCAAACAGAAATTCAAGACAAATTGTTCAGAATACGGCATATGCTCAGAAGATTTTGCAGTCTTTAAGAGGACACCAGATAGTTCACGAAATTCATTTCTTCTATCAATCAACAACATATCCAATGCTTGTTTTATTTTAGCTTCATCCAAGCCAGATTTTTTTACAATGTAAGTACTCATATTGCAATATACGGATAAAGAGAGATAAGTGGTTCTACAATAACATTAAACGTTTATTGAATTTTTGAAAACAGAATAAACAAACGTTAAGAAATTTCAAGAGTGCCGCTTAATCAGCTATCTCGGCAAATCGATTTTCAACATAATCCCAATTCACTATATTCCACCAATTTGAAATATAGTCAGGTTTTCGATTATTATATTTTAGATAGTAAGAGTGCTCCCACATATCCAAACCTAAAAGAGGGATTTTCCTTATTGACCAAGGACTGTCTTGATTGGCAGTAGTGACTATCTCTATTTTATTAAAAGTTTGATTAAATACAAGCCAACACCATCCACTGCCCTCAATAGACAGTGCTTTGTTTGAGAATACTTTTTTAAAATTTTCAAAGTTATCAAAGTACACATCAATTGAATCACCTAACTTACCGCCAGGATCACCATCATTTTTTGGAGTCATTGTTTCCCAAAATAATTTATGATTTTCAAAACCACCGCCAAAAAAAGATACGTCATTTCGGACAGATTCAGGAATGGTATGTAGATCAGAGAGAATAGATGTAATGTATTGAGGATGAAACTCTCCTGAAATTTTTGCTAATGTTTTGTTTAATCCATCAACATATGCCTGATGATGTTTTTGATGGTGTGTTTCCATGGTTTGAGTATCAATGAATGGTTCAAGTTCATCATATCCATAAGGCAATCTAGGCAATTCATATTTGACCATACTCTAATGAGATAATGTCCACATATATTTTTCAAGGAGAACAAATAATCCAGATTTTTTAATGGGTTTATTCCCAAGACATTAGACAGAATATGTAAAAATTAAAAAATCCAAATTCGGATTTATCTTTTTTTTCAAAAGCTATTGATCATATATCATTAGATTTTTTTCTTCTAGTAAGGCATGCAAGTTATGAACAGAACGAAATACATCAGATTCATTTTTTGCTCCAGTACAAACAAGTTTTCCAGATGAAAATATCAATATGACAGTTTTTGGGTCTAACATTCTATGAATTAACCCTGGAAATTGTTCTGGCTCATACATGCTTCTAGGTAAGGTTCTAGCAGCTTTTTCAAGATGCACTTTTCCACCTAGATTAATTGAAGCTACGATATTTTGAACTGTAATTTCTGCATCCTTTTTTACTTTAATTCCACCTTTTCGAAGTTTTTGGACAACGGTATTTACCGCCTTAATTGCCATTTCTTCAGATTTTCCACCAGTGCATACCATCTTTCCGGTTCTAAAGATAAGGGTCGCTGTTTTTGGATTTTGTAGTCTAAAGACCAATCCTGGAAATTGGTCTGGATTGTATTCAGTATCCGGAAATTTTTTAGTAATATCATTTAGATCGATTTTTTGATCCACAGATGCAGAGGCAACCACGTTTACAACACTAATGATTGGTTTTGATTGAGGCATACAGATTTTAGATAAACGGCTTTATATATTCTGGATCAATGCTAAAAGCTCATTTTTAGATAAATTAATGAGACAAACACAATTTTGTAGAGATTTTTTGGGATGAAAATTCAATTTTATGAGGTATGGAGGAAAAAGTGATAACCGCTAGGAGAAATTAACTATAATGACAAAATTAGGTCTGATCGATTTAGAAATACTGTTTTTAGGGATTAAAAATAACGGGGCATTTAATGAAAAAGACATTGAAAATTCAGAATTAAAGAGATTGGGAGTTGGGAGAATACTAGACTCGTTGGCATCACTAAAAGATAGAAAACTGTTAACATTGAATAGTGATGGAACATTTTCCATAACAGATTTAGCAAAATACACTTTATGGAGTGAACAAATCCCAACAAGTGTCAAAATTTTACGATTGCTAGAAATCAAGTCATTTGACATAGAAACCATTTCAAATTTCTTAAGAAAACCAGAAGATGAATTGATTGAGGAGATTGAAAAGTTGAGAAAAAAACAACTAGTCCTAATGTCACCTTTAAGACAAGAATCAAGACTAGTCAAAATGTACGAAATTCTTCCAGAAGGAGTAGAAGAAATTAAGAAAATAGAAGAGTTTGGACTCGATAATAACTTAGAAGAGAATACAAAAAAGGAGATTTTTGAATTAATTAATGAATTAGTTGAAGAGATTAATAATGAATCAGTCGAAGATGACAAAAAGAAGAAAATAATTTTAAAACTAGAAAAGATTAAAGAGAAATTAAGTCTAGGTTGACTTTATTTTATCATGGATTTGCGCTAGAATTAATTCGGCTTTATCCCTATTTTCATACGTGTCAGCTGTCTCATCCATAATGGAGTCAATCTCATAACTTTTATCAACTAAAATATTTGCAACGTGATCATCAAGTGTTCCTTTTCCAATAAGATAATATGCAAAGACAGTATTTTTTTGACCGATTCTATGCAATCTATCTTCAGCTTGTCGATGTATAGCAGGACTCCAATCCAGTTCTGCAAAAATGACATATTTAGCTCTAGTCAAATTAATTCCTACGTTTCCAGCTCGTATACCAGCTATCATAAGTTTTGATTCTCCTTTTTGGAATTTGTCAATTTGTTCTTGACGAGTTTTATCTGATTGTCCACCAATAATTGTAACTGGAGAAAATTCTTCAAGACTTGTATGTAATAATTTATGAATTACTTTGTGATGACAAAATACTACTACGCTTTCCTCTATCTCCATAATGTTTTTAACAAAATTAATCACGTGTGGAACTTTGGCAATGCCAGCAATCTGTCGTTCGCTTTGAATTGCTCTTTGATATGATGCTGATTTGTCAAATGCGGTTTCAGCATCTTTTTGTTCTTCTTCAAGTTTATTCCATATTTTCCCTAGTTCATCAAGATAATAGTCAGTATCAGCATCAATGACTTCTTTGTATCTAACTTTATCTTTTAATTCCTTTAGAACATCAGACTTTTTTCGCCTAAGCATGACATGTTTTTGCAATTCATTTCGAAGTGAGGCTCGTTTGTTTTCAAGTACAATCGCTTTGCCTTTTTCATTTACATAACAAAAGTATTCACAAAATTCTTTGAAACTTCCAAGTAGTCCGGGTCTCAAAATATCAACAATTGGCCATATTTCAGAGCCTCTGTTGTAAATCGGAGTGCCAGACAAACCAATTCTATACGAAATTGAAGGAAGTGCGGCTAGTTTTTTAACAGCTTTGTATTTTTGAGTAGTTTTTGATCTTAGATTATGAACCTCATCACAAACAATTGTTCGAATATTTAATTTTGATAAATCAGAAAGACGTTTGTAAAGTAATTCATAATTTATGATGTAAAAATCAGTCACAGGTAGTTCTTTAGATTTTCCAGTTCTGATTATAGTAGATGTAGGAGATTCGGATTCAATGATTCTTCCATTTCTACTTTTTTTCTTTAAAAATTTTGAAATTTCTCTTTCCCAATTGTTCAAAGTAACTAATGGGGCAACAACAAGTACGGGGAAGGTTTGTTTTTCAGTTGCAACATAAGATAATGTTTGTACAGTTTTTCCCAAGCCCATCTCATCAGCAAGTAATGCATTTCCTGATGATTTTAGCAGGAAATCTAATCCTTCTCTTTGGAAATTCAGCAGTTTTCCACGGAATTGCTCTCCTGTTTTTGCACGATTGAGATTATATTTTACAGGAGGAATGACTGGTTTTGGAGTATATGTTTTTACAATTTTTCGTTGCCATGCAGATTTAGATAGAATTTCAAGAGGATAACGATCCATAATCAATTTTATCTGTTTTACACTTTCAACACTGTCTGGAATTATTACTTCATCAGTATTTTCACCATACCATGCTTCAGGCACGAGTCTAGATATCATACTGACAGCTCGTTGACCGGTAATCTTCCAACTCCAAATTTTTGAATATTTGTCTAAAACATACTCTAATGTTCCAAAATTTTCCATGGATGTCGCCATAATTTGTCGATAGAATGTTTTATTGCCTTATGAATCTTGATGTTTCTTACGATCAGTTTTAAGATCCTCAAAAATCTACAATGGTTAAAATAAGATGAAATTTTAATATTTAGGCTCAAAAAAATGAGTCGCTTTTAATGATACCAGATTAATGTGGCTTGTCTACAGGATGAGGTTTTGTATTTTCATCATGACAGTCGCAGTGACAAAGATGCGTTTTATGATTATTTATACAGTCAATGCATTCATAATGCTTTCTTGTTTCACATGCGGCACAAATCATACTAGAACTAAAATGAAGATGAATTTGTATTTTTTCTATTTTGGGTCAGTACTCTATTTCACTTCGTTGAAGTAGATTATGAGTTAAATCCACATATCCTTGAGGATCAAGTTCCTTGGCAAATCCTTTGTCGATATTTATTAAATAAATTGAATGCAAATGTGCATTTAGAATATCAGAATACTGAATTGGAGGGTTTTTGTAATATCGATCACATAGATCTTTAACTTTTTTCACATCAGACTCATTTCTTGCATTTGGAGGCATGAGGAAAATTTTTGGTATCGGAACTAGACCAATCACTGGAGTTGCCAGAGAAAATTTAGTACAGTGTTTACTATACCTAGCAATTTTACTCATTATCCTTGCGGTGAAATAATCAATTGTATCCAGAGCATGATCAGGAGGGGTAAATCCTGTTTCGATTTCAATAATAGTATTGCCATCTCCTTTTTTACCAAAAAGATCACATACTAAGATATCAGAGATTTGTTTTTCTACTTCTACTGAATGTCCACGTGCAATCAACGTAGATGCACAAATAAGCTCTAAAACAGAGTGATTAATTTTTACAAGGTTTTTTTGATACATTTCAATTAATTGTTGACGAACATAGTTGAGCTTTGGTAGATCTGATTCTTTCAAATTTTTCGATAGTTTTTCAGTAACTTCATAAACATCGTTACGAAATTTTTCTAAATCCATGTATCCATAGTAGATTTAAGGTCGTTGTTTAAGAACTTGACAGTGTTTTAGAATTTGACCAATCTATTTGAAAAAGACTTGCCTACAATCAAAATAGACATTATTGAAGCAACAAGAATCAAAAGAGCAATGGAGCCAAATTCAGGAATGATGTGTGTTCCTACAATCTCAAATGAAACTTTGTCACCTATTTGATAATCCAATTTTATTTGTCTAGAATCAGAATCACTTTCTAATTCTTCATACTCTATCATTTCACCATTAGCCATTACAACAAAAGAAGAATCACTACCTGCAGGAGATTTTGAATCCAAAATATATCTTGGAATATCAAGTGTGATAGTACCAATGTTTTGTCCTTTGATATCCAGAGTCATTGTTTTAGTATCAGAATTTAATTTTCCTTTAGTTGTACTTACAAGACCATCAGATATCGAATATGGAATGCAATAAATTCTGCCATTATTTGCAGTAACTGAAATACTATCTACAGTACATTTGTTAACGCTTCCAGTTAAAGACGGAACTAGAGTAAAATTAGTTTTGAATTGTCGGGTTTCAGTACCGCTTTGAACTTTTAAGATATATTCTCCATCTTTAGACCACAGAGGACTTTCTGTGTTTAGTTTGAAAGAGAAATTACCATCAGCATCAGGAGTTATTTGCTGTATGGTCACTATGTTTCCTATAGGATTAGTTACAACAACTAAGATTGGTGCAACTGTGTTTTGTGGTTTCAAATATCCAGTTGCGGTAATAGTTGAAAAATGATCATAAGTGTGTGAATCAGTCCAAACAGTCAATGGGAAAATCTCTTTGTATAGATCAATTTCGTAAGAGGGAATTTGCACACAGTTAATGCATTTGATTTCTTTTTCTCCAAAAGAAGTATCGGCAAATGACAAAGTTATGGTTAGAGAGAGTATCAAAACAGCTAAAATAGTAATGTGCACGTCATATCGGCTAAGATCATAATATTTATAGATTTTTAATAATATGTCCATTTTTCAGACAATGGAATTGGGATTATTGTAAAAACTGCCAACAAAACGGGTTAGCACAGAAAATAGGCATAAAAAAAATTAAAGTTTGTTGAGAATTATCAGTAAATTTCTTCACATGTTCATTCCAATATGGTCCCATCGAAAAAATTTGATTACAAGTGGCAAAAAAGGTTCTGGATTATTAGTGAACTGTTTAATGCTTTTCTCGAAAATATCAGCAAACGTTTTTGATTCTAAAGTTTTATCATATTAGTTACTAATTAATTTTGTATAAATACAATCATGACTGAAATACACCATCAACTTTAGAATCTATATTATTAGAATTAAATGTAGAACTTACAATTCCATAGTCCTTATGATCAACTGTAATATCTACATGGTATGTTGTTTTAGAGATATCATTAATTATAGTCTTAAAATTGGAAGTAAAAAAAGTTCCAGAGAAAATTGTGACGTCATTAGTTCTAATGATCACATTAGCACTTTTTGTATTTCCAGTAGCATCTACATATTCCAATAAAACATCACCATTTGATTGTTGAATCATAGATAGTGACAGATTTTCATAAATTGGGGAACCGTCATAGTTGAATTGAATTTCTCCATTATTTGGACCACCGTTCACAGTAGGAGATTGGTCAGGAGATTCTTCTGGCGTGATATCTTTAGAAGAATCATCTTTGTTTAGAGGATTAAGGTTAGATATTTTTTCAGATATTTCTTTTGTAGATTCTTTTGCTGATTCTTTAGCATTATTTATCTGAGTGCTAATTTTACCTCCAGTTTCATCAACTGTTTTCATGAATCCAATACCGGTCTCAACAGATTCGCTAGTTTTTTCTTCCAGCGTATTTGCATGTTCTTTTACAGAGTCGATGACTTCAGAGCTAGAATATACGCCATTGTTTTCAGTGATTAAAAATATGCCCAAAGCAAGAATCGAGGCTATTACGATTATTTTAATTAGCATCAAATCAAATTCCAAAAAATATGTTTTAGAGGGCTAGTCAAAAAAAATTGGTGGCAAGCTAAAACACATACTTCTCAACGGATATTCATAGAAAAAGACAACGAAGACTGCTCAAATCCAAGATTTTTGTAAAATAAATGAGATTCTTTTCTTTGATTTCCAGACTCCAGTCTTATTCTATAGCAGTCTTTCTTTTTTGCAAGGATGACACAATGTTCAATTAGTTTTTTGCCAATACCTGTGTTCCTATACTCTTTTGTGACTATTAATTCAGGGATGTACATCTCTAGTTTTACTCGGTTTAAACGTCGTAGAAAAATAACGCTAACAAGTCCTACGGGTTTGAAACCTTGCTTTGCCAACAATATTATCTTCTGAGGATCTGAAAAATAATCTTTAATTTTATTTTGGAATACTTTGATTTCTTTATCATCGATCGGAGTTGGCCTCTCTAACTCATAAAGTAATTCAAGAATAATTGGAATGTCCGTTTCAGTAGCTTTTACTATGGAAAGATTCACAAAAATATTTTGCGTTATGGAATTTTAAACATATTCTATTTTTTTATTTAATATTGCTTAAAATAATATGGAGAATTTAGTTTTTCTTTACTGCTTCATATTTTAAGAATTGAGAATTCCATACCACTTGGACATAGGGATCAAGTTCGTATGTTTGGGCAAACTCTTCTAGATGTTTATCAGTTATTTTGTCTAGTTCCTTTAGTGCATCTAGTTTTTCTTGCATGATATTATCTTTAGTTGAATCATATTGTTTTCTTATTTGGATGATTTTGTTGCTTAGTTCTTCTTTGGACATGTTTGGTCGTTCACTGTGATCCTTTATGGCATTCTTTTCGTCTAGTTTTGATTGTAACAAAGCATCATCGTATTTTTTATCAAATTGTGTTTTAAGTTCTGCTTGTTTTAAGGCAAGGTCATCGTAGAATCCTTGTATTTTTTGATTGACTTCGATTATTGTAAGAGATACATCCTTGTCTTTAATCTGGTCTAAGATGTAGGATTCAGGATTATGTTTTTCTGCTATTCCCTGAGTTATCCATAATTCTGCTGTTTCTTGTAATATACAAGAATACTTGCCAGATTCTAATGCATATACTACAGTAAATCCTTCATCACATTTCGTTAGTGGTGTCACTGAGTTTTCATTTGATTGAGTTGAACCTCCAGAAATCTCACCCATTCCATGACGAATCCACATCTCTGCAGTATTCATTGAAACACAAACATAGTCACTTGCATGATATCTGTACACAACAACAGAGCCTTGTCTACACTCAGTATCAGGAGTTGTCTTTCCCAAATCTTCCCAAGATATTACATCGTCGGGATTTGCTTTCAGATATGCAGGATTTGTTCTGTAATCTTCATAATATTCTCTAAGTTGTTCACCGGTAATTGGTGTATCAATGAATTGTCCATTTTTGTTAAATAAAATTTGTTGATTATAATATGCCAAGTTATGATTTACATTAAAAATACTATTTGCTTCAATTAACTCAATTCGTTTTGTCTCAGCTGCAAGATGATATGCTTGACGTGCTTCACTTAGTGAACCACCGTTTGCAATAACTATTTTGAGTGCCTCTCTACCTGCATCTACTTTCATTTGATGAAATTCAAATTGGTCCCAAAAGACTTCCTTAACAGGAGTATCTTGTACGGTATCTACAAATCTTGAAAACGAGTTTCTTGGAGAATAATATTCCCATAATGCCTCCCATTCTTTAAGATCTTGATTTAGTTTTTCAAGTGCTTGTGCTCTTTTTGTTTCAAGTTCTTCTTTGGCTTTCAGATCTTCATATTTTCTGTCTTCAAGTTCTTTTATCCATTTTTTAGTCTGTTCTATTTTTTTAAGTATATCTTGTGCAACAGGATTATTTGCCAAGTCTTTGGATAGTGTGATTTGATCACTTGTTGGAGCATCATTATCTGATTGTGCATAAGCTAATTGAATGGCTAGCGATGCACCCAAAATAAATAATACTGTAAAAGTAAACCTAGGCACCAATGCCTGAATCAAAAAATGATGATACATAAACAATTCGCACAAATGCTACTAAAAAATGATCAAACAAAGAATCATCTAAGCACATTCCGAAAATTATTGTGAAAACAACATATTTTATTAAAAAAGAATCAAATTGGCTCAAATAAAATTACATACTGGCAAGATTTTCTTTATTCTTTGTTTTATCAACAGAGTTTAGAATCGTCATTGTGTTCAAAAACAAGGCTATCATCGTTGGTTTATTTTCAATATTTGCATTAAGCATGCTCATTCCAGCCTCAGATGCAGCATTGTGGAGCCTCATAATTCAATCAAGCGTTGACAATCCAAAGATATTGCCAGGAGATGCACCAATAATTTCAGGCAGGATTACCGACCATGCATCAAATCCAGTAAAAGATGTTCAGGTTCATATCAGTACAAAGTATGATTCTTTGTTTACAACCACAAACGAGCTAGGAGAGTATAACGTTCAACTTAGCCACTATGATAGAATGCCAGGAACATATATCGTCAGTATCAAAGCAACTTCGTCTGACGGAAAAACAGGCATTGCAAATACAGAATTTCAGGTCAGAGGAGAATTAACTACAACATCAGTAATTGAAGAAAAACTTTCAACCCCAGAAGCAATAAGATATCTTAATGCAAAATCGTCTGATTTTGAAAAAGATCCCATAGGTTTTATTTTATACTCACATTACCAGAAATTATTACAAGAATTTATTTCAGAAAAGAAGATAGCTGAAAAAATGTTAGAAGAGCAAAAATTCATCAAAGAACAAACAAAAATTTCAGAGGATCTACTCTTAAAGGAAATAGAAGAGTTAGATCCTGGTTCTGGTGTGTTTTCAGGATACAAGTATGATGATTATGTTAAAAATTTAGATCCTGTAGTTAGAGACACAATTGTAAGCCAGATGAATTTCACCAAAAACATATTTGATGAAGCACAGCAGATCAGAAAAAACATTCTTGAAAATGGCGGAACCCAAGAAGAAGCAAATAGAGCATATCTAGAAAAAACTACCATTTCAAGACAGACCATAGAAGAGTTTGGCTATAATATTGAAGAAGAGATATTACCAGAAGACATAATCATACCAACTAACAGTACTGAACAATTACCAGATGAAACAACAGAAGAGAAAAACGATACCATCAATACAAATATCGCCGGAATGAACGTGCAGGTTGGAAATAGCGGAGCGTCATTTTTTGTAAACATCAATGGAACAATTATAGAATTTTTAGTAGACGGGAATCGAATTATTCAAGTAAATCCTAAAAACTGAATTTTATGGATGATTTATCAGTTCTACGCGTGCCTTATAATTAAAAAGGCAATAACATCATCAATGAAGATAGACATACCACTACAATGCCCTTCTTGCGGAGGAAAGATGTATTCAGTAAGCTATGATGCATCTTTTTCAATATTGAAAAAAAGAAGTTGGCAAGTATGCAAAGAATGCAATTTTGAAAGAGATTCAGAAAGTTTCAAAAAAGCTATTTGTTGCGTATAACAATTTTTATTTAATTCTAAGATTTTTCTTTGAAAATTCGTATTGCTTCCAAATGAGAACAGTTGGCCTTTAGACCCTTACCATGATGAAATTTGTAGAAATTTTTGAATCCAGGGCATTCACAAGTATCAGATGTCACAAAGTAAGATTTTTCTGGATTAGATGATGACTTAATTTGATAAAGGTCGTCATCGACTTTAACTATACCACCACTTTCAACTAGTTTTTTGGCCTTTCGTATTGTACTTGCACTCACAACATAATTACAATATAGTTATTTTTTATTCTTTAATTTTTTCATAACGCTAGACCAGTCAATGTCATCAATTTTACCTTGAGATAAAGCATTCTCATAAAGTAATTCAAAAACCCAACTGATTATTTCACTCCATATTGCTTTGAGTGAATCTTCATCAGTCCAAACAATACTTGCCTTAACGGCAGTCATTGCCAGAATATTATTAGCGTTTTTACTTGGTTCTTTATTCCATTTTTCTATGACTTTATCACAAAAAGCAAGAATTTCATTTTTAGTTAATACAAGCCTGTCAGGGTCAAATGAGTCATTTTTTACCATATAAGGTATAGAGTATAGTACTAAATTAGAATTTTTTTCAAATTACCATACTGCAATTATTATAAACTGAGTTCACCATTTCTGATTATTGACTTTGAAGAGATATGTTGGCACTCGATTAATTACAATGTTTGGGGTGTTAATGATTACACTACTCATCACAGTTCTTCTAGTAGGATCAAACATGGACAGCATCCTAAAACAAGGAGTTGTGTTTCAAGTAAGATCTGAAATAACTGAAAATCCTAAAATTTCTGAAAGTTTTTCGTCTGTAGATGAATTTGAGTCGTTTGTTCAAATGCAAATTGAACAGAGAATCAAGACTCTAGGGTTAGATGAACCGTGGTATTCACCACAAAGAATAGGATTAACAATGTACAAGATACTTACTTTGGACTTTGGTCGTGCAACTTTTCTAACTAGCGATTCAGGATCATCAGATGTCAAAGAAATAATTTTAGAAAAACTTCCTCGAACAATCTTATTGTTTACAACTGCAACGATCATAATTTCTGTAATCGGTATCTTCCTTGGAGCATTTTCAGGAAGTAGAGTTGGTTCAGTTATAGATAGATTGACATCAAGTTTTGCAGTTATCAGTTCTAGTTTTCCTGTGTGGTGGATAGGAATGCTAATGATATTCTTGTTTTCATTTGTGTATCAAATTTTTCCTGCAAGGGCAACACCACTAATTCCATCATCAGACCCAAATTACATCGGATCATTACTGTATCACATGACATTACCATTAATCACAATTGTAATGATTGGGTTTGGGTCGTGGGCATATCTTGTAAGAAATTTCATAGTAGGAATTATGCAAGAAGATTTCATTATTGCAAAAAAGACAATCGGAGTTGATCAGAAAAAAATAATCTATTCTCATGCTCTAAAAAATGCCGCCCCACCAATAGTCACTATTCTTGCGTTAAGTCTATCAGGTTCCCTTGGAGGGGCGATAATCACTGAGGCTGTTTTTGACTGGCCAGGCATGGGCAGATTATATTTTGAAGCAATTACAGTAATGGATCTGCCAATAATTATTGGCGCTACTTACATCTTGACAGTTTTTTTTCTAATTAGTATTTTTGTGGCAGATTTACTGTATGGATACTTTGATCCCAGAGTGAGAGTAGGATGAGCAGTATCACTCCAACAGAGATCAAAGAGGAATTTTTTAAAAATAAAATAGGAATTACAGGAATTGTCATACTATTAATTTTAATTTTAACTTCAATTATAGCAGTAATTACAATTCCAGTTGAAACTTTTAAAGAATGGAATAATCCAGGAAGTTGGATTTCGTATCCCAAAGTTGCCATTCCAGTTTGGGTTAATTTGTTTCTGAGTGAAAAGATTCCAGAACATAAAATTTTAGAATCACCAAAAATAAACTATGATACTGCAGAAAACATATCAGTTACATATCACCAATTTGGGATAAATTTCGACTATGATGATTTTCCAAATGATTTCATCTACGAATTTTCTGCAAAATATTCAGGATCAACATTATTGCAAATGGATGTAATACGACCTGATGGAATTCATCTAAAATTATTATCAACGTCATTGCCAAATTTAGATTCTAATTCCATCCACAGTGAAAGAGTATTTTCAACAGATGATTCAATTAAAAAAAATCTTATCCTACAATCAGACAAGTTTTTGTTTTCTTTAAATAATTTATCTGCAGAAGACATTGTTTTTTCTAAAGCAGAAAAACAAGAGATCCTAAAAGGAAATTATATTTTTTTAATAAAGATGTATGGCAACAATTCAGAAAACAAAATTCAAGAGTCTAAACTAATCATAGGCGGTAAAGCATTTGGAATAATGGGAACAGATGAGCTGAGAAGAGATTTGGCAGTGGGCTTACTATGGGGAACCCCTTTGGCACTTTTCATAGGACTTGTGGTATCTATTGCATCAGTTGTAATGGGTTTACTTTACGGAGTTTATGCAGGCTATAGAGGTAAAAAAACAGATGAAGTAATGATGAGATTTAACGATGTAATCTATGCCCTACCAGCACTTCCTTTCCTGATTATTCTATCAGTTACTATAAGCAACAGTATTTTCGTGTTGGTGGGATTTTTGATGGTGTTTGGTTGGGTGGGAATAGCGAAAGTTGCAAGAAGCATGTCGTTGCAAATCAAAACTAGAGGATATGTCGAAGCTGCAATCATGATGGGGCAAAAGGATTCAAAAATTGTACTAAGACATATTTTGCCACAGTTATTGCCATATGCTTTTGCTAGCATAGCCATATCGGTGCCTGCTGCAATCACTACAGAGGCAGGATTAAGTTTTCTAGGATTAGGTGATCCATCTTTTCCTACATGGGGTCAAATTTTACATGATGCTAATGTGTATGGTGCAGCATCCAGAGGATTATGGTGGTGGATATTGCCTCCAGGAGTGATGATTGCAATAACAGGACTTGCTTTTGTCTTTATAGGAAATGCTCTAGATTCTATTGTCAATCCAAAATTAAAACGATAGTATTAGAGACTAAATTTTCGAATTAATTCGATAGCACTGTCACTTAATTTTATGGAGTAGCATGCAGAATTTTCATCATTTATTGCTGCCAACTTGTTTGCAAATACTTTTTTGCTATGTCCTCCTTCGGACGCTTTATCGGATTCATCAAAACAGATTGACATTTGTTTCATGTTTAGATTGTTTTTTAAAAGAAAAGCAATAAATTTTTTATAATTTTCAGTATCTACCCAATCAATGTTTTTTTCTTTACTTAATCCAATCCAGACTTCAATTGAGTTTTGATATAGAACTTTTTTTCTAAGTTCATTTAAAGACATTTTAGAAATCAGCACGTTGCATTTTAGAGCCACATCTAGGACATGTGCCACCTTTGTGTTTGTTATTACAAACTAGACACACGTAGCGTACACTTGTACCTCCAGAATTCATTCCAAAGAATCCACCGCCACCACTTCCAGAATCGCCATATCCCTTCATACGACTCATGTATCGTCTTCTTAACAACATTGGAAATGCTATGAAAATTGCCAAAGCTGCACCTAGACCATAAGGAAATGGAAGAATCATTTGCAGTCCAATACTAATGCCCAATGAGGCAAACAAGAAGATCAGATAAGTCTTATAATTGAACAATTCAACAAAATTACATTCAAAATACTTATAAAGTTTTGTCAGTATTTTTTGTATTTTTTTTTAGGAAAGTTCAATCTAATTTACACAATAGAAACAGGTACAGGATTTCCACTACTATCCCAAGCAAAGACATCATTGTCTCCGTATGGAGATTGAACAATTATAGATACTAAACCAAAGAAATTATGAAGATCAGTAACTGATGGTTCTGCAGAACCACTAGAATGTGAATGAACTGTTCCCACATAACTCATATCAAAGGGCAGAAAAGAATGCGGAAAACCGGCAAAGGTAGGGCCAGAATAATTAAAGGGCGGAATCACCAACCCGTCAATCATAATATTTCCTTGTTTTGATTTGCCTTTTAAAATGAGAATTCCTTCATTTGGATGTCTCATTTGGCAGTAAGACAGAATACTGTCTAAAACTTTTTTTTCTAAAGAAACCCGTCTTTCAATTTTTTTCTTTTTAAACAACATGATAGTGTATGTAGTTTAGATCTAATTAAATTTAGGATTGATAATTAGAAACTCTTTTTTGTGGAATTAAATCAAACCAAAATGTAAAACACTATGGATGACAGCATATCATCAAAAATTGCATCATTAGATGTACCATACAATAAGATTATCGAATATTTTAGAATGAAATGTCGTACCTGTGGGCATCAAAGAATAGCACATAATGAATTAGAAAAATGCGAGGGGGTTATGAATAAACCATGTACGTCAGGATGCGATAAATTCATTTCAGAATGATTAATCATCTAGAAATAACATAAACAGTATTAGAAAATTCTCTTAGTTTAACTTCAATTTCAGAGATTAGTTTAGAGATGGTAGAACGTTCCTCATTTAATTCCGATTCGATGAGATTGATTTTTGATTCAGAATCATCTTTATCAGAAGTAGCATGCTGTAAATTGTGCACAAGTTCGGTTAGTTCATCAGATTGAAGTGCAGATAATTGATTTTCAATTTTTTGACGTTTTTCAGTAAAATCAGATACGCGTGTAATGTATCCAGCAAGCGATTCTTCAATTTCAGTCAAATATGAAAATGATTTTTCCACATCCTTAACAGATATTGAACCGGATGAAATTCCTTTTCTGACGTTTTCTAAAATAAGTATTATCGAATCCTTATTTTTTGGAGTCAATACACCAAAAGGATCTTCGATTAATTTAGACAAGAGAGTTTTTTGTTCTTTTTCCATTGAAGACACGTGTTCATATCTACTGAGAGGTCTAGAAATTTTTGTGAATTGGGAATTAATTTCGTTTTTTAATTGGTTTTTTTCACCAGAGAATGAATCTAAAACTTTCTGTAATTCTAAAAATTTCAGGTATTTTTCAGAGGAATGTATTTTTTTGATTGAATCCTCATAGTTAGTTATTTTTGTGCTTAGTGAACTTATGTGATTTTTAATTTCAGCTATTCTGTGTTCTTTTTTGACGATAGTATCTTTCAAATTATCAATTTCTTGCAATGAACCAGTAATTTCCTCAGAAATTGATCTTGTATGAGTATAGTTTTTCAGTAATTGTTGAATTTCAATATTATTTGAGTTCATTTTTTGCAATATGTCCTTTAATTTTTCGGCATATTTTTTTGCAAAGATATGAATGACTCGGGTTTGTCTTCCTAGAACATCTCCAATTTTTTTTAGCATTTGATTCAACACAGTATGCATGTTTTCCACATCATCAAATGAATTAATTTTTGGCAGATGATTTGCGTCTTTTTTTATCATGTCAATTACTTGTTGCTTACCTCTAACTACAATAATTCGAATATGTTTATCGATATCATCGACTTGGAGATTATCTTTTTCAAGTGTATTTCCAATTGAGATTAGATCACTGATCAGGGGCTCAGTATTATCTCTGATGGATTTTATATCATTCAAAATTTGATTTGTTCTTAATTCGAGCATTTTTCGTACAATTTTTGATACTTCAGACAATGGAATTTGCTTTTCTGAAGGGACTTCTTCAGATTGTACTTCTTTCTTCTTACCCCATCCAAAGACCATATTGTTGATTATGTCATAGGGATTAAATATGTTAAAGAAAATAAAATTTAAAACGATACAGAAATACAAACAATTATGACAAAAACTGCGCAAAAATCATTTTACACAAATACAGTAAGAAGATGCATTTCAATTAACGCTAGTAAAGAGAAGGTTTGGAGAAAAATTAGCAATATTGTCGGACTTCCATCATGGGTAATTGATGTTAAAAAAACAACATATTTGTCAAAAAAGAGAAGAAACGTGGGAGCTATAAGAAAAATTACATTTGCAGATGGCAATACAATTGAAGAACATGTTGTGGCATGGAAAGAAAGAGAATATTTTACCTACATTGCAACTGAAGGTTTACCCCTAAGAGCATATGTTGCAACAATTTCCATCAATGCAAAAAATAATAACACCACTCAGATAACATGGCAATCATATTTTAACAGCAAAAAGATGACAGCAAAACAATTTACAGAGTTTGTAAAATTTATGGGAATATTTTATGAAACATCACTTAAAAATCTAAAAAAGATATTAGAAAAATGACACTAGTAAAAAATTAAATCAAAGCGTAAATAGTATATCATAAGACTAAGATCATGAGTGACATGCGTTTTATCATTTTATCAGTGGGGCTTATTTTTGCCGGATTCTTGATTTTAGGAGTGTTTGGAGATGATTATCAAACAGCAAACATAGAGGCAACTGAATTTGGAGATTGTTATGATTATGATTCAGGACCTAATCCAGTTCCAATAAATTGTTCATTTAAGATATTGGATCAAGTTTTATTTTTTGGATTTGTTTTAGCATTAATTGTTGCAGGAATCATAGCATTGATCAAAGGAATTAGAGGTAAATGGGATAACGAAGTCAAACCAGAAGACATGGTAGGTCCTGGTGGTGACAAAAAACCAGATAATCAATAAATACAAAAAATAAGGTTAGTTTTGATTAGTCAGGGAGGGTTCCTGAAATTCTTCAAGACCGTCTTCTTCTAATCGTTGGAAATAAACTTCTTCGTATGGCATTGTCTCAGACTCTACTTACAAAAATTATATTTAACTTTGATTCTTTTGATGTGCCCAATATCAAAATCACATGTTACATCTCAATGATTTTTTTCATATTTTCAATTCCCTGTTCGATTTCCACCATACGACTGTCAAACTGTTCATCTGTCAATTCATCAGGCTTTATCAAAGTAATTACAATTTCAGAGAATTCACCGCTTGAGACTATTCGCATTGGAACATTCCATTGAGAATCTTGATCAATAAAGACAGAGTCTAAAATTCCGAGTGAACGATTTTCTTTAAATTTCAATCGGGCGTTTCCTCTAGGGGTTGAAAAAGACCACCACCCATCAGAAGACATTTTTGCATCAGGCATCATTTTTGGAGGTGAATTCAAAATGGCATCAAAGGCATAGCTGGTTTTTTTATTAACAGGAATTGTAATGGTACGAGATCTAGCCATAATAAAACTTGTAATCAATGATTAAAAAGCATATAGTACAAATTATTAGCAGAAAAATCACTGATTAAGGAAATCTTTAATCTTTTTAAGATTGGCAACATGAGATTCATGAAACATAACCATAGATTCCGAAATAGAATCAGGCAGAACAGTTTTAAGTTTTTGAACAAATTCATCACCATTGTTTATCATAGTGTCAATCAACTTTTCAATGTCATTTTTTTCATGAGGCATTTAGTTCACCCAACCTTATTCTTTTTTTATTAGCGTTGAAATTGTTCTAATTTTTTCAATCTTTGGGATATTTGAAGCAATCTCTCGTATTTTTTCAAAATTTTCAGCTTCTAATTTTACCATTAAATCATGAGTTCCTATAGTTCCAAATACTTCCTTAACTTGTTCTATTTCTCGCAGTTTCTCAATAATTGTCTCCTCTGCACCAAGATCACAGTTAATCATAACATAAGCAACAGTCACATCCAAACTACGGCAGATAGATATTTCAAAGTTTAGATCAAGGCTGCAATATCAGAAAATAGGTATTATTAGTCAATATCTCAGAATAGCTGTAAATTATATTCATAACAAAAATTGCCTCAACATGGGATTAAAGCAAAAAATCAAGTCTATGATTCAAGATTGTTCTATCTGTAACAAACTAAAATCAAAGAACGAAGAAACAAAATAATAATCAAAATACGTCATTTTACAAATTTTGATAACATTTTTTACTACATAAATAACAAGATACGATATGAGTGATGCCCCACCTCCAAAACAAAGCTTTGTTCAAGAGTTCATGGGTTTTCTTAAGACATTTGGAATTATCGGATTAGCAATTGCATTCATTATTGGTGCAGCCGCATCAAAGCTAGTAACTGCTCTAGTTAATGACATAATCAACCCAATCATAGGATTAGCATTACCATCAGGTGACCTCAAAGCACTTGAAGCCGAAGTCGTTAATACTGTATCAGGAGCTATTTCAGTATTCAAATATGGAGATTTTATCGCAAATGTCATAGATTTCACAATAATCGCAGTAATAGTATTCATACTTTACAAAGTATTATCAAGATTCAAGCTAGTAGAAGATAAAACAAAAACATAAAAATAAAAAATTGGCTTACGAGCAAGAAAATAAAATAATTGAATTACTAGAAAAAATACTAGAGGAACTTACAGAGATTAAGAAGAATACAAAAATCACAGCAGATTTTGCCACGTTAAGATCAGAGATAATCAACAGAACAAAAGGCCAACAAGTCAATCCATAAAATAATAAAATCAGTCCTGGAGATAATCTTCCAAGACCAATTTGTGTTTGGCAAGCATTGATTACAAATTTTGTATTTAACAAGGATGGTCGATTTCTACGTGAGGTTTGTTTTGTCTAACTAATCAGTATCAAGGATTGATTATACCAGCCTTGACTAAAAATTGAATTCCCTGAACAAATGAGCTGTCATCTATTTTTCCATCAGCCCACCACTTTGCATTGTTTTTAATCCAAGATGGTATTTCATCAGAACCATTACCTGAGCTTTGAGTAGAAGGAATGTTCATTATTTTTTCTTTTATCAAAAATTGAATTCCCTGAACAAATGAGCTGTCATCTATTTTTCCATCAGCCCACCAGCCTGCATTATTTTTTATCCATGTAGGAATTTCAAGAGATTCAATTTTTTTCACATCTGAGCCTAATTCAAAATCAAATTTTTGAAACATGGGTCTATCATAGGTGTTTTGTCCCATTCCTAATAGAACAATTTGCATAGAATATTTTCCAGGCATAGGTGTGTTTAGCACTTGAGAATCAATGCCATTAGGCAACTCGATTCCCAAAAGACTGAGGTTTCCACCAGTATTTACAATGTCTTTTCCAGTTGGATCCTTTATACCATATCCATATCGAATACTATTAGATAGTTCCCCTTTTGAATCAAAAAACGCTATGGTAAATAAAATATTTTTACTTTCAGAATATCTAGAATCATAAGATGCAATGGCCTTAATGCCATTATCAAAGAAAAGGTCTTTAGAAATTATTGATGAATTAGATTCAGGAGTAATAACAACTTTAAGTGTAGAGTCTGAATTTTTGAATTTTTTTAGTTCATCGTTATGAATCATAAAATGAAGTATGTTACTATCTTTGTCGGAATATTTGTCATAGTGTAAATCTATTGGAAAGAGCTGTATTCCATTTGCTTTGCCATCAAAGCTAACAACATTTTCTAAAGGCAAAAAGTTTTTTGGGATTTCAAAGTAATTCTTTACAAAATCCACATGTGCTACGTGTTCCCAATCAAATGGCATTTCAAAAGAAATGGATTTGGATGAATCGTCAAACTGAAAATTAGTTAGTGGCCCTTGGAAATTTTTTGCAAAAACTTGATAATCAATACCAGATGAAGATATCTTGAATTCTTGTTCATTTGGAATAATTATGATTGTTTCAAAGCGAATATCCTGAGAAGTTTGTGTCTTTGGATTTTTTGCACCTATTATGTCAGTTTTTACGGTATACTGACCACTTTGAGTAAAAACGGGTCCTGAGATAACTGGAATGCTAGAAGGCGTGGAAGTTAAGGCGTTTGGAACTACAGCATCAACATCACCATAATATTTTGTGCATTTCCATAGATCTTCTTGGGTACAATTTGATTTTGGTTGTATTTTGACAACTAGTTCCCCATCTCTATCAAAAAACATTTGATTTGCAACAAGAGATTCACCGTAAAATATCTGAACTCTATAACTTACATTTTCCACATTAACATTGGATTGTGTGTCAAAAAATCTCAATTTCAAATTCACATCAGAATATTTTTGAGGAGTGAAATCTGCGGGAAACAATGTGGTGCTCACAGTTACCTCACCAGAGCCAAAGCTGATTGGCGGAGCTTGTTCACCACCATGATGTTGAGCATAAGAAAGTGGAAAAGTAAAAGCAAGTGCCAGTATTACGTAAAGCAACCAGAATTTAGACATCATATAACATAATGATTACAAATAATGTATAATTTCAACTTTTCATAAAAATATCAAATCAAACATGGAAAACTAAGAAAAGGTTAGATAATTATAAAACAAATACAATTATTGAATACGGCTCCATATTGGAATAAGAAAATATGCTCTGATTGTAAAAGAATGAAATGCCAAACTGGATGTAATTGTGATTGTCATCAATTAAGAGACAGACAAAATTAAAAATTTCATTAGACACAGAATCTACTTGAATTAAGATGACATTTCATATAAAATATCAATCAAGTTGCCATCTGCATCCATATGTTTTACATACATAATTTCATCTGTGTATCCTATCCAGATTTGCGTATCGTCGTTTAGATAATACACGTAGATGTGGATTCCACTTCCAACATCATCATGAGGTTTTCCAAACTGTTCAGAAATAGAATCAATATCTTGTGTTTCAAACAATATTGTTGCAAAATCATCCAAAGTTAGAGATTCACATTCATTTAGCTCAGCAGACCATGTTCCACCGTATTTTTCACATTTAGATTCTGGACTCATCATTTTGGAGTTGATCTGTTCAACAAAGTGTTTTCCGTCGGAAGTTTTGCATTGCCTTGGATAAGATTCCATAACAGGATTGCCTGCAGATTCACATTCCTCAAAACTACTAACGGTTGACAAAGCGAAGGCCCATCCACGTAAAAGTAATTTGTTTACAGTTTCAGGTTTTACACATGCAGGACTTGAATTACTCGATTTAATTACAAGCCTCAAATCATCACTACATTTAGTTTCATTAATTGGAACTCCGGATTTGAATTGTTTTAATGGAGAATCTGTTTTCTCGGTCACTTGAGAGACAATCAGTGTTGCAACATATTCAGATGATTCTATTTGTTTAGTACTAACAGGATATGGTTTTACATCATATAACATAACATAAAAATCATCAATTAATTGAGATTCGATACCGTCAGCTAATCCAATTGGGATAACGTATGTACCACGACTTTCTCCGTCTTTTATCATCTTAATTTCTGCCGATACGGTGCCTTCCCATATACAAGTAACATCGGTAGGGCATCTAGAGTCATCAAGTATATTGACTAAAGTAATTTGAAAGTTCGAAATGTCAATGGTTTCACCAATCTTTAGATCAATTGAAGATTCATCACCTGTAAGAATTATAGGAATTGGAGAAGCAAAGGCACTTGATTGAAAAATAAAACAAAGTGCGACAATTGACATCAATGTAATGCTATCTCTTTTTTTAATTGTGAACATTTTTATCATTTCTCATTAATGGTGTATGATTATAACCTTTGATTAAAATAAAATTTAACGTAAATCATATACAAAGGGAATAACATTAGGTCAGAAAAAATAAAATCAAAAAGAGTGTTGTACATGAATTAAAAAATTGTCATGATGACAACGGTAGCCACACTAATAACAAAAATTGCATAATACGATTTTTTGTATCGTGGTATTGATTTTTGTAGTAGAGTCATATTTTGTCTCTATCTACATACCTGCTATCAGATATACGCCGATTCCTATTCCGATTACTACTCCGATTCCCATACAAATGAGATCAAAGGCAACCACTTTTTTGAAAGGGGCGTGCACCATTTTGTTCCAACTAGTTTCATTTTTTGTTGAATTTGTGTTTGTATTCATGCATCCAGTTAATCATACTAGTTCATAGAATACGGTAAGCTTGAAAGCTTACTGGATTATCAAATATCATCAAAAGCATGCGTATGAAAAGAGTTTAAACAATAATTTGACTAATCAAACAAATGGAAGAAGGTCAGATAATAGTTCCATTATTGATAGCACTTGCAGTAGGAATTTTTGTTGGGACCAGAATTTGGATGATGTTTAGAAAATAAATCACAAATAAAATTAGACTAAACAATCCACCATACTCTTAATATGACTGCAATCGTATTAATCAAAAATCAAGTAAAAATGCAAACAAAAATTCTTAAAATCAACTCAAAAAGTCCACAAATTTCAAAGATAAGACAAGCTTCTAAAATCATAAAATCAGGAAACATAGTTGCATTTCCAACAGAAACAGTATATGGTCTGGGGGCAAATGCCTTGGACTCAGACTCTGTTAAAAAAATTTTTGTTGCCAAAGGCAGACCTTCAGATAATCCGCTCATTATTCATATTTCAGATATTTCTGATCTTAAGAGATTGACAGCAGACATACCAACGACAGCTCATAAATTAATTAGAAAGTTTTGGCCAGGACCCCTTACATTGGTTCTGAAAAAATCAAAGATAGTTCCAAAAATCACAACAGGTGGAATCAACACAGTTGCAGTGAGAATGCCAGAAAACAAAATAGCAAAATTATTGATACATGAAACAGGCACACCATTAGCTGCGCCATCTGCAAATATTTCTGGAAGACCCAGTCCCACAACATCAGGACATGTGTTTGAGGATATGAATGGCAAAATAAGCATGATAATAGATGGAGGTAAAACAAAAATCGGAATTGAATCTACAGTGATTGATCTTTCCAGAAAAACTCCAATGCTGTTAAGACCAGGAGCTGTAACATTAGAACAACTTCAAAAGGTCATCGGTAAAATTTCAATCCATCCATCCATACAAGAAAGAAAAACAAAAGACATACATCGCTCACCGGGTATGAAATACAGGCATTATTCTCCAAATGCAAAAATAATTCTAATTGAAGGCTCAAATGACAAAGTAAAAGACAAGACATTACAACTTTTATCAGAATTTAAAAATCAGGGAAAAAAGGTAGGAATACTCAGTACTACAAATACAAGATACAAATCAGACATGACAGTATTTTTAGGTAAAAAGTTAGACATGGTAGCATCTAACTTGTTTAAAACATTCAGAGAATTTGATGTAAAAAAGATAGATGTGATACTTGCACAAGGTACCAGTCGAAAGGGACTGGGTCTTGGAATAATGAATAGACTTGGAAAAGCTGCCTACAAAAAGATCAAAATCAATTAAAAGATCAATCTAGATATTCAAACCCACATCACTAGATGCAGTTTTTTTCTCTTTAGATGGACAAGATTTTCCTTCATGATCTCCATCTTTGTATTCACCATCAGGCATTGCACTAGAAGGTTGAGCTACTGCAACATCCATCGGAGTAACCATAGCAAATATTGCTGCAAAAGCCAATACAGTAAACAATGCAACGGTATACTTCATGGATAAAATACGTAATAATCACATTTAACCTTTATTCACATTTATTACCTAAGGATAAAATACAGTCATAATAATTTTTTACAGATGGCAGAAGCGACAATTCGTAACTCTATCTTTTATGATATCACTCACTTTGGAATAAGAATTACAATTGGGGCAATATTCATAGCACACTCGTTAGGAAAATTTGAACCAGGTTTTGCTGAAAATCTTCCAAATATGGGCCTGCCAGCAGAAATGCAAATTCCAATTGCACTAGCAGAATTGGTTCCAGGAATATTACTAATCATAGGTGGGCTAACAAGAATTTCTGCATCGTTACTATCAATAGTAATGTTGGGGGCGATCTTTGTGGCAAAAGGAGCTCAGAGTTTTGCAGGTCGTGGAGGAGTAGAATTTGAGACATTGATTCTATCAGGATGTCTTTTGCTCATAGTGATAGGACCTGGAAGAATTTCAATTTCACATATCTTGAAAAAAGTTCCCAGAGTTCTTCAGTAACAAGAATTTAAGCTAAAAAAAATACTAAATTCTAAGTTTTAGGTTGTTTTTTATCGGATTTATTGGAATTATTTTCATCGCTAGAATCATCTAAATCATCATCAGAATCATCTGCAAATTTTTTGTCAATTTCCTTTTGATTTTCTTTGAATAATTTGTATCTTTTATCCCACTTTGAGAGAACAATCCATTGTCTTATTCCTATGGCTAACCAACCAATAGATATTGCAAATATTATAATTTGATGGAGTCGAAGTAAGGGATTCTAATCTTTCTTTTTTCTTATTTATAATTAAATCAACTCCAGTATAATGAGAATGAAATAAAATATTTTAAAATAAGGATTTATGGATATTTTTTTTGATTTTATCTTGTAATTCTGGAGTAATTTCTTCTGGTTTCATGTTATGATCTTTTGTGGCATGTGCTGCACACTGTGTTAAGATTTCTTCCTCAGATTTACCCTTGGCAACAAAATTACAATCAAATCCAACCGAGCTGCATTTGAATTTTAACATGAATTACCAAAGTTATATGTAAGTATAAAGTTAATGGTTCTAAATCATCTTTGGATTCAATAGAAGTTCATTTTTATGATAATTGACTAGAAGTATGAGAAACACAGTAAGCAAAAATAATTAACACTATTTACAGGATAAGTGTTGAATGGTAACTAAAAAAACTGAGAATAAAGGTATTGAAAATTTGCTATCACCGAAAACTCCAAGCATAGTAGACATGCTACTTGGGAGAGGTACAGAAAAAGTAGTAGATTCTGAAACGCTAATTACAGAAGTACATGATAGAGTACTAAAATCATTGAATCATGAATTTTTGTATTCTACCGTAACTGAAGAATCAGAAATATTTCTTAGGGAAAAGGTATTGAAGAGCATGAATATGGCAGTGTTATTTGTAGATCTTGTTGGGTCTACAGATATGATCCTAAATTTGCCCAAAGAAAAACTTGCTATTGTTTTTACTACATTTGCTCAAGAGATGGCTTATGTGATTAAACGTCATGAAGGATTTGTGTTAAAGTTTGTAGGAGATGCAGTTATTGGATATTTTGTTGCAGAAGATCTATCGGCATCAGTTGCAAACAGAGCAGTCACATGTGCAGAATCAATGCTTAAAATTCTTAAACTTGGAATAAATCCTATTTTGAAAAGTAATAATTTACCAGAATTAAAGATAAAAATTGGCATCGATCATGGTGAAAATACAATTGTACGATATGGCGATGATCTACAAGAATCCCATGTAGATATTTTAGGACCTTCAGTAAGCATGGCAGCTAAAATTCAAAATCTAGCTCAGCCTGATCAGATAGTAGTTGGAGATGACATCTATACTAAACTACACAAGTCAATTCAAGAATATTTTGCACGCTTGAAATTAGATAAATCAGAATGGAACTACAAATCTTCAAAAACAAAAAAAATCTATCCAGTGCATACGTATATTGGAAAATAAAAAAAGAGATACCGAATCATATTCCAGCAAACTGGTTGCCTAAATGTGACTCAAGCAAACTCTGTGTTTCTTGATTGTGGCCGATGTATTGTATAATTAATTTGCCTTTGCTGTAAAAGTGAGGTTCATCAATCCATCTGATTATGCTTGTTCCTATCTGCGTCCCATCATTTGAAACAAGTTTGGAAGCATTTTTGGCATCAATGCCAGAAGAAAATTCATAGATTTGAATTATCTCATCGTTTACTTTAACAACAATTGTTGGTACTAAAAACGATGAATCCTCCAATACTTCAACTACATTCACATTAATGCCATCTTTTTCAAAAGCATCAATGAGTGTAACATAATCATACTCAATAACTTGATTGGAAGTATCAAGTTCTGTTTCTCTTTGAATGAATAGTTCTCTTTGCTCGTCCCAAGTTTTATCAGTTATTGCTGAAATTACTTTTCCTTCAGATACCAAGATTTCCATGATGTGAGGGGTAATAACTTGGATAAGCATTTGGCCTTCTCTATTGCCAAATCCACCTTGACTTGATTCAAAGCTGGCCTTGAAGATATGTTCAGGTGGGATTGATTTTGTAGAACCAACATATTCAACTTTGAGTGAATTTATGTCGCCATCAAAAGCAAAAGTTGGACTAGTTACCACATATTTTTGGGCAATTCCTAGGGCATCATATCTTTCCTGATCAGCTTGAGTTGTAGGTACAACAACTATAGTGCTTTGTGCGGGAATTAGATATGTCCCAGTAACACCTACTGCAATAATTGCTATTGCAGCAGTAATTGCTATTTTTGTTTGTCTTGTTGTGTATGACATTTTTTTGTCAAATTGTAAATAGACGGTCAAATTATAACCTTTGATTAAATTCAAATTGAATCTAAATTTAAAAAATATTTTTACAAATTAGAGTGGATTTTATTTTAGTTATCAAAAATCTAATTTTCATAAAGATTTACTGTGACTTTCGTAGTCCATGGGATAAGTTCATCGGGAAATATCACCAATAATCCACTATCTTTTGTGATGTTCTTGCATGTACCGCTGTAGCTTTGTTTGTTTTGTCCAAAGCAACCTGATTCTTTGTAATAATCAAAGTTAGAATTTGTAAAATACTCACGTTGTACAGGTGATGAGACAAAATATACATCAAAACCTAAATCTGTGTTATCAGTTTTTATGCTATAATCGTATGAGGTGATGTTTTTAGATGTACAAATTGGGAAAAATTGTACATATCCATTTTTAATTTTTGATTGTTGTTTGAAATTATCATAGTTTTTGTTTTCGATATCTGGATAGACAGACACGTCAGGATTTGTGCTTAGCTGATTTCCTTGCATATATTCTATCTCATGTCGGATATTGTCTACAACTTTTCTATAAAGCATCGGCTGCCATTCTTCTTGACAATCACTAAATTCATGTTTTAATTCGACATATGATTTTCCATTTATTTTTTGAAATTGATTTTTGTTATAGTCTTTAGATTCTGCATTGAATATATGGTTGGCATTATGTTTATCAGATTTGTACCAAGAGTTTGTCACTTCAAATATGATATTTTTAGATGAACTATCCCACTCAGACAGTAAATGTACATACACAGAGTACTTGTTTATCACATGCTCAGTGTCAGACAGAAAAATCAAATGACCAAAAAACGCATTAAAAAGAATTATAGAAAATGCAACAATTGGAAGTATGATATAAAATATCTTTTTCATGATATCAATGACAAATAGGGCAATAAAATGGATTCACTAAATTTCAGCAACAAGAGTTAAAAATTAAATCAATCAGTGTTTCATATAAAACTCAATTTTGAAAAACATATTCAAGTTTATTTGGGATATTAAGGAAAAAACACCATGGAGCAGAAACAGATAGGGATTTCTTCTGAACAATTAGAACAAGATATGATTCAACAAAAACCGTTTTTGTTGTTTGATCTTAGAACCAAAGAAAGTTTTGAAAAATCTCATGTGTCAGGTTCTGTTCATGCTGTATGTGATACTAATGCCAAAGAAAAGATATTACCAAAAATTCCAAAAAATGCTAAAATTGTTTTGATATCTGAGCCAGAAGAATATGCTAAAGAAATAGCACAGATGATGAAATCATTTGGACTAGATGTTTACTTTTTAATTGGCGGTTTTTCTTCATGGAAAGGAAATCTATCAAAAGGAGATACTGGGAAAATGATTTTGGCAGATAGTCTTGTCCAAAAATTAGACAAAGTGTTTCTACTAGATGTCCGAGATAGAGAAGAGTATTCAGAATATCAAATTCCTGGGAGCGTAAACATTCCTTTAAGTGAACTTTTTGATGCAAAAACTATCTCCAGCATTCCAAAAGACAAAGAAATTGTAACCATATGCCCACATGGTAATCGTGCAATGATTGCAAGTTTTGCTCTAGCAAGAGCAGGAATTGAGTCAAAAACACTTGCAGGAGGATTATCTGGATGGAATCAAGTTCTAAAGCCTGTAACAATAGTAAAAGAACCAGTACAAATTATCCAAGTACAAAAAGTTGGAAAAGGATGTCTATCTCATATTGTAGAATCTAACGGAGAAGCAATTGTAATTGATCCATTATATCCTTTTGAAAAATATATAGATATTGCAAAAGAAAAAGGGTTTCAAATTATCAAAGTAATAGATACTCACCAACATGCAGATCATATATCTGCGGCAAAAGATCTTGCCAAAGCATCTAGTGCAAAACTATACCTCTCAAAATATGAAGGATATGTCTTTGATGCAAATTTTATCGGCGACGCAGATCAGATACAATTTGGAAAAACAGTTCTTCGAATTATTCATACTCCTGGACATACACCTGGAAGTCTCAGCTATGTAGTAAATGAAAAATATGTTTTCACAGGGGACATATTGTTTGTAGAATCAATTGGAAGACCTGATCTTAGAGATAAAGTAGAAGAGTTTACAGATGATCTTTACAATACATTACACAACAAATTGCTTAAGCTTCCACACAATACAATGGTATTTCCGACACATCATAGTCAAGATGTGAAGCCCATAGATGAAGCATATTATTCTACAATAGAACAATCAAAGAAACTTCCATGGCTGGATATCCCAAAACAAGAGTTTATCAAAAAAGTAGTTTCAATAACACTACCAAGGCCAATGAATTATCAAAAAATCATCGCAGTAAATAAAGGAGAATTAGAACTAAAAAAGGATGAAATCCCAGATTTGGAGATTGGTCCAAACAGGTGTGCTATTGATATCAATTAAACATGCTCATGAACTAACAAGAAATCATTGAATTATAACTATTGTTAAATAATTTTTTAAAAATTTGACTTTGGAGAAGATTCGGACCATGAATCAAACAAAACATAAGGGTCTAAAAAATAGGATTAGGGCATCATCATATGATTGCCCATCATATTTTGCCATTGCGTATTATTTCCCATGTAGTTCATCATTCCTTGATGTTGCATCATCATGTTAAGCATCTGTTGTTGATGTTGTGGATCACTCATCCAATTATTCATCATAGGTTGCATCATCTGACCCATATGCTGTTGATTGTTAATCATCATACTGTGCATCTGTGTCATGGCTTGTGGGTCATTCATCATGGTATTCATCCATTGATTCATAGCATCTGGATTATTCATCATAGTTTGATGCCATTGGTTCATCATGACAGGATCATTCATCATCTGTTGCATCTGCTGTGGTGTCATATGCATATAGTTGACAGTGGATGTGCTTTGAGAGATACCATATCCAATGCCAATTCCTGCGATAAACACACCAACTGCAATTCCAATTATTACCGATTGGGTTACCATGACATATCGTAATAATTCTAAGATATATCAAATTGGGCAAATTTCAGTTTTGATTCTCAGCCCCCGAAAGTAAACAGGGAGAATTTAAGAGGTTTGATCCAGTCTTCCTTAAAATACACAAAATCTAAAATTTCATTTCTTTTGAATTTCTTTTAACATTGATTTTCTTACCAGAATTGGAATGCTGTAATATGTTGCCAATGCTATTGCATCAGATGCCCTAAAATTTCTAAATACCAAGTCTTTTTTTCCAGTAAAATACAGATTTGCTCTGAAAATATCTCCACTTTCATAGATTTTGACTTTGACTAAAAATAGTTCATTTTCCTCGCAGATTTGTTCAATTAGACGATATATTGTAGGTGGATCGTCACGTTTTTCCTCTAAAAAATTGTAAATAATATTTGCGACTTCAGATGAAAAACCAGACATTGTAAATTCAACTGATTCATCTTTGAATACAACAGCGCCTGTATGAGAATCAATTATTCCAATCTGATCAATCTTTACTGTTTCATAATCTGGATCAACGTCATCAATCTTCATAGATATTCATTCATAGTTTAGAATTATTACATTAGGATTGTTTTGATTTCTATTTTTAATAATCAAGATCATTTTTATAATTCAGTAATTTCAAAGATGAGAATCATCTTTACATAGATAAGTTATTTTATATTCAATTCATTGAGGAATTATGACTATTTATAATCAAACATTAAAGGAATTATTGCCACTCTCTTTGAGTTCTACTCCTGCTGTAAGTATTCGTAAAGAGAACAAAATGTGGATAGCTACATGCATGTTAATGCATTATTTAGAATCTTTTACAGATTCCCTTGTTGTAACAGGAGAAGATGAAAAACCAGTAGGAGTTATTGGCGGCAGAGAAGTAATTGAAAATATTTTTAAAAATCCATCTTCGGATTTTTTTGATAAAACTACTGTAGAACAAGTCACAGATAAGAATCTCATGGTCATATCTGAAAAAGTTACACTTGGAGAACTACTCGAGATGTGGAAGCAAACAAGAAGAGCATTTTCTATAATACCCAACAGTTTAGGAGGATATTCTGCAATATCTGGAAGAAAATTACTTGAAATCGGTGCAAACTGTACTACAGATATTACTATTTCCGAATTACCCAAAAAAGAAATCATCACATTTGATCATAATAATACACTAAAAGACATCATTCGCCTAATGCTTCAAAACAACACTAGAAAACTAATATTAAAAAATTCAAACATGTTCATCAGTGATCGTTTAATTATTCAAAGCATAGCACAAAAATTTGATTTTTTTAGAAATGTTAAATTTTTGGATCTAAAGTTTTCAGAATCAATCAATCTAGAGGAAGCAAAAAAAATTTCCAAAGACGTGAATTTAGCAGAAGTATCAAAGATGATGTACGGAATGACCCACCCATACATAATTTTCCAGGATCAGGTGATTACACCATTAGATATTTGTATGGCATTACAATCAGATAGAATTGAATTTTTAGGATAAGATAATACGTTATAAAATTAGAAATGGATAGGTCGAATTAGATGTTTTACGATATAAGAGAAAATAATCAGCAACATAATAGATACAAAAAAATTATCCAGAACATACTGGATGGAAAATAAAACTCCAGAACGATATTATAATGATCTTACACAAATAGTATTTGTTGTGAAAATACTATTTTCTCCATTATTCAAAAAAGTACTGAGTTTTGTTACCTTTTCATTAATCGTGATATTTATTTTTGGATTAGTAAATATTGAATATTCCGCATTAGGAATTTCTGAGCCATTATTTGCAATCACAGAACAGGTTATCATTATCTTTGATATTATTTTTTGGGTAATAGTAGGTCTTTTGACATTGGAACTGTTGATAGCATATTTGAAGATACGAAATGCAAAATCATTTGTAAAAAAGTATTGGCTTGAAATAATTATGCTTGTACTTATGCCTGTTTTTGTGGGATTTAAGATATTGAAAGTTAGTTTGAAAATTATAAAACAAGTCAAAATAGGAAAAACAGTGTTTAAGCTATTTCAAAAAATGAAAAAAGATTAGCAGGAAAGTATGAATGCCATGTAAGTATACAATACAATTAAGCCACTCATCGATTTAGATTTAACTTAGATACAATTTTGAGGATACATAAAAAGTCTTAAAATCAATAGACGAATTCTTTGTCAATAAAAAAAAGATAGAATCTATGGTTGGACAGTTGCTAGTTTGTCTTGGATTCTATCATAGTAGCCATTTAGCTCCTTTGCTGGAACATAAAATGACGCTGAAATGGTGTCTCCGACTTTGGCATCACATTGAGGCATAACTACGCTTATACCATATTGAGATTCTCCAACACAGCCATGCTCAGTAACTGCAATTACCACTACATTTTCAGTTACTAGTACGGGAACGTAATTCCATGGTGCTATTGTAAGAACGAGTATTACAGCCAGTCCACTTGCAATCAATGCCATGAATTTCAGTCTCGGACTTTTCTTTTCTTGTATTTGGTTCATTTTTTTCACCTATTCTTAACGAGTGAATTTAAGATAAAAACAACATGGATACAATGCACGCATTTGCAGGTAAACTGATAAGATACAACATGAGTTATGAAATTACTTGTGTGCAAAAAAATCTGACAGCGTTACTTTTCGAATAGATGAAAAATATGATAAAGCATTACGAAAGATAGCAGATGAACAAAAAATCAGCTTAAACACACTTGTGAATCACATTTTAGGTAATTATGTCGAAACCGAAGTATACTTGCAAAAATTTGGCACATTAAAACTAAGTACAGATTCTTTTAGACGTATTTTAGCAGAGCTTGACGATAAAACCATAGTTGATGTTGCCATCAGAGCAGGAAGTCTTGAAGCAAAAGAGTTTATTTTATTCAAATGGAAAGAACTAAACTTGCAAAGCGTGACTGGTTTTATTAAAATATTTTTTGATGTTTGTGGTTTTGGAAGATACGATATTGTTGTGGATTCATTTAAAGTGGTTCTTAGTGCACATCATGATCTAAAAGAAAAGGGGTCATTGTACATTAAATATTTCTTGGAGTCATTGATTAGAACATCATTGGATAAATCCAGTAAAACAACCATCACTGAAGATTCTGTTACGATTGAATTTCAAGCATAATTACAACATTTAACATAAAAAATCCATTTAATCATAGATGTGTATGTTTGAAACTCATATGATCCAATAATCAACACATACAAGCATGAAAATAGTTAGAAACTAGGAATTATGAATTGAGTGCACAGTAACAAAAGAATATAGAAAAATACAGGTAATTTTACTTATCATCACGAATAAATTTATGGCATCTTGTACATTCATACATTCCAGCATATCCTGCCATCTTTACTTTTGCATCATGTGGACATGTATCTTGAGTCACAGTTGAATATGGCAAAATACATCTATGGCTCCCAATGACAATCGCAATTACATCCCTTTTGGCAATGCACTCTCTTGCAATCAATGCATATTTTTTGCCAATAAGATGATAAGGTATTCATGATATTCATATATCATTTCATCCTAATTAACCCGCATTTGAGAAAACACTATAAGTAAAATCGATGTATTATCAACATCGTAGTAGTGTGAGTTTGCATATCTGAAAGGAAGGACTGAATTAACTACTCAGCTACGAAAAAAAATCTATTTTGTTAGAATCCTTGCCTTATATGTAAGATATGACCTATGTGAGTATGTTAAAAAAGCTATTTGCAAAATTACAACGAAATCAAAAAAAGACATCTAACGACGTAAACGCATTCAAAGAATCTAAAGAGACAAAACAAAATTGAAGTATAACTGCAAATATTGTAAATTTCATTGGGAAGGATGGATGGATACTTTTGAACAGGTTTTAATTCATGAAAAGACACATTTGAAAAACACAAAAACAATTTTGATGGAAGCAACATCATAATGGTTACTCTAAACGATTTGAAAGCATGTGAAAACTGTGGTAATGTATTTTCAAAAAAGATATTATCCAAAACCATTAGTCGCTGTCCTGCATGTAATGTATGGAAGAAGCAAGCCAGTGAAGAGAAATGAGATATAGTTGCAAAGAGTGTAATTTTAAGTGGGAAGGAACGTCAGATACATTTGAGCAAGTACGAGAGCACGAAAAAACACATCTAGTAAAATCAAAATAATGTCAACCAGATGTAAAGTCTGTAACGCATCAAGAATAACAGAAGTTAATCAGTTAATGTCTGATAAAAGATGGGAATGCCAGATATGTGGGAATTTACTTGATGCCGATGGCAATGTAAATTCTTCATAAAAATAACCAGTTTCAATTCTCACGGTGGTTATCTTGATATGAAATACGGATCCTTTTTACTCGAATCACCACTACAATAGTATTGTCAAATCAACCTTACTGTGAAACATGTCATAAACTCAAATACCCTAGATTTCAAAAACAACAAAAATGTGAGTGTGTAACCAATTAAATTTTGAAGATAAAATTAATTTAAAATAATATTTTCGGTTTTAATGTTTTTATTTTGTAAGTCATTATATGTCTAAACTTCCCACACCACTATCAGCTGATATCTGTTCATAATTATTTGTGTGACAATTAGGACATACACCTCTGGAAAATTTCTCATAATAAACAGTTCCACAATCAGAACAAACTTTCAAATCTTTAACATCAATCATGTCAAATAAAGGACATTCTATGAACTTAAAGTTATAGTTACAAAAGAAGGGCAACCATTCAAGTTAGAAATAATTCTTTTTAGAGATTGTTTTTCATATCTGAGACTTTTGGTAGTCGCACATTCTTATAGAGTCAGCAAGAATTTATGCAACACAGCATAAGCATCAGGCCATAAAATATATGAAAGTATGAAATTAAGAGCACCAGATAAGAGTTTAGGTAAAAAGAGGGGCACTCTTAATTTTCAAATTACAGAATCATTATCAAAAAAATTAGGGTTCAAATCCATAGGGACTCATATACCATCATTGGATAGAAATGGACGCATCTAAACATAAAAAATTAAATTATAAAAAAATAAAAAAAGGAAGTGTGCTTTTTCTTAAGCAACACAGACGTCAATTACTGTGCGTATCGCTATGGTTCCTGAATTTGTGATTGATCCACCACATAGGTTGAATATTCCTCCCCAGTTTGTGATTGTGTTACTGTTGGTAAACAAGCCTTGATTTAGGATGTAACCAATGTTCATAACAGGACCACTGTTGGTAAATGTACCAGATGTCATGATGGTTCCTTTGTTGACCAAATTCAATGAATTGGTAAAGGTGCCGCTGCTAGTTAGTACACTGCCCATGTTTGTTTGAATTGCACCAGATGATGTAATTACACCAGTGCTGGTTAATTGACCGCTGTTTTGTATAACACCTGTTGGACCATTAGTGATTGTTCCAGACGATGTTAGGTCTCCAAAGTTGTTAAATGGACCGCTATTTGTGATGGTTCCGCTGATACTATCAATAACACCGTTATTGGTAAATGTACCAGAAGTTGTAATTACACCACCACTTGCGATGTGAATTGTTCCATCATTTACTATTACACCGCTGCTAGTTACTGTACCTATGTCAAAATTGACATTTGATGCAATTACTAGTGTGTCAGTTGGGCCAATTACAAGAGTTGCAACTACACATGTTGAAGTAACAGAGTTCCATGTTCCACCTACTGCTGGAGATACACAGGATATTTTATCATTGACTGTAGAAACTAGTGCCGCTGCATCTTGAGCAGAAAGAGCTAAAACAGAAATTAATGCTACTAATACAGGAAGTATTAGAATTTTTTTTATGTTTGTCATTATCAACATTATTGTAGATATTGTATTAAGACACGCTGACATGAATGTGTGTTTAATAAACAAATGTGACAGTATAACAGACAAATCTGTCAGTGTTTTAAACTTAGAGAATTTTTGAAATTACTTCTGCAAAGTCTCTGCCTGTTTTTGTTAGAGAAACATTGATTTTATTGTCATCAATAATAGATTCAACAAGACCCTTTTTTTCCATCCATACGAGATGCTTTGCAAGTCGTGCATAGTTTAGTTTAGTATCAAGTGCCAACTGTGTTTTTCCTCCAGATGAATTTTCAGTCATAAATTTCACTATACGCATCAAAGTCTTCATACTGGGATCAAATGTAGGAACTAGAGATTTAGTTTTTAAAATTTCAACTACTTTAGGATTGACGTTTTTACCCAATTATTAGACCCAATAAGTTAACAAAATCACCGCTTATAACTTGTCTCAATATTTAGACATAGCAGTTACAGTTTGAGAGACATTTTGCTTTTAGCACTAATTATCACTATACTCATAATCGAAATAACTAGAATCATCATGGCAATCGTTCCAAATTCAGGTACAACGTTAAACATTAAAACTTCTCCTTTTGGCCCAGACCAGCGTGATTCATCACCTGTTCCAAATCCAAGTAAGGTTACTTCGATATTAACTGGTTCATCAGAGGCAAGTATATTGGTGACATGTGTTCCTGTGCCGTCTTTTGCATGTGAGCTTAAATCTAAAAGAATTTCTTTACCATTTTGCATTGCTAAAATATCATAGTTTACATTTTGTTTTATTGTTCCACCATTAGAATCCCGAAATATTATTCCCATTAACATCGTATTACTTTTAACAGGATTGCTTGTAGTAATTTCAACTCTAATTTTTCCATCAGATGAGAGCCCCACAACAGTAGTATTTTTGTCCGACTTGGTTCCAACGACAATTGCACCCATTGGTACTTCAGTATTTTCAGAAACTGAAGTCACAGATGAATCGGCAAATATACTACCAGTTACAAAAGGACTTAAAATTAGAATAGACGTAAATACTACAATCAAAAAGAGATTTGTTTTTGTCAATACAAAGAAGAGGCACTGTACTACTTAATCCTATCCACGATAGGTCATATTTTGAGTGAATATATGATTAGAATTTTTCTGAGATTACCAGTGTTAATAGAACATATTATGAACGCCAGGTAAGGGATTCGAACCCCTGCACGCTTGCGCGTAGCCGTTTTCGAGACGGCCGCCGTTCCACTTGGCTAACCTGGCAAGAAATCTTAGAAATACCACATAATAAAGCAAATCAGAAACAATTTTTAAAAATAATTTATGCTGAATCTATATCAAATAACTCATTCTGAAAGCGCTTGATTATCTGATGTTTAGTTTTGCTCCATTCTTCTTCAGACACATTATCAGAGAAGATTGAATGAAATTCAACAGATTCGGAGTTTTTCAAAATAGATTGTTTTTCATCATCAGATAAAGGAAAGTATGAAACAATTTTTAAAAAATTATTTTGAGATTCTTTAATGTCGTATATTTTCTCTCTCAAGTTTACAGACAAATCCAAATGATTCACCATATGATTAGATTTTTCTTTTTTATATATCCAATTGTAGTTATTACGATCTGTATTTCAAACGATAAAGACAAAATAGCTCAA
This sequence comes from Nitrosarchaeum koreense MY1, assembly GCF_000220175.1. Taxonomy (NCBI): domain Archaea; kingdom Thermoproteati; phylum Nitrososphaerota; class Nitrososphaeria; order Nitrosopumilales; family Nitrosopumilaceae; genus Nitrosarchaeum; species Nitrosarchaeum koreense. The sequence continues at coordinate 600,646 of NZ_AFPU01000001.1, read as the reverse complement.
AAATCAACAACAATCAATGGGATTAAACCTCAAAGAGTTAGTAGTAAGAGAGAAAACAACTCTAGAATCATTTTCATCAAAAGTGATAGCAATTGATGCGTATAATGCAATTTATCAGTTCTTGGCAAGCATTAGAGGTCCAGACGGATTACAGCTATCTGATTCTGAGGGCAGGATAACGAGTCATCTTAGCGGGTTACTTTATAGAAATATCAATTTTTTATCATTAGGGATAAAACCAGTCTATGTATTTGATGGAAAACCACCATCGTTGAAAACTGCAGAGATTGAAAGAAGAAAGCAGATCAAAAAAGATGCTACAATAAAATATGAAAAAGCAATTGCAGAAGGAAATTTAGAAGATGCAAGAAAGTTTGCACAACAAACAACTAGCATGAAAGACGGAATGGTTAAAGAGTCAAAACAAATTTTATCATACTTTGGAATTCCATACATTGATGCGGCATCCGAAGGAGAAGCAACTGCAGCCCATCTAACAAATACTGGACAAGCTTATGCCTCTGCAAGTCAAGACTTTGATTCTATACTTTGTGGAGCAAAGAGGCTGATTAGAAATTTTACAAACAGCGGAAGAAGAAAGATTCCAAACAGAAACACGTATGTGGAAATTGAGCCAGAGATTATCGAGACTCAAAAAACACTAGATTCATTAGAAATTACCAGAGAACAGATAGTAGATATTGGAATTTTAATTGGTACAGATTTTAATCCAAATGGATTTGATAGGATAGGACCAAAAACTGCATTAAAAATGATAAAACAATATTCAAGATTAGAAGACATTCCACAAATTCAAGAACAGTTACAGACAATCGAGTATGAGAAGATTCGCAAAATATTTCTTGAACCGATTGTAACAGATGTAGATGAGATAGTCTTTGGAAAAGTAGACTATGAAGGAATGACAAACTATCTAGTCAAAGAAAGAAGTTTTTCTGAAGACAGAATTCAATCTTCTTTGAATCGACTTAGAAAAGCATTAGAAAAAAAGAGTCATAATTTAGATCAATGGTTTAGCTAGGTTGTAGGATTCATTAATGCTGCACGTTCTCTGACTTTCTTATCTACTGGTGCCATAACATACTGATTTGGTTCTCTACATTCACCAATATTTACTGCAAATCCATCTGATGTTTCTGCAATACAACCTGACTCGGTTACTGCAACAATTCTAACTAGATCCATGTTTTCTGCAGGAGCCACATACCACATCAGATATGCAAATAGCAACAGAGCGCCAGCTGCGATAATACCGCCAACGATAAAGATTGAATTATTTTTTGAGGTTTTCTTTGTGTTTCCACCTATTGCTGATGTGAGTTAATTATGCAAATATGGCATAAAAGGAAAGCTGTGCAATATCATAATTGATTTTTAGGAATTTAATTCATACTAGGGTTTTAGTTGGTTTGATCTTCAAAACACAGAATATGATTTAATATCAAAAAGTCAGCAGATATTATTTGACAAGATTTCAATTTAATAACTAGTCAAAGGTAAAATAAAAAATGCCACAAACGGAAGCAAGAAAAATTCTCAAGGACGCCCCAATAATGTGGAGACGGATCAACTCCATTGGAATTATTCTTGATTGCAATTCAACTTATGCTAGTAAGTTAGGATATGCCAAAACAGAGATTCTAGGCAGAACAATATTTGAGCACGTGCCTAAAGACGCATGGGAAGCAATGAATGACTCGCTAAAAACATGGTTTGAGACTGGAAATGTCACAGATAGGGAAATTACCTTTAAAAAACAAGATGGAAGCACTTTTCCAGGAATCTTACACGCAGTGAGTCTTTATGATGAGAAGAAAAACTTGCTTGGAAGTAATACGGTAATTTTTGATCTTACAGAATTAAATGATAAAAAGATTAAAGAATTTGAGGATTACTTTAAAGAGGCTAAAGAAAAGCTTGATGAGATTAAAAAAAGCGAATATAACAATTTAGATGAAAATTCTAAATCAGAATATGAAGGGTTAAAAAAAATGTTTGACATGTTAGTAACAACGGATTTAAGATCGTTAAAAAAATAAAATTATTTTGTTTTATTTTGAATTGATTTTTTTAATTCATCAAATGCAGATTGGATTTCAGATACTGCAGCCCCATCTTCCAAAGTACTGACATCACCGATAGTCTCATTGTTGGCTATTGCTTTTAGTAGTCTTCGCATAATTTTACCACTACGAGTTTTTGGCAATTTGGATACAAAATAGATTTGTTGGGTGGTAGCAATTGCACCAATATCATTTCTTATTTTTATAGACAATTCTTTTTCTAAAAGTGACACATCTTTTGTTACATTTTGTTTTAAGACTACAAAAGCAATTATGATTTCACCTTTGATCTCATCTGGAATTCCACATACGGCTGATTCTGCAACATCATTATGAGATACAAGGCAGCTTTCAAGCTCAGCAGTCCCTATTCTATGACCAGATACTTTGAGTACATCATCAGCTCTTCCAAGCAACCAAAAGTAGCCATCTGAATCTTTTAGTGCATAATCACCTGGATAGTAACAATTTTTGTACTTTGACCAATACACGTCATGGTATTTCTTATCATCTCCCCACAAAGTCAAAAGCATCCCAGGCCAAGGATTTTTGATTAGTAAATATCCCTTGGTGTTTGCAGGTACTTCATTTCCAGATTCATCGACTACTGATATTTTCAATCCTGGAATAGGCAGAGTTCCAGAGCCCGGTTTCAATGGAATTGTTTCCAAGCCAGGCAAAGCAGAAATCAACATACCGCCAGTTTCAGTTTGCCACCATGTATCAATTATCGGACATTTTTCTTTTCCAATTATTTTAAAATACCATCTCCATACTTCAGGATTAATCGGTTCACCAACACTTCCTAAAAGTCTAAGAGATGAGAGATCAAATGAATTTGGAAGATCGTTTCCAAATTTCATAAACATTCGAAGTGCAGTAGGGGTTGTGTAAAAAATAGTAACTTTGTATTTTTCAATTATACCCCACATTCGCGATGCGTTTGGAAAATCTGGTGCGCCTTCATACATTACTTCTGTTGCACCATGTAAAAGCGGGCCATAAACAACATAGCTGTGTCCTGTGACCCAACCAATATCAGCTGTACAAAAAAATACATCGGAATCTTTAATGTCAAATGCCCACTTGAATGTGGAATGTAAGTGAGTTAGATAACCTCCAGTTCCATGCAGCACACCTTTTGGTTTTCCTGTTGTTCCAGATGTATACAAAATGTAAAGAGGATGAGTACTGTCTAATTTTTCTGCAGGAAATACATCAAAAGCATTTCCCATTAATTGATTCCAAAGCTTGTCTTTTGAAGAAAGAGAGATTTTGTTTTTTGTTCTTTCAACTACAATTACATTTTGAACAAAATCAAGATCACTGATTGCGTCATCGATTACTTCTTTTAGTTTAATTACATTTCCACGTCGATATCCACCATCAGCAGTAATTACTATTTTTGATTTTGAATCTTCAATTCTATCTTTAATTGCTGCTGCACTAAATCCAGAAAATATAACAGTATGAGTTGCACCTATTCTTGCACATGCAAGCATCGATATTGGCAATTCTGGAATCATTGGGAGATAGATAGTCACTCGGTCGCCTTTCTTAACACCAAGTGATTTGAGGACGTTTGCAAGTTTTTGGACTTGTTTCCACATGTCATTGTAAGTAAGAACGCGTGAATCACCATTCTCGCCTTCCCACAATATAGCAGGTTTTTCAGCCTTGTTTTTCTGATGAATATCAAGGGCGTTGTATGATGCGTTAATTGTACCTCCTACAAACCATTTAGCAAATGGAGGATTCCAGTCCAATGTTTTTTCCCAAGTGGAAAACCAACTAAGATTTTTTGCCTGTTTATCCCAAAAGGAAACAAAATCTGAAGATGCATCTTTTCTTGTTTGAGTATCATTATTTCCAAGACCGATATTAAATTCGGACATCAAAATAGTGTAGAGATTCAGACTTGTAAATGTTAAAGAAAAATAATTTAAAAAAAGTTAAGATGCTTCCATTCTGCCAAGCCAGTCGTCGTAGTGAGATGTCTCTTTTTTGACCTCTTTGGGAGGTGTCGGCAGGTGTGATTCGGTTTCATCAGCACGTGTTGCTTCTGAATGAATGACTGGATCTGTTGGTGCTTCTGGAAGTATGCTCTGAACTAGTTGCTCTTGTTCAGAATTGCCCAGATATGAAACGGCGGATTCTTGGATTTCTTTTTTTGGAGGTGTCGTTACAGTTATTACTTCTGCATCAAGATCAGCAATTCTTCTCTTTACGTTTGAGATTTCGGCAGATTCGTGAGTTACATGCTCAATTAATTCAGTAGCGCATGATTTCACGGTCTCAAATGTATTTTCTGAGATTTCGTTGCTCTTGTATTGTACTTTTGCATCAAATAACAACATCTTTGTAGACTTTAGCTGTTCCTCTAGCGCTGCTTGTCTTGCATCTAGCTTTGATTTGATTTTGTTTTCTAGTTCATCCAATGATTCAAGTTTTGACTTGTATTTTTCATGAATTATTTCGGCATCTTCTTTCATGTCATCATTTTCAGAAACAATATCAATCAAGGCCTTTAGACGACGCAGTGTCAGTTGTTTTTCGCGTAGAAGTCTTTGTGAGTCTAGTCTCCATTTTGGAATGAATATAACAACACTGCCTTGAACTACAAGTTGCTCATATGCGATTTGCTGTAATCCTTGAGCACCGCAGTCAACGCCAACTGATTGGATGCTTCCATCAATGTCAGTTATTGTTCCAATGACTTTACCCATGAATGTTCCGTACATGTCTTTGACGTTTTTACCGATGATATCGATATCGTCGTGTGTCATGTGTAGTGGTTTAGGGATTCGTATAACCGGGAAAGTGTGAGAAAGGTTACTGGTTTTGGTAAGATTATTTTGAGCTGAAATTCTACAGGTAATTTTCATACAAAACCAACAATCTTCGTCATATTTCCATGAAATGGTGAGATTCAACTCAACGTGAATTCACTCATCATTTTGGAAATGAAAATGGACGCAGATAAGCGTGAAAATTGTAATTTTAAAATTATATATTTACAATATTGCTAAAAATCATATTTTGTTTATTGCCATAAGTATACCGTAAAGCAAAGCTTGTGGTCTAGGAGGACATCCTGGAATGTAGACATTAACAGGAACAATACCATCTATACCTCCTGTGGTTGCATAAGTATTACCAAATATGCCACCACTGCAGGCACATGCACCTACGGCAATGACGAGTTTAGGATTTGGAGTAGAGTCATATGCTATCTTTAGTGCTCTTTCCATGTTTTTGGATGCAGGACCTGTTACCAATAATACATCAGCATGACGTGGTGATGCCACAAAAGTAATTCCATATCGCTCAATGTCATAGATAGGATTATTCAATGCGTTGATCTCAATCTCGCATCCGTTACAAGAACCTGCATCGATTTCTCTTATAGTCAATGATCTTCCAAAAATTTTGTCAATTTTATTTTTTAATTCTTTTCCTAATTCATCACATGTTTTTCCAAATGGAGCAGACATAGAAAACGTTTCAATAAGATCATCTCTTCTTTTTTTTGCCAAATCAAATTTATTTGTAATTTTAATTAGTTCAGGAGATTTTATTTGGCAGTTTCCACATAAAATGCACTTTCCATTATCAAAATTAATTTTTGAATCATCATTATTTTGATATGTAATAGCATGTGTAGGACATGAATTTTCTAATATTTTTCCAATTTTATCATTTAAGATAAAATCTTTAGCAGGATCTAATGTAATATATCCTCTATAATTTGATGCAATACTATTATCCATTTTTAATGGATCTTGTATTGTGTCTGATCTAAATGACATATCAATAAAATTATCTACTTTATCGTTATTTTTTTTCATAGGTCATTCCCCGAATAAGAAAAATCAAAACTTTTGTTAATTACTGGAAAATCAGCTACAATGTTATTCAATACTGCATGCTCAATAATAGGCCAGTTGGAAAAAGAGGCAGTTCTGATCTTATATCTAAAAATAGAATCATGTTCCCCAATCATAACCCAATGTAATGTCTCTCCCCTATGAGACTCAGCATAACCCAAACCTGATGAATACGGAGTTAATTCTTCATCTAGCGATACAGACAACCCATCATTTTCCAGAGCAATAATAGAGCATATGATGTCTTTTGATTGCCTCAAGTCATCAACACGGCTCATAACTCTAGATAAAACATCGCCAACTCGTTTCTGCAATTCCACTTGATGCTCCATTGTTTCTCTAGGGGTTTTTTGTTTCAAGTTAACTGATGGATAATAGCCGTAAGGATGAGTATGTCTGGCATCTGTTTCAATACCAATACATCTAGAAGAGATTCCTACCAATCCCAAATCTTTTGCCATTTGTTTTTCAATTATGCCAGTATTTCGGAGTCTATCCATTACAGATGAATTTGATTTTAAATGATCTAGTATTTTTTCAAAGTTCTGAAAAGCATCATCTAAAACAGAATGAATACCAACTAGTGTTTTATCAGTAATGTTAGTTTTTACACCACCGATTTGATTTACTCCAAATAATATTCTACTGCCAGACAATTTTTCATTTAACTGCATCAATTGCTCCTTTAAGATATTCAGTCTGGATGCACCATATTGAAATCCTATATCTGCAAGAATGCCACTGAGAGTTCCAAAATGATTATAGATTCTCTCTAGCTCTGCAAACAATAATCTAATTTGTTTTGCTTTTTGAGGTATTGTCAATTGTGCGATTTTTTCTATTGCATTACAGAATGCGATAGAGTTTGCCACAGATTCATCTCCAGAGATTCTTTCTGACAAAAATATCACATCATCTAATGGCATACTTTCTGCAAGTTTTTCTATTCCCTTGTGAGCATAACCTAAACGAATTTCCAAGTTGATGATAGTTTCCCCTACAACACTGAATCTAAAATGACCAGGTTCAATTATTCCTGCATGTATTGGACCCACAGGGATTTCACATACGCCTTCTCCAGTAATCGGAGTGAATTCAAACTGTTTTGAATTTCTCTTTACAACATCATTTAATTTAAAATCTTTTTGCAGTGGAAAAATATCATTTGGGAAATCATGTAAGATCAACGGCTTAATGTTTGGATTTTCTTTAGCAATTAATCCAAACATATCATTAATTTCTCTCTCATACAAAATTGAAGAGGGAAACACATCGTAGATGCTAGGAAAATAGCTATGACTTGAATTAATGGATGAGATTACAAATAAGAAAAAATCATCAACATCAGAGCCAAAAACATGCCTAATTTTGAACCCTGCCTTCAATTTTTGTTCATCACAGCAGATTATTGTTAACAGCCTAAGATCAAAACTCTTTTTCAAAAATTCACAAAGTCCATGCAATTGATTTGGATCACTGAGAGTTAGATGTAATTCATTATTGTTTTCAAATATTTTCAGATTTGAATCAAATTTTTCTAATTCGGAATAATATTTTTTAGTGATTTCTTTATAATTCAAATTTTTACCTCCAGAGTATAATGTATGTGTGAATTGATCAAGAGTTGGCTCCACCTACTAGTATAATTTTTGATGCATCTTCAATCAATGTTTGTAAAGGTTCTGGAACATAAATTCCCATTATAAAAATTACTGAACCCAAAATAACCATAGGTAAAATTGAAAGTTTTCCAAAATCACCTTTTTCCATTTCGGATTTTGGATTTCCAAATACCATGTGTAGTAAATGTTTTCCAAAACTTGCAAAGATTATCACCAGAAACAAAATCACAAGTGCACTAGCAAGAAAGTTTTCAGAACTAAATCCAGAACTTAACATTAAAAATTCGCTCATAAAAATATTGAATGGTGGCATTCCAATTATTGCTAAACCACCTATCAAAAACATAAAGCCCGTTATTGGCATTGTCTTAATTATTCCACTTGTATCTGTAATAGATTTTGTTTGATATTTTTGGGAGATTGATCCGCTTGAAAAAAACAAAAGAGATTTTACAACAGCATGATTAATCACATGAAGTAATGCACCATAAATTCCTAGAAAAACTCCAAAGCCCATAGATACAGAAATTATTCCCATATGTTCAACACTTGAAAAGGCCAACATGCGTTTGACATCTTTCTGAAAATATATCGATGCTGCAGCAATGCCAAGCGATATTATTCCAAGAATAATCAACAGGGTATTTGAGAAGCCAGAACCGATGGAATGACTAGAAATTATATGAAATCGTAAAAGACCATAAAATGCACAATTTAGCAAAACACCTGATAAAAGAGCACTAATTGGGGATGGAGCCTCACTATGAGCGTCAGGTAGCCACGTATGCATTGGTGCAAGGCCTGCTTTTGTTCCAAATCCTACTAGTATGAAAATAAAGGCAAATTTAACAAGGTTAGGATCAAACTGGAGTGCATTTTCAACCATGTTTGTCCAGTCCATCCCATGAATAGAGTTAAAGGAATTATCATAAACTGAATTTGCATAGTAAAATAAAATTATTCCAAAAAGGGCAAGTGATAAACCTACAGTAGATATTAGCAAATATTTCCATGATGCTTCAATAGAACCTTGTTTTGTATAAAGCATAATCAACAAAACAGAAACAAGCGTGGTAGCTTCGATTGCGATCCACATTATACCAAGATTATTAGAAATTGGTACGAGCAACATTGTAAATAAGAACATGTTAAATCCCTGATAATATCTGACAAGTTTTTGTCTGTCTACAATTAATTTATCATATTGTATGCCCATGTAATTTACAGAGTAAAGAGATGAGAGAAATCCCACCAAAGAAATTGTAATTATCATAATCGCACTTAGTGAGTCAAGATAAAATATGCCGTCAAAAAGTGAGATGGATTTTTTTTCTAAAATACTAGATAGTAAAAACAATCCTTGAATCAATATTAGAAATGAAGAAACTACTGTAGTGACCTCAATGATTCGTTTTCTTTTTAATAATGTAACTAGCAGTCCGCTGATCACTGGAGTTAAAAGAAGTGAAACCACCAAAACAGATTCAATAGATGAGAACATAGTATCAAGCATTAGTCATCCCTCAAACTTTCTAGATTTTTAATATCTATACTATCAAAGGTACGACTCATTCTGAATAATAAAATGCTAGATATTATCACACCTACTAAAATATCTGCCATGAGTCCTATCTCAATAACTAATGAGAATCCATGTGTAATTACTACGGCAAACAAGAATAAACCGTTTTCAATAGTTAACAAACCTACTATTTGGTTGAGTGCTTTTCTTCTACTAATTATAATAAATAAACCAATAAAAAATAATGAAAAAGATACTGGCAGAAATACATCGATTGTTTTATCTGATGATATAGGTAATTGTAAGGTCATAAAATAAGACATTGTAACTAATAATGCAGAAAATATTACAGAGATTCTGAGGCTAACATAGGGATTTGTTTCTAGTTTAATTGGAGAATCTAGTTTTTTTGTTACATAAAATAAAACTTTTGGAATAATTATTGCCTTGATTCCCAAGGTAAGGGCAGATACGATATAGAGCTCCCAAATATTAGTTACAAATGCAATCAGGGCAACAACACCTGCAAGAATTATTGTCTGATACCTATACGCATGCAACCAATCGGAGAATCCTCTTCTTACAACAATTCCAAAAGTAGCAATCAGTAAAATTACTGCAGATATATATAACAGATCAATTTGTGTTGGCAAGATAAAATCAGACATTTCTACAAGAAAAAGAAAATCACTCCTATCATAGAACTAGATATCGCCATTGCAATTAGATCTGAGACTCTGAATAGTCTCCACTTTGCAACTCGTGTTTCAATAAATGCAGTGAAACTTGCCAATGCTGATACTTTGGCAATAAAAAAAAGTATTCCAATACTAATTCCAACTAATGAAATTTGTTCTACAAAATTCCATGTGAAAAATATATCTACAAATAATGCAAACAAAATCATTTGTTTTATTGCATGAGACCATTCCATTAGTGCTAAATTTTTTCCAGAATATTCAAGCACCATAGATTCATGAATCATTGTCAACTCTAGATGGGTAGAGGGATTATCAAATGGGATTTTCCCAGTTTCTGCCATCATGATAATAAAAAATGCAATCATTGCAAATAGAACTCCAGGCACAATTAAGATCGATGTGTCATTTGCAGATGTAACGATTGTGCTGATGTTTGTTCCTCCATAAAATAACGCAATTACAAAAATGGTCATAAATAATACAGGTTCTAAAAGTGCAGATACCATCATTTCTCTACTACTTCCCAAACCCCCAAATGAGCTTGCTACATCTAGTCCTGCAAGCATCGTAAAGAATCTCCCAAGTGCAAACAAACCAACGACAAACAGAATATCGCCCACAACACCAAAAGGAGAATAGACAAGAAACACAGGAATAAAAAAGGCTGCAGATGCAATGCTTACAAAATTTATCCAAGGAGTATAACGAAACAGCCAAGAGCTTTGATCAGATACTACCTCATCTTTTTTTAGCAATTTTATAATGTCATAATATAGCTGAAAAATTCCAGAGCCTATTCGTTTTTGTGATTTAGCCTTGATTTTTCTCATTATTCCAACAATTAATGGAGACAAAACTATGATCAAAAGAGCCTGAAATATGCCTAAACCATACTCAAAAATTGAAAAATCACTCATGAGTACCAAATCCTACGAATAAGAGGAGAGTAATTAGAGTAATCATGATGTACAAAATATACGCATTAACTTTTCCTGACTGTATTTTTCGTATTTTATTTAATACAAATAGACTGCCAGAGATTGTTTTTCCATACAGCTTTTCATCAAAAATATTTTTGGTTGTAGAAATCACATTGATGGATTTTTTAAGATAAAAATTTTCTTTTGTATAAAAATCAACATCAACCTCATTATGAGGTTTATAAAAAACACCGAAAATTCTACGTATTGGTTCTGCCAATGATGTTGCAGTATATTGAGTTTTTTCAGATAAATTTCCAAATCCACAATCCCATGTACCATATTTTATTGTCTTCGTTTTACCACCAATAATTCTAACAAATACAAAAACTCCAACAAACACAGATGCAAGAATAACTAGCATCCCAGGCATCATAAGACTTGCAAAATTACTATTAGATGTATTTGTTATTGAAATTGTTTCAAATGGACTTGATGACATATACGGTAAATTAAAAGCAGATACAATCAAATTCATTCCGATAAAAGGTAAAATTCCCAATAAAACACATGATGATGCAAGAATTGCTTTTCCTATTAACATGAATTTTGGAACTTCTACTGCATTTACTGCTTTTGTACTTCTACCTTTCGACAAAAAAGTTATTCCAAACAATCTTACAAATGTTGCACCTGCCAGACCAATGGTAAGGGCAAATACCAATATGGTAAATGCAAGAGACACCTGTAAAATATTTGAAGGGATTTGAAATACTGCAAGAAGTGATTGTAATGTCAACCATTCGCTTATGAAACCATTAAGTGGTGGCAATCCGACTATGGCAATAGAACCAATAAGAAACATCATAGCAGTCCAAGGCATTTTTTTAATCAAGCCTCCTAACTCTTCGATGTTCTTTGTGTGTGTGCTATAATAAACAGAACCCGCTGTCATAAACAATAGTCCTTTGAAAATTGAATGATTCAAAGTATGAAACATGCTTGCAATAAAAGATAAAACAGATAAAGCTTGCAAATGAAATGCGGCAAAGACCACTGAGAATCCCAATCCGATAAAGATTATTCCAACATTTTCAATGCTAGAAAAAGCCAGTGCTCGTTTAATGTCATTTTCAATCAGTGCGTAAAGAATACCCACCAGTGCGGAAATTGATCCAACGATGATTATTCCTATACCTAGCCATACATAATCAGGAGAACCATCAACTGCATTAAAATCAAAAAGATGCCTAACAATACCATAAATTGCAATTTTTAACATTACTGCAGACATTAAGGCAGACACGTTACTTGGTGCTGATGGGTGTGCTTTTGGCAGCCAGGTGTGTAAAGGTACCATTCCTGCTTTTGTTCCAAATCCTACAAATGCCAAAACAAATGCAATATCTTTTACGTATTGTGGAATTATTGTAACATCTCTAAAAGAATCAAAGCTGAAACTTCCAGTTTGAGTATACATGAGGATAAAAGATGCAAAAATAAATCCAGTCCCTAAATGAGTCATTACAAGATAGATTAGACCAGATTTGAGATTGTTTTTATTTTCATGTTCATAAATGACTAAAAAGAATGATGTGAGTGACATCAATTCCCAAAAAATTAGGAAAAAGAATACGTTGTTACTAATTACTACTAGAATCATAGAAAGAATAAAAATATTAAACAACATTCCAAGTGCAGAATTATTTTTCTTGTCATCAAATTTTTTAGAATAAGAAAGCGAGTAAATTGAAACTGCGAATGAGATCAGTCCAATTATTAAAAGGAAAAATGCTGAAACACCATCGATAAAAATTTCAAAATCAAATAGATGTTGTATATTAAAAAATGTCAGATGAGTGTTTTCAGAAGAAAAAACAACAACTGATAAAATAATTGTTAAAAGGGATGCAAAGGCAGATGGAATATAAGTGAAATATGTATGGTGTTTTTGCCCTCTAGTAAATAATCCAAGTGTTGCACCTAAAGAAAAAAATGCAAAAATAGCATATACTATAAACAAATTTTCTGCCATCTCATTTCTCTTCTGTCAATTCAGATTTTGCATGTTCTGCCTTAAGCAATTTTTACAAGAATTTTGTATTTCATAGTTATTCATTTATCATTAATTCAAATCAAGATGGATTATCTTTTTAATCTCATGAAATCTATTCCTAACAGTAACCGCAGTAACTCGTGATGCCTCAGCAACTTGAGTTTGTGTGAATGGTTCTTTTTTTATCAAACACGCATAATACAAGATAGCCGCAGATATTCCCACAGGATCTCTTCCGGCCAGAATTTGCAAATCCGCTGCTTTTTTCAGGATTTCCATAGCAAGATATTTTGTTTTTTCAGATACGCCAAGATTATTTGAGATCTTTGAAAGACAACTGACTTGATTTACTACTGGAATTTTCAAATCAAGCTGTTTTACAATTGCCCTATAGCTCTGAGCAATTTTTTTTGGTTTTATGTCTGTGACTTCAGATATGTCTCGTAGTGTTCGAAGTGTGTATGTATTTCTGCATGCAGCATACATTGAAGCAGCAACTACTGCATTAATTGAGCGTCCCTGTGTGATTTTTTGCTCTACTGCTTTTCGATATATGTATGCAGCAAGTTCTTTTACGTGATCAGAGACACCGATTTTATCCTGAATTCTTTGCAGTACATCAAATGCTAATCGATAGTTAATGTCAATGTGTTTGTGTAATTGACTTCTCTGATCCAGTATTCGTATTCTTTTTAGTGTAGCATTTGTTGATGCCGATATTGGATTGCCTTTTGCGTCTTTGTTAATGTCACCAATCATAGTTGATAGTCCAAAATCATGTACAGACATGGACATTTTTGTTCCAGTTCTTCTATTGTTTTTCCCATCATCAAAATTAATTGAATCATGATTCAAATCATTAATTTTCTCATCGATAACAAATCCGCATGATTTACAAAATATTTCTCCCAAGATTTTATCATGAATTAGGGATTCTTTACCACATCTACCACAGCGTAGCATATCATTTGAAAAATACAAATTAGAAGTCATATTCAATTAAAGCATGTCAAATACATTTGTGTCTAGATAATTATTACAAAACAATTTTTAATTTCTCCTTAATTTAATTATGGAAAATTTCTATGACCTATTTGCCATTTTTCCAATCTAAATGACTCACAACTATCAACGCATGATAGTTTTTTATTTTTTATTGATTCTAAATTATTTTGTTTACTATTCTGATTGTCAATAAAATCGAAAACATCTTTTTTTGGATAAAATTGCTTGTGGTCAACTTGTAAATGATCTCCAAAATTAGTTGCTAGTGTTTCCCTATCGTTGTTTTTCATAGTAAAATTACAGTCAAAGCCAAGATCTTTGCAGATTATTTTGTACATACAAATCACTAATCATATGTCGATATAATTTCTCAGTATACAGTGTGGGACACTGTAGCACAAAACTGTGAATAGTGCCTACAGTGGCATCAAAAGGAAACAGGCCACACATGATCAGCATTGTTTTTTAATTAAATTAAAATGGCATTCATTAAGACACACCAGCATGATTCAGAAAAAAAGAAGTCCCACAGAACATGCCAGTTTTCGAATAAACACAAATACTCTAGATAATTTAAAAAAAATTTCCAAAGATCAGAAATTAAGCCTCAATACATACGTCAACCAAATTTTTGATTCTCATGTAAATTGGGATGTAAATGCTTCTGAGATAGGTTGGATTGTCATGCTAAAATCTGCATCTATGGAATTGATAAAACATGTCGATAATCAAACCATAATCAAAATAGCAAAAGATGCAGCAGAAAGTGGTGCAAAAGAAATTGCACTATCGATGCGAGGAAAATATGGGGTTAATGAGTGGATTTCTATTTTAAAAGAACGTGCAAAATCATCTGGATTTTCAATTAAAGAGTATAATGAAAAAAACAATACAAAATTAGTGATGTTTCATGAAATGGGTGAGCAATGGTCTTTATTTTTTAAAACGTATTATGAGATAGTATTTTTCGATTTGGGTTCCAAGATAAAAACAGAATATACAGAAAATTCAATTATCATAGAACTCGAAATTTAGAAATTATCCTAGATTCAATTCTTAGACAGATTGAATCGTTTTTGGAATTAAATATTTCTGATTCTTACTCATCAATAAAATATGAATCACTTTTCACATACAACTTCACTCTTCTTTCCACCGTCATAGAGTGATATCATGGCATCAATGTTACATTGAGAGATGTATGGATAGTCTGTCTCAATTGTAGGATGCATAAGATCTTCAGGAGCTGTAGAGTGTGCCAGTCCTAGCGCATGTCCAAGCTCGTGTCTCAGTATGGTTTCAAACTGGGCTTTTGATAATTTGTCTACTTCAAATATTGTAATCTCTGATTTTAGTATCTGATTTTGTACATCGTCTGCAATTGATTTTGTATATCCAGAATAACCGTCTCCACTTTTCATTGTTGTAAGCCTGATTGTAATTTCCCCTTCACCTTTTTGAGACTCTATCAAGTTGAATTTGTGAGGAATGTACATTTCAGTTGGATTCTTTGCCGCATCTGCAAGTGCTCCTGCCCATCCAATATAGTATGTAGACGCGACTCCCTTTGGGCCCTTGTGCAATAACGAATCATCTATCTCAATTGACTCTTCTGATAAAAGTACAGTCCTAACAATTTCAGCATTATCAGGATATTTTTGACCGTCAATTAAGTTGACATTAAGAGTAGAGCCGTCAACTAGTCTCCATGAAAGCCATGTGTCTATAGTGTCGCCCCTAAGGTTTTGTATGACATATCCAGATTGCATGTTTCCAATATTGACTACTTTGTATTGTGAGCCTACAACACTTACCACGTATGTAGAATAGGCTACAAATCCTGCACTAACAATTATTGCAGATATTGCAATTACTATGAGGTTATTTTTGGCAAGAAGGACATTTTTTCTTTCTTCGTCTTTTATCATCTTATCTAAAAACAGTTCTTCTTGTCTGCCCTCTTTTTGGGTTTGACTCAATTTTGTCACGGTATCTTGTAGTCGATGTATTGTCTGTTTGTCTTGTTTTATTTCATCATTTAAAAGGTCGTCTAACTTTTCCAATAACACTTTTTCTTGTTCCACTTCTTTTAGACGGTGACGGGACTCTTTATCTGATGAAATCTTATCTGCACTTTGCTGAAGGAGTTCTGTTATTTTTTGTTGCAATAGATTAGTGTTTGTTACAATGATGTCAAGTCTTTCTTTTTGTTGCTCATTTAAATTTCCAAATTTATTTTGTATTAGCATTTCCGAATATGTCTTTATCGGCACAAGTGGGGTACGCAGTTCATGATTAAGTGTACTTAAAAATACTTTATCGAATTTTGTTTTATCTGAGAGTATGCCACTTACAAGTTTTTCAGTAAGGTTATTTGTAGATTCAAGATTATCTATTATATCTGGTATTTGTATTGATTTATCTTGATCATCACTATTGATTAGCTGTTCTAGTTTTTTCTGAAATAAAATTATTTGTTGTAGTTCATTAATAATATGATCATCCATATTGATTGCTAATGCTTGATTTGAAACTGATTCATAAAGTCAAGTAATACATCAGGGTCAATTGGTTTTTTCAGTATTGCTTTTACTCCCATGATTCTTAATTCATCTTCATACTCACCAGATGGAGAAGATGCTGTAAGACAGACTATGTTATGATCATTTATTTTTCCATTATTTTTTAAATGCATGACTACATCTCTGCCTGAAAATTCTGGCATCGCAAGATCGAGTAGTGTTGCATCAAATTTCTGACCTTGTAATATTTCAAGTGCATTACGACCGTCATTTGTAACTGTACACATATGACCTTTTTTTGTAAAATATTTTGACATTATTTTTGTAATCTCTGCATTATCGTCGACCAACAAAAAGTGCATATAGTCATAAAATATGATTACATGCTTTTAAGAATTTTGATTTTCAATAGGCAAACTAATGTGAACTGTTGTGCCTGTCTTGCCATCGCTTTCAATCTGGATTGAGCCTCCAAGCTTATCCATTATCTTCTTTGAGATGGCAAGCCCGAGTCCGGTCCCACCGCTTTTTCTTCTCTCTGATGTATCTATTTGATAAAATTTCTGAAACAATCCTTTTTGTTTTTCAGGAGGAATGCCAGAACCATTATCCTTGATGGATGCAGTCAATTCATTTTCTTTTTTCTCCACTACTATCTCAATTATTCCCGTGTTTTGAGGAATAAACTTTATAGAATTTCCTATTATGTTATCAAAGACTTGTCGTAGTCTTGTCTTGTCTGTATGTATGATAATTCCATGTGGATATTCTGTCTTAAAGGACATCCCTTTGTCAGTCAAGATCTTTCTATAAGTAGAATCAAGATTGCCAAAAAATTCATCTGTCGATATAGATTCAAAATTAAATTTCATTTTATCTAGCTCTAGTTTTCTTACATCCATAATATCGCTAATGAGTGACTCAAGTTGCTTTGTATTTTTTTCAATAGATTCTATTGATTCTATCTGTTCTGCATTAAGTTCTCCTGTCATTCCTTTTTTTAATAAATTACAATTCCACAAGATAGGCATTAGAGGAGTTTTTAGCTCATGTGTAACCATTGCAGAGAATTCGTCTTTTTGAACATCAATCTGTTTGATTTGTTCCGTTTTTAGCGCTAGTTCAGAGTTGTTTTGTTTTAGTTGGTCTGAAAGATGTATGTTTATATTTATTTTTCTTATCATAAAAAAACCAGACGTACCAGTGATTGCCACTATTGTCATGATCATTCCAAGTGTTTCGTTTCTCAGTACTGTCGATGATACAAACACATCTTCATACGGTTGAATCGATATAACTGACCATTCATGAATCCCTACAGGTATAGTTTTGAATGCTATGAGATGATCTTTTCCGTCTATCTCTTTTGTTATTACACTGACTTCATTTTTTGATGGATGGTCAATCAAATCTAAGGTAAATTTTTTAATTTCAATGTCTGATTCTGATTTTCTAGAATCTACTACTATGTTATTATTGTGATCCACTATGAGAAAATATTCATTTTGTCCATGACTAATCTGTGATAGTGATCTCTGA
The DNA here is from genome assembly GCF_000220175.1 of Nitrosarchaeum koreense MY1. NCBI lineage: Archaea > Thermoproteati > Nitrososphaerota > Nitrososphaeria > Nitrosopumilales > Nitrosopumilaceae > Nitrosarchaeum > Nitrosarchaeum koreense. Next base: position 582,788 of record NZ_AFPU01000001.1, on the reverse strand, counting down.
ACCGCGCCAAGATCAAGTGCACCTACAAATAGTCCATTCAAAGTTTGGTCAATGTCATTATGTATCGGGACTGCAATTGCTATTACATTGTGCTTTTCATTAGCAGAAACATAAACCTCGCTTACATATGTAGAGCCTGTGTCCAGTGCACCTTGATACCAGTCCCTAAAAGCAAAATTTATCTGAGAGAGTTTGACCTGTGAGGAAAACGGTTCTAAAAAATAGATGTCACCATTTGGCATGGCATAAAAAACATACTCAAGTTCAAGTTTTTTATCAAACATGTTTCTTGCAATTTCTCTTTTCTCAATGTCTGCATCTTGCGGTATGCCCTTTAAATGATCAGAAATTAAACTTGAGTGTGTCGGAGGTTTCGTCATTGGAAAAGTCTGACTAGATAATTCCATCAGGCCAGTAACATACTGTAACCTTAACGCAAAACGTGAAGATAATGCCTGCACTTCATTTGTTTTTGTTTTTGTTATTTCCTCATTCATTCGTTGAATTTCATTATTTGTGTAAATACACAATAATCCCACAATTGCCCCGGTAGTGACAACCATTATTATGATTGTTAATGCTACTTCTTTATCCAAAAAGAAACCACAATTATCGGTATTATTACTAAATATTATGTATTGATTTGATTTATGAAAAACCATTTTTTTGCCAATTGCATTTTATAATCATTTTCATATCTTCTTAAAATCCTTAAAAAAGGTCAAATTGGCAGGTCCCCATCTTTATCCCCTTTCTATAATGAAAATATTCTATTTTTATGACATTTCTAAGGGATCAATATGCCATTAACTATGCCTGGGGACAATTCACATTCAATATTGAAAATGATATGCAAACTTCTTTAATCTATCATCTAATTCATTTGTAGTTACAATGATTTTCAATCATACAACTAAGGGATTTTTTACATAATGTCTAAACACAGACTAAAAAAACTCTCAAAGATTTTTGGTCCTGGAATAATAACTGGGGCTTCTGATGATGATCCATCAGGAATTGCAACCTATACTCAAGCAGGTGCACAGTATGGTACTGGTGCACTATGGTTTTCCTTGTTTATCTATCCGTTAGTAACAACTGTACAAGAAATGTGTGGAAGAATCGGTCTGTTGACTGGAAGTGGGTTGGCAGGAGTTATCAAAAAAAAAGTATTCAAAAAAAACAGTTTTTCCGATAATAACATTGCTTCTTGTTGCAAACACGATAAACATCGGTGCAGATATCGGTGCAATGTCTGCTTCTGTAAATCTAATTTTTCCTGGATTTCCAATTCTTCTTACCACGCTGTTTTTTACTACGACGATAATTTTATCTGAAATTTTAATTCCATATCAAAAATATATCAGGATATTAAAATATCTGACACTTTCTTTACTTGCATATTTTGTTACTGCTTTAATTATTGGAGCAAACTGGCAAGAAGTTTTTACTGCGAGTATTATTCCACATGTAGAGTTTACTCCCGCATTTTCCATGATGTTTGTTGCGCTTTTTGGAACCACAATATCACCTTATTTGTTTTTCTGGCAGACATCAGAAGAAGCAGAAGAAGATGTTGCAAAAAACAAGATTAAAGAAATTGGAGATAGCAAACCACACATCACAAAGCGCGAAATCAAAATGATGCGTATAGATGTCATGCTTGGAATTGGGTTTTCTATACTTACAATGTGGTTTATTATTTTGACTGCCGCCGGAACTCTTCATGCTGGAGGAATTTCAAATGTTATTACTGCAGATCAAGCTGCAAAAGCACTAGAACCGCTAGTACAAACATTTCCAAATTCAGGACAAATTGCAAAAATAATCTTTGCATTAGGAGTTATAGGTACAGGTATGTTGGCAATCCCAATACTTTCTGGTTCTTCTGCGTATGCATTATCGGAAGGATTTGGTTGGAAACAAGGGTTAAGCAAGAAATTCAAGGAAGCTAAATCGTTCTATTTGATAATAGCTTCCTCTACAGTAGTTGGACTCTGGATTAATTTTATGGGGTTAGATCCTATCAAAGCATTATACTATACTGCCATAATTAATGGGATAATTGCAGTTCCTTTACTCATAGCAGTCATCAAAGTTGCAAATGACAAAAAAATACTTCACACCCATACTAATCGACGATTAGCGAATGTTTTAGGATGGTTAACTGTTGCAATAATGGGATTTTCCATTGTTATTATGATCTTCACGTGGACATTAGTGTAAAAATGCTCAAAAAATAAAATACTTCATACTGTATAAAATTTTATATCATCATTGAAAAGTCCTTCTAATCTGTTGCTAGTCCACTTGTGACATTTCTAAGGGATCAATATGCCATTAACTCATGCCTAAATCACTAGTTGTTAAAAACATGTCAAGTTAGTGTGATATTATTTTGACAGTAATTATGCCAAGATATTTTACAAAAATAAAAAAAATAGCCTCATAAAAAAAGTCAATTTTCAGATAATCAAAACTATTAATTTGAAAGATCAATTCAGATTAATTGTAAGATGAAACTGAGCGTTGATGATACTAGAGAACTTGAAAATTTGCTACAAATAGCGACTAGTCAGATTCCAAAGTATTTCAATTTGGTAAATTCAACAAAAGAGCAGTGGGATATTAAAAACATGCATGAATGTATTTTGGGAATGGTTCTTCAAAAATACATTCATGATTCTGGCCAATATCTAACAAACAAAAGAATTGATGAAAATCAACCAGGCACTGTGGAAAATACAATGAAACTATTTGATGCTGGAATTGAAATTTTTAATGAACATATTTCAGACATTAAAAGACAGATTTATGAGAACTAATATTATTTTCAGTTAGTCTCTTATTGGTTTGATAAAACTAACAAAGATTAGAACAATTTTTGATTTATCGTTGGAAAAACAAAATAACAAACCATAACTTGATGAGTATCACAATACAACCTTCTCAATACAATTCAGAATTTTATAAATTAGCAAAAATGAGTTTGCCAGAAATTAAAGAATATGTAAACAATAACTACCCAAGAGCAAAAGCAAATTTCTTTCTGAAATACAAGTTACAACAATATGCATCATTTTTGTCAAATCCAAAAATTCATGCATAAAATTTGAGATTAAAATATTTTAATTAGTCTACCAGAATTGCCACCAAGGTTTTGGTTTTGGCATATCGACAATAGTACATATGCCATCAATTAGTTTTGTTCCAGGTCCACATATTCCAAATTTTGGTTCATCAATTTTTGGTGTGTCAGTTTTTGGTTCATCAATTTTTGGTGTATCCGTTTTTGGTTCATCAGTTTTTGGTTTATCTAATCCAACTGCTTCATAAATCGAAGAGTATTCTGGGAAGTTATCATCAAACCATTTTTTGTAACTTGGTTCATTGTTGTATCTGTCAACATAAGATTGTGGATCTTTTGAAGTATCAACAAAAGGAGCTAAACCTTTTGGTGTATCTAATCCAACTGCTTCATGAATTGAAGAGTATTCTGGGAAGTTATCATCAAACCATTTTTTGTAACTTGGTTCATTGTTGTATCTGTCAACATATGATTGTGGATCTCTTGTAGGATCCACAAATGAAGCTATCTCTAGTTTAACAGGTTCATCTATAGGATCATCTTTTGGTGGTTCTGGCTCTTTGATAGGATCAGATTTTTTGATAGAATCATTTACAGTAATTATAATTGATTGCCTATCACTTAACGAGCCTAGATTTGCTACAATATCAAAGATGTATGCTTTTCCACCCTGTGTATCATTTGGAGTCCAACTAAACATTCCATTATTTTGATTAATTGAAGCTCCAGTAGGAGGATTCTTTTCTAAACTAAATACCATGCCACTCATAGATGGATCAGTCAACTTTACAGCAAAAGATAGTAATTTTCCTTCATCTATCGTCAGCTTACCTAAAGGATTTATTTTCAAAGTAGTTGTTGGAATTGTAGTAACTTCATTAGATGCAGTACTGGTACCAGCTTCATTTATCGCATATACTTTGTATGTGTATTTGGAATTTGTTGTAAGATTCGTATGAGAGTATGTAGTGGAGGTACTGTTTGTGTTTGCTACCAATACAGAGTAAGAGCCAGAATCTTTTTTCGTCTCAATTTTGTAACCAGTGATCGGAGTATTTCCAGTAGATGAAGGTGGACTCCATGACAGATTAATCTGAGTAGAGGAGGTACTTGTTGCAGTTAATTTTATTGGAGGTGAAGAAATTTGTATTACAGCAGAATTGGAAGATGTTTGTGTTTGAGGAACATCAACTGAAGTTGTTTTGGGAGTAGCAGAGGCGGTGTTTGATGGTTCTGTAACACCATATCCAATATTTGCTCGAACTACAAATGAATATGATTTATCAGTTGTCAAATTATTAACAGTGTATGTAGTTGTTTTACTATTTGTTGAACCAAGATTATCATAAACATCAGGGCCAACTACACGTTGAATTGTATATCCACCGATGCTTTGTCCAAATGTGTTTGATGGAGCTTGCCATGAAAGTCTAATTTGATTTGGAGAAATTGCTGTTGCAAGCAATCCACTTGGAACAGTAGTTTCTGTAGGTTTTACTGATGAACTAGAAGAAGGGGTACTTGTTCCTTTAGAATTTATTGCATATATTTGATAAGTGTAAGTATTGCTAGAGTCGAGACCTTCATGAAGAAATGATGTTGAAATACTCTTAGTATCTGCAATCAAAACAGCATATGCAGTGGTTGCGGTTTTGTATTCAATTTTGTAACCAGTTACTGCAGGAGATCCAGTAGATAAAACAGGTTCATCCCAAGTTAAGAGTACAGATTTTGTGGAAACTGGAGATGTTTTCAAATTCTTTGGAGGACCAGGAGTTTGTGAAGCAGTTACCAGTGTAAATGCCTGAATCCTACTGTTGTCAGTATCTGCAACATATAGTAAATTATGTGTAGTATCTAACGCAAGTCCTAAGGGAGAATCAAATTTTCCGTCAGCGGTACCTGCAGAACCAAACTTTTCTACAAAACATACACCATCAACAACTTTACTTGTACCACTAGCACAAGTTGTATCAGTAGTTAGTTTGAATATTTGGATTCGGTTATTATCAGTATCTGCAACATAAAGCAAATCATTTGTTGAATCAATTGCTAAACCTGATGGAGAATCAAATTTTCCGTCAGCGGTACCTGCAGAACCAAACTTTTTGATATAACAAATTCCATCTACTGCTTTAGTAGTACCTGTTGGACATGTTGTTCCTGTAACAAGTTTGAATGCTATGATTCTATCATTTCCAGTATCAGAAACATATAGAGTCTCTTCACTGTCATCAATTATCATATGTGATGGATTCGTTAGAGTTTGAGTACCATTGAACGTTTTAAAATTAGTTACAAAAGTTCCTGAAGAATCAAAAACAGATATGGAATCAGTTTCAATACTAGATACAAAAATCTTCTTTGTAGATTTTTGTATAGCAATTCCTTGAGCAGAGCCTAGATACTCGGGTTTTGTATTATCAGAAGAGCCAAACTTTGATTCGAATTGACCATCGCCATCATCAAATCTTTGAACTCGTTCATTATCAGAATCAATAACAAAGAAATTTCCAATCCCATCTAAAACTCCACTAAAGGGATTGTTAAATTGACCATCGCCATCATTGTCTGCACCATCTGCATCATCATTGCAGTTTTGGATTGAAGTCATATTACAAAAGGTGCCAAATTTGTAATCATAATCCCCATCATCATCAAATACAATAATTCTGTGATTATCAGTATCTGTAACATAGATGGATCTACCATCACTACTCACATCAACATCATGTGGATTTTTTAGTTGATTATTTGCGGTTCCAAAAGTACCAAATTTAAAAGAAAACATAGGTTCAGCATATGCCATTTGTACGGATACAATACTAATTAGCAACAATACACCAAAACAAATACCAAAGTATGATTTTCTATTCAACGTATATGTATCCAATTGAGTTTAAATTTAATAAATAAGATAATAAATTTCACTACCCATTTGATCAATTCAGGTTAACATTTAGCACATAACACAAGTAATTCTTGAATTTATTCAGATTTCGTAGTTTTTGGTTTTTTTAGCAATGAAGCAACCATCACGGTAACAAGAATGACAAATACAATAATCAAAGAAGTCACAGTTTCAATATGATAGAATTCAGAGATTATCATCTTAGTTCCAATGAATATCAAAAGCACGATTAATCCAGGTTTTAGATAATGGAATCGTTCCATCATACCACCAATTAAAAAGTAAAGTGCCCTTAAACCCAAGATAGCAAATACGTTTGATGTTATTACTATGAACGGATCTCGAGTAATTGCCAACACAGCAGGAATGGAGTCCATTGCAAATACCAGATCAGTCAGCTCAATTATTGCAAGTGCCACTAGCAATGGAGTGGCATGCATTACACCATTAATTGATACAAGGAATTTGTTGCCAACCAAGTTTAGGTTAACAGGCATGAATTTTTTTAAAATTCTAACTGCAATGTTTTTTTCAAGTTCAATTTTCTTCTCTTCTTTTTGAAGGATCATTCTAATGGATGTAAACCAAAGTAATCCACCAAAAATATAGATCATCCAATGGAAATTATCTAACAAAGATGCACCAACAAGAATTAGTGCAATTCTCATCACAATTGCACTAAGAATACCAACAGAGAGAACTCTATGCTGATATTTATGAGGAATTCCCAGAGTAGTAAAAACTAGTAAAAATACAAACATGTTATCTACACTAAGAGACTTTTCTAGAGCATATCCAGTTACAAATTCAATCATCTTATCATTACCAAGTGCAAAATAGATCATTCCTGCAAAAATTCCTGCAAGTGAAATCCAAGTGATTGTCCAACCAAGTGCCTCTTTGGTAGACATCACATGTTCTAATTCAGAGGACGATGTTTTGGTCAATCTTCTTTTTATTTTATGAATCAATCCAAGATCAATTGCAATAGTTACTGAAAGAATTGCAAAAAAGATAATCCATAGTTCAAGTGTAACTATACCAGATTCTATTGGCAAATTGATAGCTCTGATTTAGGCATAATTATAAACTAATCTTGAAAATTATTCTTCAGACAATACAAAAGAGTCACTAGAGGTATAACATAAAAAAAATACCACTTTAGTAATAAAAAGATTAGAAGGGCATGAATCTTCTAATCGGTTAAAACTAGATGGTGTGAGGTAATGGTCGAAAAAACCTCAACCCATCTAATAACAAGAATATCTCAAATCGGAATAAAAGACTCGCGTAGAAATTATCAGTATGATCTAAATACTAAATCATCAAAAAAACAATAGTTGGAACTTTCACCAAACAACTAATCGTTTTTGGTCTTAAGATCCAATCATATTTTTAATCAGGACATCACACATACAAATTAGTAATTTCATGCCTAGATCCACATAATTTATGTAAAAAACCAGTTAGAAAAAACTTTAGAAATTTTAAAATTTAGCATAATATGAAAAAAATCATGATCCAAAAAGAAGAATTAGAACAGATTTTGAATTTCGTAGGACAAAGATGGTTAGAAGTAACAAAAGACCCATCTAACAAACTGATGGAGACATTACCAAGTAATTTTTGGATGAATTCCGTAGGAGGAAAAGCAGGAAAGGGCAGATGGGTAACTGCACTAATGTATACAGAAAATGAGGGAGATGCCAATGCATTCAAAGAAGTATTACTAAGATGGCAATCAAAAGGACAAGAAAAAAATAAAGCACCCGATCTAATTCAAATTGGGAAAAAGAAATAGACTATTAATAATTGGAAATCATGACAATCATATTGTCAGAATTTTCAAGTAATGAAAAAAAGATTTTATCAGACCATTTTTCAAACACTGACGGAAATGTTTTTGCAATAATTACACCAAGACAAGTTGATCGTGGCGCATTAATGTCAAGATACAGCAGAACAGACAAAAATATGCGTAGAATTTTCTTAGATGAATTTTTACAAAATGAGAACAGAGGAGAAGAATTTTACAATCGAGTTCTGTTAGAATATGGAGATGATTCCGTAGCAGAGCTTGGAGAAGCACAAATTGCAATTGAAGGTCTTTCCAATATTGCAGTTAAAAAAATTGAAGATAGAAGAATAGGATTATCATATTTAGAAAAATCATCAAGATATGTAGCATGGAATAAAAAAATTAACGGAGAATACAGATTCTACAAAGATTCACAACTAATGAACTCTAGATTTGCTGATTTGTATTTGGAGACATGTAATTTTTCATTTGATATGTATTCAAACAATATAGAACCAATGATAAAATACATACGAGAAAAATATCCAATTGAAAAATACACTTTCAAAGATTCAAAAGATGGAAAAGAAAAAACATTCTCCAAACTAAAAGAGGAAAAAGACATCAAATCGGCAAATATGATTTACAATGGCTCAACAAAAGCAAAAGCACTAGACATTTTGCGTGGTCTTTTACCTGCATCGACTTTAACAAACGTGGGAATTACAGGAAATGGTCGTGCTTTTGAGTATCTCCTCACAGTACTTGGGGCATCAGAACTTGAAGAAGAGCAAAATTTAGCCTCAACAATCAAAAAAGAGCTAGATGTTACAATCAAGGCTTTTGTCAAAAGAGCTGATGACAAATACGGTAAAGCATTCCAAACTTACCTTCAAGAGTTGAAAAAAGCATCTAAAAGCATAGCAAAAGGAATCAAACCAAAAATAATTTCAGGAATTAAAACACAGTTAGTAGATTATGAATTAGAAAAAACAGCCATAAACAAAATCATTACCAGTATAATCTATGAACAATCTCCAAGCACATCATATCTTAACATAATGCAACAAGTAAAAAAATTACCACATACCAAAAAAATAAAAATAATTGAATCGTTTGCAAAATTGAGAAAAAATAGACGTCATAGACCGTCCAGAGCATTTGAGAATGTGTACTATACTTTTGATTTACTAAATAATTTTGGAATGTTCAGAGATTTTCACAGACATAGAGCATTGACACTAGAAAGACAATTGCTTACAACAGATCATGGATATAATACACCAAATGAGATCAAAGTTTTAGGGATTGAAAGAGAATATCAGGAATGCATGAATAAGACAAAACACACATTTGATAAAATCAGAAAAAAATATCCAGAACAGGGGCAGTATGTTGTAAACTTTGCATACAATTATCCATATTTTATGAAATTTAATCTCAGAGAAGCTTGTCATTTAATTGAGCTAAGAACAGTGCCACAAGGACATATTGACTATAGACAAGTGGCACAACAAATGTTCAAAGAGATAAACAAAGTCCATCCGAATTTAAGTAAAATAATAAAATTTGTAGATTTAAAAGGATATGATTTAGAGAGATTTGAATCAGAAAAAAGAACAGAGGAAAAAAGAAAGAAACTTAAAAAATAGAAAATATTCTAATATAATCACAAAGAGAGAAAATCATGGCTGACAAGATTGAAAAGACACCACAAGAATGGAAAGAAATACTGACACCAGACCAATTTGAAGTTTGCATCAACAAAGGAACTGAACCACCTTTTTCAGGAAAATATTACAAAAATAAGGAAAAAGGTACTTACAAATGCGTTTGTTGTGGAGAACCATTATTCACATCGGATACAAAATATGATTCAGGTTCTGGATGGCCAAGTTTTTGGCAACCTCTTTCAGATGAAAAAATCGAATACATATCAGATAGTGCTTACGGAATGATACGAACTGAAGTAAACTGTAAAAAATGTGGTGCACATTTAGGTCATGTTTTTGATGATGGTCCTAAACCAACCAACCTCAGATACTGTATTAACTCAATTTCACTGGATCTTGAGAAAAAAGATGAGTGAGTGCATCAATATCAGGCACTCTTAAGCACAGATTAAATAACATGCAAAAATTATTAATAAAACACAATCAATGATAAGAAAATCAAAGAAATGAATTACAATAATAAATCAAGAAGGAATGAAAGGGTTTGAGAATAATACTTTGTGGATTTGGTGTTGTTGGCCAAAGTTTAGTAAAATTATTTGATTCAAGATCAGAGGATCTTTATGCAGAGTATGGATTAAAACCAAGAGTAGTAGGTGTATTTGATAGCAAAGGCAGTGCAGTAGATATCTCAGGATTAGAATTAGAGAAACTAATCGAAGTAAAGAAAAAAACTGGAACTGTAAAAAATTATGCAAATACAAAAAACAACATGTCAGGAATAGACATGATCAAAAACTTGGATGCAGATGTGGTCATAGAAACTACTGCTAGTAATTATAAAGATGCAGAACCTGGAATGACGCACATAGTAACAGCAATGAAACGTGGCATGCATGTCATATCAGTAAACAAGGGTCCGTTAGCATTAGCATTTCCATCATTGATGGAATTAGCCATTTACAATCAAGTCATCTTCAAATTCAGTGGGACTGTAGGTGGAGGAACGCCAATTTTAGATTATGCAAAAAATAGCCTTAGAGGAGAAAGGATCAGCTCATTTTCAGGAATACTAAATGGAACAACAAATTACATCCTAACTAACATGGCAAATGGACTATCATTTGAGACTGCCCTAAAAGATGCCAAGGATAAAGGGTATGTGGAGGCAGATGAGTCCCTAGATTTGGATGGACTAGACGCAGCGGCAAAATTAGTGATTCTTGCAAACTGGGTAATGGATATGAAAGTAACAATGCCAGATATCAGTTGTAAAGGAATTCGTAATGTTACAGAAGAAGATATTAAAAAAGCTAGAAAAAATAATTGCGCTATCAAACTAATTGCTTCATGCAATAAAGAACTCATAGTAGAACCAAAAGAAGTCTCAGTAGATGATCCATTATGTGTTAATGGAACACTAAATGCAATTGCATTTACATCAGAGCATTCAGGTACACAAACAATTATCGGAAAAGGTGCCGGAGGAATGGAAACAGCAAGTTCTATCCTAAGAGATCTGTTAGACATCAGACAAGAGATAGTAAAAATTTGAAATCCAATTTAATTTCAAAGAGTGAAACTGCTACACTTCTAAAAACAGTCACAGAAAAATGGGGAATGGAGTTTCCAAAAATAAAAAATCTCAAAGTACACGAGATTGCAGATGATGCACAGATAATTATGGGTCAGGGAATAAAAATTTTAAAAATTAATGATGAATATCTCCCATTTTTGTCAGAAACTCAGATGCTTGAAAAATTTCCACATGTTACAGTAGACATGGGTGCTGTGAAATTCATGTGTAAAGGAGCAAATGTAATGAGACCTGGAATCAAAACCCATGATGAATTTGAAAAAGAAAAAATTGTATGCATCGTTGAGGAATCACAGCATAAGTTTCTTGCAGTAGGAAAATCATTGGTATCAAGTGCAGAATTAGAAGAAATGGAAAAAGGCGAAGTCATAAAAAATATGCACTACATATCAGACAAGTTTTGGGAAATTGGAAAAACGATTTACGAGTAATCTATTTTGATCTTTTAATATTGAAAACTTCGTGAGTTCTTACAGAAGTTGGATGAATTTGAGAATAGTGAAATAGACAAACAGAGTTTGAAGTACAGCTACAATGATGAACACTGCTCATAATTTTGGAATGGAAATACTTTGATATGGCAAATGAAATCTAGATATTTTTACTTTAAAGTAAATTTACAGTAATAATTAGAAATCAAAATTACTAAACGTTGTATTTTTAATTAGATTTTTTCAGTGAATTCTTTAGTACCGTCTTTTGTAACAACGAGTATGTCAAGTCCATCACCACTTGCAGAATCTCGAAGTGCTGCAGATCTAACAGCTCGTTTTGCCAGATCAATTGCTTCTTCTTGAGTCATATTTGGTTTGAATTGCGGATCTAAAACACCTAATGCCATTTCAGCACCAGTTCCAACTGCAGCATATTCATCTGGGAGAACAGAACCTAATGGATCTAATGTGTACAAGATAGGTTTGTCAACCACACCACCAACAATCACCTGAGTCAGTAATGGGAAATATCGTCTTTCATACATCATATTTGACATCATTTTAGCAACAGTATTTGGAGGAACGTCTCTTTTGAGTTCCATTTTTCGAATTTTAGCAAGTGCTGCAATTTGTAATGTTAAAATCTGCATATCAGCTACCAGGCCGGCACAGGCAGCCCCAACTTTTGAAGTAATTGAAAATGTCTTTTTTGAAGATTTACTTACAAGAAAGTTACCAAATGCGATCCTTTTTTCACTTGCAAGAACTATGCCGCCATTAAAAGTAATTCCCACAGCTGTTGCTCCGGGCATGTACATAGACATAATTCAAATGATTTCACAGCATAATAAAGGGCTTTCTCCTTTTTTGATTCAAAATATGGATAAAATATTTTATATGGTAAAAAACAGAATTTCGTGTTGACTGAATCTAGTATTCACAATACAAAGCTAAATGAGATTACAAATTGGGGGATTAGAACCGCAATAGGAGTAGTTTTCATCGTACAAGGATCTGGAAAATTTAATCCCGGATTTGCAGGAATGCTTGGCAATCTTGGCATACCGGCAGAGATGCAGATCCCAATTGCACTTGCAGAATTAATTTCAGGAATATTACTAATCATAGGATTATTTACTAGACTTTCTGCATCAATGATTGCAATAATTATGCTTGGAGCAATATTTGTAGTAAAAGAAGCTTCCAACCTTACAGGAAATGGAGGATACGCAATTGATCTTGTCATATTAGGAGGGGCATTACTAATAATCACAGCAGGTCCGGGAAGAATATCACTGGCACATGTTATCAAAAAATTACCTAGATGCTTACACTAGTCTTTTCCAAATTTTTCCATAATAAGATAAATGCATTTTGTAGTTTTTTTCAATAAATCGATTCTAGTAAATTCATTTGGAGAGTGGATACGAGCAAACATGTAGGTACTGCCAATAGAAATGCATGGCGCATGTAATACATTTACAAAAGAATGCATGGGACCAGTGCCAGCATTTGAAACATTAATGATTGATTTTCCAAAAGATTGATCAGCTGCTTCTTTTACTTTAGTTACAAACGGATCAGTGGGATTTGTTCGGGCAGCAGCTTCACCGTGATAAATTTTGACAGATATATCTCCAAATCCTTTTGATTTCAAGTGTGTTTTTAGTCTAAGAATTTGTTTTTTTGGATCCATTTTAGGAACCAGTCTAAAATCAATTTTCACTAAAGCAGTACCAGGAAGAACTGTTTTTGCACCATCTCCCGTATATCCTGAAACAAATCCAGCGATATTGCAAGTAGCGCCACCAACAAGGGCTTTTTTTGCATTCAATCCCTTTAGATTTCCTACAAATGATTTCACTCCAAATTCTTTTTTGAAAGACTGTTCATCAAATGGCTCTTTTGATATTATTGCCAAATCTTGTTTAGATAGAGGGGTTGTTTCTTTATACCAGTCTTTAATGAGAATTTTTCCATCAGAATCTCTTAATGTTTGAACAGCCTCAATTAATCGCCATGCGGGATTTTTTATCAATACTGCCAAACTGGAATGGGCATCACGAATTGATTCTTTTACAGACAATTCAACGTACAGTAATCCTTTCATCCCAAGACCGATAATTGGTCTATTTTGTGAATCAACATAACCAAATTCCCAGATTACACCATCACATGAAAATTTCTTTTGGTATTTTTTTAGATAATCATCAATGTGTGCACTTCCTGTTTCTTCCTCACCTTCGATTACAAATTTAATATTGCATGGAACATCACCAGTAGTTTTTAGAGATGCTTCAACTGCCTTTATTCTAGTGATTAATTCGCCTTTATCATCAGAGGAACCCCTTCCAAAAATTTTGTTTCCTTTTATTTTTCCACTAAATGGAGGATCATCCCACAAATCAAATGGCTCTACTGGTTGAACATCATAATGATTGTAAAACATCAAAGTCTTGTTTGGATTTTTCTTTGATTTTACTTCACCATATACCAATGGTGCCACATTTTTCAGTCTCAAGATTTCAGATTTGATTCCAGATTTTTCTAGTATTTTTTTGACTAATTGTGCGCATTCTTCAATTCCCTCATTTTTTGCAGAAACACTTGGTTGCTGAATTAGTGTTTGTAATTCAGAGACTAATCGTGGCATATGGCTATCAATGTGCTTTAAGGCATTCATTTTACTCACACAATTCTATCAAAGGGTTTCATGGCATTTGCAAGCTCATCTAATAGATCCATAGAGGTCATATGCAATCCAAATTTCTTTTGAGTTGCTTTGCCTGCCAATCCATTGATAAAAGTTGCAGCAACTGCAGACTCTAATGCATTACGATTCTTTGAGAGCATTCCAGCCACTAATCCAGACAAGACATCTCCAGTTCCACCTACAGTCATTCCAGGAGTTTTTTTCTCATTGAGATATGTTGTAGTACCATCAGAAATTATATCAGTTGCACCTTTAAGCAACACAACAATTCCATTATCCTTAGCATTTTTTTCAACTAGATTGATTCTTTCCTTTTTAGAATCAGGTGGAGCAATCCCAAATAATCGCTTAAATTCACCAGCATGCGGAGTTACTACAACATTTTTGTCAGATAATAGTGGCAATACTTCAGGAACAAGTGCACTTGCATCCAATGAAAGTCGAACATCTCTATCTAAAAGAGACTTTATCAAAAGCAACAAAGACCCACGTTCTTGAACTGCTAGTCCCATTCCAATTGTTGCAGAATCTAATTTGTGAGGTAATGCACCAAGAAGTTTGTTAACAGCTCCTCGAGTTAATTTTTGATCAACTAGAGGAATTACAATCAGATTTGGGGATATTGCTCTAGTAGGAGTTACATTTACTTTTGGAACTGATGTATATACTAGATCAACGCCACATCGTAATGCTGCAATTGATGACAGAATTGGTGCGCCATGATAGATGTAGCTGCCTCCAATAACTAGAACAGTTCCATTATCACCTTTACGAGATTTTGCTTTTCTTGCAGGGATGAATTTTTTAACTTGAGTAGCAGTAATTAATTTTCTAACCAATACCAAGTATTCTAAAGATAGAGGAATAAATCTTGTTTTAATCTAAAAATATGCAAATTAAGTTGATTCAGCATCAGATTCAGCGTAAGATATAGTCTCAGATTCAACAAAATCAGATTTTTTCTTTGACTCTCTACCAAAAAATGCCTTTCGGGCATAACATAGGTACGTTGTATGACCAATACCTTGAAATGAATGTCTAGTCTTTCCTTCACGTGCTTCAATTGTTCTTATGATGTGTTCGGTGGATTCAATGTCAGTAAATTCATTTTCAACTAGAGCGATAGTTAATTTTTCAAGTTGATTCATGGTAGGACAAATTGCAAAGATAGCGCCACTTCCTTTAAGCATTTTACGAACTTGTGGTAGAACAGTCCAAGGATCCCCAAGATCAATTAAAGCCACATCAGCTTCTTCGACAGGAAGTTTCTTTGAAGTTTTCAAATCAAGTTTTTGCTGAGTGACATACTTTGACATTCCTGCTTTTTTGATGTTTTTTTCAGCTATTTTCATAAAATTATCATCAACGTCAAAAGTATAGACATGCCCCCTAGGTTTTACAACACTTGCAATAAAGGAAGTAAGGGAACCGCTGCCAGTACCAATCTCTAGAATTTTTTGACCACTACCAATGCCAGCTCTTGCAATAATGTAGCCAATGTCTTTAGGATATACTATTTGTGTGCCATGTTGAATTTTCATGACATAGTCATACATTGTGGGTTCAATTAGATAGACGTACTTGTCTTTGTTGGTGACTAGTCTAGAGCCATACTCTTTTCCAATAGCATCAGCATGTTTTATCACACCTATATGAGTATGAAGTGAGTCTTTTTTGGAGATTTTAACAAGCCATTTTTTTGAGTGGTTAAAGTAAAACAACACGTAAGAATTTTGCTTAATTTTTGCCATATAGTTTTCCTGAAAATTTTAGATAAGAATCTACTGCTTGAACTAAAAGTAAAACACAGTATCTAATGGGATAATCATTAAAAAGAGGTAAAGCATAGGAATAGAATGAAAAAAGCTATCATAGTTTTTTTATCAATGATGTTAATTTCATTTTCATATTCTTTGAATAATGATGTTTATGCATTAGATCTAAAACAAGAAAAACAAAACATTGTAGAGAGTTTAGAAGATTTAAAAAATAACCATGCCATTTCTAAAAAATCTAAAAAACATATCGACGATGCAATTGAAAAAATAAACGAGAGTCTTGATGAAAAATATTGGAAAAACGGTTCAGAATTAAATATCAAAGAAGGAGAAAAAGTTCTAAATGTAGATAAAAATTCAATTAACAAACTAGATAGCATTTTAGAAGATAAAAAAGAATCATCCATCATTAAAAATGAAATTTTTATGATCAACCTAAAAATTGCAGAAATCGATAGGGCACTAGTAGATAATGCGATTATCAGCATTCAAGAAATAATTATGAGTGAAAAGGGATTAAAAAAACTAGATAAAGCAATACAAAATTTTGAGGAAGGAGATGAACTTTTGGATAATAACGATTATGACAAAGCAATGAAAAAATTTCTAAAGTCATGGGATCTAATTAAACAGTCACTAAAAGATCCTAATGTAAAAAAAATGAAAATGATAGAATTTGAAGGAACTGGGGATTTTAACTTTGATGGCGTTCCAGACGTATATTTGAAATTAATTGATGTAGATAAAGCAAACAAACCAAAACAGGTTAAGATCAAAATCACTGGGGAATGTGTTAATGGAGTAATCCATGATGATGCATCAATGAAGATAGGATTTTCAACTCAGGAAAATCTATCAATAGTATTTTTTGATGAAGAGTTTACAACTACCAATAAATGGTTCAAAAAATATGATCCAGACAAGAAAATCAATCCAGTTGTAATTACTACAGTAGCAGAATATTTTTCATTTCCAAGTAGTGGAGATGACTTGATTCAAATGAATTCTGGAAATGAATTTGGTTCTTTTGAATTTACGAATCAGCCAATAGGTGAGATCGGAGAACAGACAGGCTGGACTGGCGAATTTGCATTTAATGGCGAACCTGGAGATTACTCCTTGAGATTCTTTTTACCTCTTACCGAACCAACAAATGAAGGGGACAGTTGTAATTTTGTAAGCTCGTTTTCAATTCCTACCACAATTAATCCATGATCAGAATCAAAATATCTGCTAAAAACATCATCAGTATTCAATAAATACAGCAATTTTGTGAATTCAGCATGGCAAATATGAAATGCGTATCATGTGGGATAGGATTTTTCTCACCAACAGGTTCAGACAAATGTTCCAGATGTGCAGGACAAGCATCTGAAGGACATGGAGGTCATGATTCTTGTGGCTGTGGACATAGCCACTAAATCATTTTTTTATTAAATTTTTAATCACATTTTTTCAGGTGCTGTAATGCCAAGTAATTCAAGGGCTTTTTCCAAAGTTATCTTAAATGAATTTACAAGACACAATCTAGAGTTTTCTAGTTTCTCATCACCTAATTCAAGCACTTTAACATGCTCATAAAAGGAATTAAACGCCACTGCCAAATTGTGACAGTATCTTGCAATAACTTTCGGAGACAGATTTTTTGCAGCATCTAAAACATAGATTTCAAACAAACCGATTATTTTGATCAAAGATAATTCAGAAGCATCGTTTAACAAAGAAAAGTCAACATCAATAGAGGGATTCCTAGCAGATTTTTCAATTATCCTTGATGCTCTTGCGTGAGTATATTGGATGTATGGAGCTGTGTCACCTTCTAAGCTTAATGATTTTGTCAGATCAAATGTAATCATTTTATCAAGATCCTGTTTAATCATCTCATAACGTAATGTTCCAACAGAAACATAATGAGCAATTTGTTCAATTTCAGAGTCAGACATTTCAGGATGTCTTTTTTTGGTTTCCTCAATTGTTTTGTTTTTTAACAAGTCATAAACAGAATCAGCATCAACATAGAGACCTTTTCGTCCAGACATTTGAGCTTGTTTGCCATCTGTATCTAATCCAAGAGTTTGCGCAGTATCAGAACTAAGAGTTACAGATTCGTAACCAAGATGAACGTATGCATCGTTAGTAGATTTGAATTTTGACATTAGTCCAGTAATAATTTTTTGAAGTCTGGCTTGCCTTGAATCAATTACTGTGATTACCTTATTACCAGTAAAGTTTTGTTTTGGCTCATTAGTTGCTGTTAAGGTTGTTTGCCAAAGTATTTTATTTCCAGGTTGAGTTTTTTCATATTTCTTGTATGAAAATGGGTCTTCTATCAACCCCAATTTCCATGCAGCATATGGAATGTCTTTTGCAATGTAAGTTGCAGTGCCATTACTTCTAACGATTACTTTATCTTCCTCGTTATTTTCACCACGAATAATCCAGCAGCCAGCATTCTTACCATCATTTTCAAATTCTACCAAATTCATTTCTTTGAGTTTTTCAAATATTTTACTCCATAATCCGGAACGAATTATCTGAGATTCAAAATTAAGACAGTCGTAATAAACTCCTAAATTCCAGCAGGTTTCAAGCTGATTTTCTAAAACACGTCTTGTTATGGTATCAGCAAATTTAGCAGTTTCAGATGCACCATCCTCTAGTTCTTTGAGAGTGTTTTTTCGAATCTCTTCAAAATTAGGATCTTGCTCATATTTTTCAGTGGTTTTAACATAAACATCATCGCCGCAATAATGATCAAACTTTTTTCCAGTTGGAGATTGTTGAGCAAATCCAAGATGCTTAAAACCTACAATAATATCAGCTACTTGCAAGCCAGAATCATCAACGTAGTTTAGAACATTAACTTTGTAATTTGATTTTTTTAAAATTCTGGCAACGGTATCGCCAAGAACAATATTACGAATATGACCAATATGCAGGGCCTTATTTGGATTAACACTAGTATGTTCTACAACAATTTCAGAATTATGACCTAAATCTATAAAGCCAAATTCATTCAAATTAGATTCTGATAAAATTAATTGATTTAGTTTTTCCCAGTCAGCAAAAAAGTTGAGATATCCAGTTTGATGTGGTTCAACTTTTAATACAAGTATGTTTTGAGATTGCCGATATTTTTCAGACATTAGATTTGCAATCTCTTTTGGGCTTTTCTTTAGAGATTTGGCAAGTAAAAAGGAGATATTTGAGCTCGCATCTCCAAAGCCTGGTTTTGCAGGTTCTACAGTAAATGAGATATCATATATCGACATATCTTCTAATATTTTATGAAGATTATTTTCAATTTCATCAATTAATGATTTGAAGGACAATACTATACCTCAGATAATTTGGGTGCTAATTTATCTAATGCTTCTATAACTCCGTCTCCAGATTTAGCGTTTGTAGTCATTGTTGCCTGAGATTTTACATATTCTGATGAATTTCCCAAGGCTATGCTTGTTTTTGCTGTTTTGAATAAAGGGATGTCAGTAGCACTATCACCTATAGCTATTACATCATCACGAGAAACTGATAATCGTTTCATAACATTTTGAAATCCAGTTCCCTTGTCAATTCCCAGTGAATTAATATGAAATGCGTATTGACTATCAGATAGCAAAACGTCTAATTTTTTTTCCAATACCACTTGTTTTGCTAGTTCCAAATCAAATGTTCTCTCCAATACAACTTCAGTCATTCTCGGAAATACCGGTTTTTCTGAAACGTTGGCAATTTCTTTTTGAATAATGTTAAGGGCGTGTTGACATTGTTGCATGTTCCCAAGTAAAATATGATCATTTGTATCAACTGTGATACATCCACCGTTTTCACCTACAGCAATTTTTGTAGTACCACCAAAGACAGACAGCAAGTATGCTTCTACAGAAGATCTTCCAGTAACAAAGATCACATTATGACCGATATTTGTCAAATGTCTTAAAGCGGCAAGAGCATCTAAATTAATTCGTCCAACACCATTTTCAGTGATTGTGCCATCAATGTCCACTGCAAATGTTTTAGTTTTCATATAAGTGGTTTTTAGAACCGAATAATATTTGCTATGATTCTATTTACTAGTTCAAAATGTAATCAAGAATAGAATTTTTTTATTCCTTTTTCAGTAGGGTGCAACTCAATTTTTTGACCAAATAACCCTTGTTTTTGATCAACTTGCATCAATCCATTTTTTTCCAGATCTTCTAAAACAGAATTCAGGGTATCGGTATCAATTCCCAATATTTTTTGAAGAGAATCAAAATTATTTGTACCGCGAGTAAGTTGACCCAATACCAACATCTCCGTAGTCTTTGGTTTAGAGTCAATTTTAGAAGGTATTTCAGATTTTTTTGAATGGGATTCAGAAACAATATCATTTGAGACATGATATTGAGAATCATATTGTTGAGGCATATCACCAGATTGTTTTTTCCATTTTTTTATCAGACGTGGGATAATTCTAGCCAGAGGGATCAAGAAAAATATCAGATAAATCCAGATAAATCCATCTTCGGCCATACTATACGATGTATTTTGTAACTATTTCATCATTGCCTTTTTATCAAAATAATAAAAATAAAAATTCAAAATAAGATTTAAAAAAAATCGAATTAACATGGTATATGTATAGTGAAATGTAATAGAAAGGGTTGTCAAAATATCAGCAACCAAAAATGAATGTAAATTTTGGAAAAGTAAAATTAGCAATTTTAGGCATTATCGTACTTGTCATTATTGCAGCCATATCTGCTGCATCAGTACAAATTGTAGAGTCAGGAAATAGAGGAGTTTTACTACATTGGAGTGCAGTAGATACATCTGTTCCACCATTACAAGAAGGACTTCATTTTGTAGTTCCATTTCAAGATAAAGTGGTAAACATGGAAGTTAGAACACTCAAGTTTGTAAAAGCCACATCTGGCGCTTCAAGAGATCTTCAAACAGTGTCAACTGAGGTCACTGTCAATTACAGAGCAGCTCCAAACTCTGTAAATGTATTGTATCAGGAAGTCGGATTGGACTATGAAGGAAGAATCATTCAACCAGCAGTAGAAGAAGTAGTAAAACAAATTACTGCAAAGTATAATGCAGAAGAATTAATTACAAAAAGACCTCTTGTTAAAGCAGATATAGAAACAGAGATAACAGCTCGTCTAACTCCATACAACATATTGACGGATGCCATATCCATCACAGATTTTCAATTTTCACCGTTATTTTCACAGGCTATCGAATCCAAAGTAGAAGCTGAGCAAAAAGCCCTAAAAGCAGAAAATGACCTTAGAAGAATAGAAGTAGAAGCAAGACAACAGGAACAACAAGCAAAAGGAATAGCAGCAGCAAACGTGGCTGAAGCAGCAGGAGAGGCTGAAGCAATTAAAATAATCAATGAAGCATTAGCTCAGAATCCAAATTATCTAGAATGGCTCAAAGTTCAAGCATGGGATGGTAAGCTACCACTTGTAGTAGGAGAAGGCGGAACACCATTTATCCAAATTCCAACCAGATAATCACAAATAATTTTATTTCTCTAATTTATCTCTTATAGAATCATACATTGCTAGAAACTGCTCAGGTTCTTTTTGCCTATACTGTTTAGCTAGTTGAGATATTTTTTTTTCAGAAATTGATTCTCCTTTGTTATCATAGAATTCTTTTATTATTTGATATTGGGTTTTTTTGATACTATATTTTTTTAAAGTTGAATTAACAGAGCGATTACACCATAAATCAAAGATCACTAAGCGATATGCCAAGTAACCAATAATTCCAACAACTGCAGATATCATTAATGGAATTAGTATTACAGCTAGCACAAAATAGATACATTTCCTTGTTATTTATTGTTAGTTTCCAATATGAAATTTGAATAGTTAATAGCAACTTTAGAGATAATTAATCAATGATTCACAAGATACAATATTTTGAAGCAGGAAACTTAGCTCAAGGAGTATTCCTTCAAGACGTAGTTAATGAATTTCTAGCTGAAAAAGGTGAAAACATAATATCAGTTCATCCAGTAATGAAAGATACGTTATTAGTTCACTATAAAGAATAATTGATTTTTTTACAATTATTTTTCATATTTTAGAATTGCAAAGTCTAGAAATTTCAATTATTGGCGTTCTCGAATTTTTTGTTCTAAAATATCGATCAACTCATTAACCATAAAATCCCCATCGCGGACATGGCTAATTCCAGTGATTGTCTTCATTCTAGTCATTGTTTCTGCAGTAATTTGTAGTTGAGGCATGATTTACTTAGAATGTATTGTTATTTAAAGCAAAGAATCACGATTTAAGGAAATTTTAGAGGGTAAAAAATCAAGATGCAACACATTTACAATCACACTTGAACATTCCAGCTTTTTCCATGCATTGATCATGATGTTCATGATAACATTTATCGCAAGTAACCAAGTCGCATCTTTACGATTATCAGGGATAAATACCGACGTAATTGATTAAAAACAGGATTTTCAAATACAATTTAAGAATCACAATATAATATAATGAAAATAAGTAAGAAAGATGGCAAAAAAAGGAGTGATTGAAGAGATTTTTAGCAAGGCAAGATTTGCAGACGATGCAAAAAAGTACACAATACTTTACAGAGATTTTAAAAAAATTAAAGAAACCACTTTGCCTGAATTTATTAAAGAATCAAATAATTTTCAAACCATTCCAATCACAAGAATAGAGATAATAAAGAAAAATCATAGGATTTTATTTGAAAAGAACAGACAAAGGAGTGATTAGATTTGGGAATTCCTGAAAAAATTAAAGCCATTCAAGATGAAATGGCAAAAACTCAGATCAACAAAGCTACCAATCACCATATCGGGATACTAAAAGCAAAAATTGCAAAGCTAAAACGAGAGCAAGAAGATAGAGAAATTCAAAAAAGCGGTGTAAAAACAGATGGGTTTGATGTAAGGAGGTCAGGAGATGCAACAGTTGTGTTTATTGGATTACCAAGTGTTGGAAAATCTACATTACTAAATAAATTAACAGATGCTAAATCAACAGTTGGAGCTTACCAATTTACAACTTTAACGGTGGTTCCTGGAATGATGAATTATAGAGGAGCAAAGATTCAGGTTCTAGATTTACCAGGAATCATCAAAGGCGCATCAAGTGGGAAAGGGTTAGGTAAAAGAATATTGTCAGTTGCAAGGACTGCAGATTTAGTTTTACTCATGTTAGATGTGTTTCAGCCTTTTCACGAAGATGTATTGGTTAACGAATTAGGAAGCATAGGAATTAGATTAAATCGGTTGCCACCAAATATTACAATTGAAAAATCCCCGATGGGTGGAATTGCAGTTGCACAACAGGTAAAATTAACAAAAATTTCAGAACAGCATCTTAAAGATATTTTACACATTTATGGAATAGTTAGTGCAAGAGTAGTCATTAGAGAAGACATCACATCAGAGCAGCTTGCAGATCACATAGCAGGAAACATCAGCTATTCAAAATCACTTACAATTTTAAATAAAATAGATCTTGTCGATCGAGAATTTTTAGAAGATCTGAAAACAAAAATAAAATCAGAAGTCATAGAAGTGTCTGCCAATTCAGATATCAATATCGAATTGCTAAAAGAGAAAATCTATGACAAACTCAATTTCATAAGAATATACATGAGACCCAAGGGGGGTGAAACAGATTTTAAAGAACCACTAATTGCAAGAGAGGGGGACACAGTTGAAGATATTTGTAATAAATTACATCGAAGTATGAAAAGACAATTCAGATATGGATTAATTTGGGGGAAAAGCGTAAAATTTGGCGGACAAAGAGTAGGGTTAGATCACATTGTGCAAGATGAAGATGTATTAACAATAATTAAAACACGTGGAGCATGAATTAATTTTTAATAATAAAATAGATCAACAAATAAAATAAAAAAGATAATCTTGCATCGTTAAAAAAAATAAAATCAAAGATATTTTTATTTGAAACTATAACAATTATGCGTAAAATACAATACAAATGTAACAATAATTGAGAAAAAGTTACATTGTAAATGAAATTTAAAAAATAATTTGATTTTGAAAAATTTTTCCGATCAAAAATAATTTTTAAAATAAAATTTCGTTGACAAATAGTAATCAATTTGTGTAATTTTATTTAGTCATACTATAGAAAAACTATGAAAATGCCGAATTATTAATGGCTACAAAAAGAAAAGCTGCCTCTAAACGTAGATCTGTAAAAAAATCTGCAGGAAAGAAAGCAGCTCCAAAAAGACGAGCAGCTCCAAAAAGACGAGCAGCTCCAAAAAGAAAAGCCGCAGCAAAAAAAGCAGCTCCAAAAAGACGAGCAGCTCCAAAAAGAAAAGCCGCAGCAAAAAAACGACGATAAAACGTCCAAAACATTAACAATCGTCATAGGATGACGATTCGTTTTCCTTTTTCTAATTTCTAATAACAAACCTACAATTATCAGAAAAATCCATAAGAAATTCTAAAAATACGTCAATAAGATCGTGCCAAATTGGTCTCAAAAAATGAAGAAAAGAACAGTATTAGTTAAATCATCATTTAGTAATTATCTAAAAGGGATTAATTTGGATGATGCCAAACAGAACTATAAAGAAGAGATGCAAGAAGTATTGTTAGAATTAAAAATCAAAACATCCATGCTTCTTAAAAAACTTAGAAAAGAGAATAAAAAGCCCAAAGTTGAATTCTAAGAAAACATTTGTTATCAAGTAAAAATAATTAACACAACAGGATTTTTGTGTAAAACTGAACTTAGGAATAAATATCATTATCTAAAAACATCTGCGAGTTACTGCTATTGAAGATAGCAACAAATGAAAAAGTCAAGAGAGGGTTGAAACGAACTCTAGAATTAACCACAAATTCTGTTGACCAACAGATGTTCTACGTGGCATTAGATCCTCCTTTTGGAGGTGTTTGTCCTGCAACATAGAACTTGATTGTTTTTTGTACTGAGCCAATATCCCCATCAGCTGAAATCTCTATGGTATACCATCCACTTGGCCAGAGATTTGCAGGAACGTGTATCTTTCCTTCATAGAGTCCATATTTTGTAATTCCTGTTTGGTTGTTGAGAATCTTACCTTCTGGACTTTTTGTTATAGCTGTAATTTTTATTCCATCGATTTTTCCAAAAAAGTTTTGGAAATCATTTCCGGAATATTGCAATTTATCAAATGCCTTAATATCAAAATCAAAATCTTGAGCATTGAATGTGGTAAGTGAGCTTTGTACAAGTATGTGAAGATTGTTTGTTTTCTGTGCTGTTGGTTCTTGAATTATTTCTGCTGTTGAAAATTTGGCATTATCGTTTATCTTTATCAGGTTATTATCGGTAAATATCAGAGTATGAAAATTAAACGAAGAGTCTTTGTTTATTCCATAAATTATTATATTATCTTCAAATGATTTTATGACAAAACTGCTTCCTAGTATTCTAAAGACAGGGTTTTTGACTAGAATAGAATCTGAATTTAATTTTAATTCTACTTTTTCAATAAAGGGTATGATATTTCCTTTGTAATCTATCACATTTGTTCCAAATTTGAGAGTAACTGAATCGGATTCCAGAATTTTTCCTTGAAAAGTAGTAGCATATGCGGGAAATGTCGATATGGTTATTGACAAAAGCATCACCATAATGAACAATCCAATATTCATATAATTTCTAAAGTTTTAATGAACTTATTAAGTTAAATATTTAGACGATTCAGATCATCATTTGGCATAACGCAGAAATAATTAACAAGGCGCGCGATGATTTCTAAGAAAATATGTGTTATCAGATAAAAACGATTAACATAACATGGATTAATTCATAATAAAAACGAATTATTGTAATGTATCAAGTAAAATTATGACAAGTAGAAAATTAGATTAAGAAACTTTGATTATACCTTGTTGTGCTAGAAATTGTATTCCTTTAACAAAATCCGCATCTGTTATTGCTCCATCTGACCACCATTTTGCATTATTTCGAATCCATTGAGGTATCTCTTGAGATACGATAGAAGATTCTGTTGTTTGTTCTATTTTGATTATACCTTGTTGTGCTAGAAATTGTATTCCTTTAACAAAATCCGCATCTGTTATTGCTCCATCTGACCACCATTTTGCATTGTTTCGAATCCAATCAGGAATTTGTGCGCTGTCAGAGATTTTTACTGCTTCAATTTGGGATGTCATCTCAAACTCTAGATTCTTTATAATGCCATACAAATGAATTGTGTGTGTTCCGGGATTAGTAGGTACGAATTTGGCATGATACACACCCAAATTTTCTTTATTCTCTTCTAGTAAAAGAAAGGTTTTTGATCCACCCGTAGATATATTTACTTCAATTTTATCTGCAAGTCCTGAAAGATGCTTTTCAGTTGCTTTGTCTGTAGAATCATCGATCTTATTAAAAAAAACCATGTCGTAGATCAGCTTATCAGATTCTTCTGCAAGTGACACTATGATCTCTATTGCATTATCCATTCCCACCAAAGGGGGTTCGTTTTCCCAACCTGTTTCTATTTTAAAATCCCCTACAACTTTTGCAGAATGGGCAAATGCGGTAGAAAACATTCCAAATACAAAAAACACCACGGTAAAAATAAGAAATAATTTAGAAGTCATATTAAAAAAAATTATTGGGCTGGAATTGCCCAGTGATTTTGAATCAGTACTGAAGCTTGGTATGCATCAACACAAACGGGGCTGTTATCTGATGCACGCAATAAATGTACATCTTTTGCACTACATTTGATGTCTTGATTTACTTTGTCAATTAGAGGATTGGAGATTGTTAATTCTTGTGTGGTTTTCTCAGATGTTTTTTCAGACATAGATTTCACAGAATTTACCAAAACAGGTGTAGGTTCATTTGAGACTATGTCTAGTACATTATGAAAATAGTTCACATTATCATTTCTCTTTTGATCCCAGATCTTTGTGACAATTGTGTTTGCGTCAAATTGTTGTACAGGTATAAAATTGAACTTCACACCAATAATTGGACTATTGTCAAGAACTTGAACACTGACATCTTTGACTAGTTTTTGTTTGTCAAAAACGGTTGTGGTAGTTTTTCCATCAAATGTCTTACTCCATTCAATAGTGACTGGATAATGTGGAACCATTACTCCAGACAAGAATTTCTCTTCATGACCTAGATTCAGCTCAACATGTTTTAGTTCATCATACCCGCGATTATCATATATTTTCAGTGTGATTTCTACAGGTTCCCCAATTTGAAGAATTTGAGAATCAAGATCTTGTTGGAACATGTCTACATCAAATGTTTGACCATTGATAGTGATGCCTCCAGAGACTTGTCTTTTCCCACTTGCATCAACGCCCAATGTAGGTGGATTACAGTCTGAACATCCACCGCCACCATGATTATGTCCGGCATGAGCATATACTGCAGATGGAGTAAACAAAAGACCAATTGCACATAGAATTGGCAATACCATCAAGATAGTTTTTGTCGTCATTAAGCATGATATTATATTTATCATAAAAAGAAAATTGGTACATTCTATGAATGTACCAGACCAATTCTAAAATCGAATGAATTGGTTGTAACGATTAAAAGGTATCAAAAAACATACCATATGATCTTAAAAGAATTTAAAATAAATAAAACACAATTCTTGTGAATTTTGATTACGAGAACATTTGACTTGGCGGCTGTGAGCTTTTTCCTTTGATATTATTTTTTTGAACTGTAAATGTTTTGTTAGGAGGTGTGATCGAAAGCTTTACTGATGTATTAATTGCATAATGAGGAGTACCATCAGGATTTTTAAAGTTAACAGCGATTCCAACTCTATCTAAATCAACTTTCACTTTCACGATTGTTCCATCTTCTAATTCAAAAGATACAAAATCATTTTCAAGACGTTTGTAATCTAACATCTTAAATTCTATTTTTTCTGGATTTTCACTCATCGGTATTTCACGTTGTTGTTCATTAGTAAAGATAACTCATTAATTTAATTTGGTCCTCAGTACTAATGATATTTTTAGTAGTTAGTATTTCTAAAAGTTCTTTGAACAGAGCCTTTTGTTCAATTGACATTCCACCAGCTGGACCTTTTTCTCCAGGTGGACCTGGTGGACCTCTAGGTCCTGCAGGACCAACTGGACCTTGCTCGCCTATAGGACCGCGTTCTCCTTGTGGACCTAATGGGCCAGTTTGACCTCTTTCGCCTTGTGGACCTTGAATACCTTGTGGACCTTGTGGACCCTCTTCACCAGAAGGTCCAGATGCTCCTCTTTCACCTTGTGGACCTTGTGGACCTTGTGGACCTTTTTCTCCAACAGGACCAGTTGGACCGGTTAATCCTTTATCGCCTTGTAGACCGACTGGACCTTTTTCTCCCTTTTCTCCTTGTGGACCAGGTACACCTGTTAGACCTTTTGCACCTGCAGGGCCTTGTGGACCTTGTGGACCTTTTTCTCCAACAGGACCTTCAGGACCTCGTGGACCTTTTTCTCCAATTAGACCCGGTGGTCCGATTGGACCTTTATCACCAAGTGGTCCAGTTGGACCGGTTAATCCTTTATCGCCAGTTGGACCTTGCATACCAATTGGACCTTTATCGCCAATAGGGCCAGTTGGACCTTTTTCTCCAATTGGTCCAGGAAGACCCTGAATGCCTTTTTCTCCTTGAACACCAGATTGTCCGGTCGGACCTTTATCACCAATAGGACCAGTTGGACCGGTTAATCCTCTTTCGCCTTTGTCACCTTGTGGACCTTTGTCACCTTTATCGCCAGGGATTCCCCGTAATCCAATTGGGCCTTTATCGCCAGTTGGACCAGTTAATCCTTTATCGCCAGGAGGACCAAGTGGACCTCGTATTCCTTCTGGACCTTTGTCACCCATTGGACCAGTTGAACCTTTGTCACCTTTTTCTCCAGGAGGACCAAAAATTCCCTTATCGCCTTTATCTCCTTTATCTCCAGTAATTCCTTTTTCTCCAGGTGGACCTTTGTCACCCATTGGACCTTTGTCACCTTGGGGACCCTTATCACCAGGAAAACCCTGAGGACCTGTTGTACCTTTGTCACCAATAGGACCGGGTGGACCAGTGGGTCCTGTTGGACCTTTGTCACCAATAGGACCGGGTGGACCTGTTGGACCTTTGTCACCCATTGGACCGGGTGCACCATACATAGAATCAGAAGACGACTTTGCAGTACGTTGTGGTTTTGGAGATTCAGGTTCAGATTTAGTTTCACGTTTAGGTTCTGGTTTACTTTCAGGTTTACTTTCGCCAGAACCAAATGACACATCAAATACAGAATGTAATGAAGAAAATAGATCAACTACTACAATCCAAATATTATCAAGATCAGAAACAGATGACGGAATCGGGTTTGTGTCAGAACCAAGTGTTTCTGCAAACATCCCATCCTTTACTCTAAGATGAAAATTTCCTTTCCAGAGTGAAGAAAATTGCTTAGTTCTAATTTTGTCCACAGATGGTTTAGAGTCAGTAATGAAGATCTGCACCTCATAGATACCAGATTGTTTGAATGGGGCTTGACCATGAACCTCCAACCTTGAAGACATAATCGTTTGTGTAAATTCCAAGTATTTCTGTATTTGGTGCAAAATAACCGGTTTTTTTATCACCAGTGAAGTCAATTAGCCTCAAAAAAACATTCATCAAAAATAATTATTCATGTAGAACTAGGCTCAAATAAGGATAGTATTTATCTAGACAAAAGCCCAAAGATGAGCTAGTGAAGAAACTATTTCAAAAAAAGTCAAAGGATAAAGACAATGGGGAAGAAAAAGAACCTAGAACTGAGACTAGCTTAGTAGATCCGGACTATAATCGTAAAAAATTATTCAAAAAAGGCGTAAACCTCATGGCAGACGAAAAGCTTGAGGAGGCAGCAGATATCTTCGAGCAAGCATTACGAATAGAGCCAGACAACATTGAAACATTGATGAAATTAGGATATGCAAGATTTCATTTAGAAGATTATAATGATGCACTAAAGATTTATGATAAAATTTTAGATATAGATGTCACCAATCCAGAGGCCTGGAATTTAAAGGCCTTAGTTCATTATGAACAAAAAAATTATGCTAAAGCACTTGATGCAATTGAAAAAGCAGTAGAGTCAGATCCAACATATGCAATGGCATGGTATAACAAAGCATGTTTTCTGTCACTAGTAAATCAAGTTCCAGAATCACTTGAAGCATTAAAACGCTCAATTGAGATTGATGTAAAAAATGCAAGAAAATCAATTAGAGATAAAGATTTTGCAAATGTCAGAATTGAAGAAGGTTTTAAAAGAATTGTAGAAGTCGTGGTATTAGAATCAATACGACAAGGGTATCACACGATTGGGTCTATTGTATGGACGACGTTTCTAGATAAAGTTGATGCAGAAGATGCATTAAGAAAATTACTAGAGAAGGGATTAATCATCCAAAATGAAAAACGAGACGGTCTAAGTAAAATTCCAATATATGATCTTTCAAGTGAAGTTGCAGAAAGAATGGGAAAAGAAAAGAAAGGATTGTTTGGAATTACGAAAAAGCAATTACCAAAACCTGTTAAGAATCTAAAAGAGATCAGTCAAGCAATACAATCAGTTAGAGAAGCTATAGAAGAAGAAGATATTGAAAAGACGATGGATCTTTTTGAAGTGTTTATTGACCCAACAAAATCAGGAGAGCAAATGATTGAGCAATTCTTTGAAGAACACAGAGAAATCAGATTATGGAAAATTAGATTAAAAGACAGAGGGGTTGATTATCTTATTGAAAATAAAACAAAGATGCTAAACCTTTTTGATAATGTAGAAGTGACAATTACCAAAAAACTTAGAAACGAAATAGCCTAGTCACTCTGCAGATAAATCCCAATAGTGAGCATCTTGTTGTTTTACTATGGGTTTTTCAAGACCTTTCCATTCTTTAAAAGAACGGACATACAATTTGACATTTGGTAGCCCTACAGATTTTAATGCATAATACGCCAAACCAGAAAGAGTTCCCACACTACCACAGTAAGTAATTATTTCAGAATCACCTGAAATTCTACGATTCTCTAAAAGTCGTTTCATATCATCCTTAGGTCGTAAAATTTTATCTTGAGTTGAAAGCGTTCTATATGGAAGATTAATTGCACCTGGAATGTGCTGCTCAAGGTAGTTTAGCCTCTCTCTATTATCAATTAGAATCACACCAGAGTTATCCTTAGATTTTTCCAGATAATCAGAAGTAGCTAAAATTTCAGGTCTTAAATGAATGGAGTGTTCTTTGCTTTGAATATTTGGCACTTGATTATCATTTTCCAAGCCTAAAGATTTCCACGTACTAAAAGTTGTTTCAAGCAAAGATACATCAGAATGACCAAGATATTCCAATGTCCAGGCAACTCTAGATGCAAGTGCACCAAATGTATCATCATAAACAACTACGGGAGTTTCATCGTCTATACCCATTGAATTTACAAGTTTTAAAACACGTTCTGGACTATCATCAGATAATAAATTTGCCAGTGGAAGATTAACCGCAGTTGGAATATGACTTTGTTTGTAATCATCTTCTCTTCGTACATCAATTACTCGAACACTTTTATCCCTAATTTCAGATCTTAATGAATCGACGTTAGTTGTTGTCTTGATTGCTTTTTCTTGGCTCATGCTGCACATTCGCCTTTTCCTGTTTTTGTGTGATAGCTTGAGTCACTTCCAAAGTCATTGTAAAAGTCAGGATCATCTTCTTTAGTTGGTGGGATTGTTAATGGGTCCAAAACTTTTCTCATATCTAAAACAGATTTTATTTCAGAATCTTCTTTTCCGTTTACAATTCTATGAATCCATTCTTTAAGAGTATCATCAGATTTTTTGTTTTGTTTGAATAATTCTATAATTTTTAAAATTACTGGGATGACTCGTTTAGCAGGTATTCTATGACATGTTACTCCAAGCATTGTTTCACCATCAGAACGTCCACCTAATGACATCTGATAATTAGGGAACATTTCTTTTCCGACTCTACCTCCACCTCCAAAGAAACCTATTGTTGCAATTCCATGTTGACCACAAGAGTTTGGACAGCCACTAATCTTTATTGATGAATCACGTAAATCGTCGTCTTGATCTAATTTCAGTTCAAGAAATTTTCTCTGAATCTCCTTTGCCAATCTATGAGAGTTAGTCAAGGCAAGATTACACGAAGTTGTACCGGAGCATCCTATGGGTGCTGCCATAGTCAATGCACCAGATTTTGCCAGTCCTACAGTAAGTAGTTTTGAGTATAACCGTGGCAAATCATCTTCATGAACGTATCGTAAAGCGATGTTTTGAACAAAACCAGCTCTTGCATGCCCTTCAGAGGAAAATTCTCGAATGATTGTTGCAAGTTCAGATAATTGGTTAGATGTGATATCACCAGCCTCTAAAGTGATAAACACAGAGTGATGTGGAGATTGTTTTTGTTTTAGCGTATTTGTCTTTAACCACCTTGTGTAACCATCAAGATTAGGACTTCCGCTTTCATCTGATATTTTGATTGGTCTTTTAATTACTGACGGAGTGTGATCTACTTCAAGATTAGTTACAACTGATTGAGTTGCTCTCACAATAGCTCTTTCTTTAAGAACCAAATTTTGGAATTTATCCCAACCCATATCATTTACAAGATAACGCATTCTATTTCGCGCCATATTTTTTCTGTCGCCAAGTCTGTCAAAAATTCTCAAAACAGCAATCGAAGTATACAAAAGATCTTCTTCTGGGGTAAACTCTTCTAATTGATGACCTACAAATGATCTGTTACCTAATCCACCACCAAGAAAGATTTTAAATCCTTTTTGAATAGAACCGTTCAATTCTCTAGTTTGCGGAATTAATCCAACATCAACCATTCTCACCATGCCGTGTTTTTCACAACATG
This sequence comes from Nitrosarchaeum koreense MY1, assembly GCF_000220175.1. Lineage (NCBI taxonomy): Archaea > Thermoproteati > Nitrososphaerota > Nitrososphaeria > Nitrosopumilales > Nitrosopumilaceae > Nitrosarchaeum > Nitrosarchaeum koreense. Next base: position 549,868 of record NZ_AFPU01000001.1, on the reverse strand, counting down.
TAAAATTGAATTTAAACTTCCTTGGGAGATTCTGAGACATTGGATTTCTCAAAAAGAATCTTGCAGTTGCAAGTGCGTATGGTGTTGAATCAAATTCTTCATCGGGGCAAACTCCCGATAATGGACTGCACATTACATTTCGTACAGAATTACCACATGCTTCGCGAGAAGTAAGACCAACTTCGGCCAATCCACGTAAAATTTCTGAAACATCTTCTAGTATTACCCAGTGTAATTGAATATTTTCTCGTGTAGAAAAATGAGCACTACCTATAGAAAACTGTTCACTAAGTTGAGATATTTTTTCAATTTGATTAGGATAGATTTCCCCTGCAGGTAATTTAATTCGGACCATTGCATAGTCATTAGTCATTCTGGTGCCATATGCTCCATGTTGGAGTCTGTATCGTCTAAAACTATCTTCGTCGTATTTACCCTGACGGAATAATTTTACAGTATTTGCAAAATTTTCAGCTTCTTCAATCCTTGCCCAATTGATTTTAGGCTTGGGAGAGTCAGAATACGATTGTTTAAGATCAGTTACTGTCAATACAATAGAAAGTGCTTTGAGTTATGATATAAATTTTTGATATAGGGAAGTTTAGGAGAAAACGGTTCAATACCATACATGAATTTTCCTCATGTTAAAAATTGCCATAGTAATTCAGAATTAGTTTATCCTAATTTTAAAAAAGTGGTAAAGTATTAATTGGTTCTATGAATCTTGATTTTCGTGCAAAAAGCTACTATTGCAGAAAAATCAACAAAAATATTCACAGATGTTAGTGAGGTTGAGATTACTCGAGCAATTGCAAATGAATGGCATTCAGTTCTAATAGATAGGGCACAATCAGATGTAATAATTATCGGTGCAGGTCCTGCAGGATTAACAGCAAGCCGAGATCTTTCAAACATGGGTTTCAAAGTTTTAGTTATTGAACAAAACAATTACCTTGGAGGAGGTTATTGGCTAGGCGGATATATGATGAATCCAGTAACAGTTAGAGAACCAGCTCAAAAAATTTGGGATGAATTAGGAGTTCCATACAAAAAAGTTTCAGAAGGGTTATACTTAACACCAGGACCACATGCAGTTTCTAAATTAATTGCGGCAGCATGCGATGCCGGAGTAAAATTCCTAAACCTTACAAAGTTTGATGATCTTGTTTTAAAGAACGGTAGAGTTTGCGGTATTGTTGTTAATTGGATGCCAGTATCAGCATTACCAAGAAATATCACTTGTGTTGATCCAATTGCATTAGAAGCAAAGATGATTATCGATGCTTCAGGCCATGACTCTGTTGCAGTAAAACGACTAGTTGATAGAGGGCTAGTGGAATGGAAGGGGATGAATCCAATGTATGTAAACGAGGGCGAAGAGCATGTAGTTAACAAAACGGGTGAAGTTTATCCAGGATTAGTAGCTGCAGGAATGTCTGTGACTGAAACACATGGATTAGCAAGAATGGGTCCAACATATGGGTCAATGCTATTTTCAGGAAGAAGAGCTGCTGAGATCACAGCGGAAAAAATTAAAGAGTTAGAAAGATAAACTATTACGAGTTTATTGATTCATTGAAGATTTCAAAAATATTTTTGTATGATGAACCTGCAGTATCTCAAATTCAACTTGATAGATTAGCTGTTTTTTTAAATAAAACGTTTTCAATTCCAGTTGAAATAAGAGACAGCATTCTAAAATTCTCAAAAAAAGATACGGCTGAAAAAATTGCAGCGTGTAGAATTTTTAATCTTAGAAAACCATATGAAAGACACAATCCAAATACAGATGAAATTATTTTTGAAGAAGCAAATTTTGAAAACACTTCAAAAACAGAAAATATTATCATGTATGATGGATTTGAAATACAAAAAGTACTAACAGAATTAATTCCAGAAAATGAACGAAAATTAGAATCATTTCACATATTTTTTACAAATAAATTAACTTGCACCTATGATTATAATGATTACAGATATCATGGCAGGGCATTAATTGGAGCAAACCCTTCAATAGTTTCAACCACCGGAATAATTGAAGCTCCTGCAAAACCAAGAGAGTATTATCTAGAATTAATGTCAAGTTATGCTCAAGGAATAAACGTAGAATCAATAAAACAGAAATACAAAGGAACCTATTTGGAATACAACGATACTCGTTTATCTCGAATCATAGAAGGGTATCTTTTACAGGCAATATTTTATTTGGAAATAGGAGATGCATTTTGCGATAAAATGGAATGTCGACTTTTTAATGCACATTGGCAAAAAGATTTAATGTATTCACAATTAGAAAATAGAAAATTATGTGAAAAACATTTACTGATATTAAATAGATTAAATGAGCATAATAATAAATAATTAAAAATTAAGACAAGGCATTAATAGAAATTATCTATTTTTTCCAAATGCCCCTTGATGATCGGTCAAACAACAAGGACACTGTTTAGAATAACATTCGCTTATAGATTCATGACCACATAAACCACAGTGACAGAAAGAATCAGCAATCATAAATAAATAATAAACCTAATCAGTTAAGAACATCGCATTGATTTTCAGAGATGAAAACAACAGATTACTTTTTAATAATGGAATAATGTGAATTGAAAAATGGACAGAATTAGATTAATTGGAAATTATGATGAGAGAAGATCTAGAGAAACTTTGAATTTACTATTACGGGATAGAAAAAATGAGTTTCAGGAATTAGCTACAGCTCTAGCAATTCCAAAATCTACGGAAGATTGGGAAGTAATTATTTTGAAGTTCTGTCTAGATTTTGAAGAATGTTTCAAGATTTGGACAGACGAGAAAGAACCAGATTCTATAAAAAACACCAAATGTATGACTATTATGAGAGAAATTGCAAAGGGTAAAAAAAACATATCAGATGTCTTCCACATAGAAAATATAGCTTATACAATTTGCAAAGAGTTTCATGAAACATACAAAATAACAAAATAACTATAACTTTTGTAGGAGCAGTAGATCATAGCAATGTGCAATATGGGTTTACAATTAACAACTTAAATTAATGAAATTCAAAGGGGTTCATATGATGGCAGCAGACTCTAGTGCAACAATTCAAGAAAACAAAGGAGAACCTCCCAAAATGCCCGATAAAAAGAAAACAAAATTTGACATAATAATTATTGGTGCTGGACCTTCAGGATATACAGCTGGGATTTACAGTTCAAGAGCAGGATATGATACACTAATCTTATCTGGGATATTACCTGGAGGTCAACTAGTAAACACCACTGAAGTTGAAAATTATCCAGGATTTGAAAAAGGGATTATGGGTCCAGATTTAATGATTGAAATGAGAAAACAAACACAGAGAATGGGAACAACAATTATCGATGATGAAGTAGTTGATGTAGATTTTAGACATAAACCATTCAAGGTTCTAACAGCATCAGAAGAATACGAAGGTAGAGCAGTAATTATTGCGACTGGAGCGAATCCTAGAAAAATAGGACTAGATAGCGAACAAACATTTGCAGGAAAAGGAGTTTCATATTGTGCCACATGTGATGGACCATTTTTTAGAAATCAAGAGTTGATAGTAGTTGGAGGCGGAGATTCAGCAATTGAAGAAGCTACATTTCTCACTAAATTTGCTACAACAGTACATCTAGTTCACCGACGAGAGGAATTACGAGCAAGTAAAATAATGCAAGAAAGAGCATTCAACAATAACAAAATAAAATTTCATTGGAATCAAGAGGTCATAGACATTAAAGGAGATCAAAAAATGCGTCAAGCTGTATTAAAAAATATTAAAACAGGTGAAGAAAAAACACTTGATGTAGGAGGTCTTTTTGTTGCAATTGGACATGAACCAAATACAAAACTTTTCAAAAAACAAATTGAACTTGATAATGAGGGATATGTCATTTTGAAAAATAAAACTCATACAAATATTGAAGGAGTTTTTGCAGCTGGAGATGTACATGATAGAAATTACAGGCAGGCAATTACAGCTGCAGGGTATGGATGCATGGCTGCAATTGATGTAGATAAGTATCTTACAGAAGAATCATAAAAAGAAAATCATTAATTTTTATGGGAGCGAAAAAGTAATTTATTAATTCAAATGGATGTTTTAGGGTTAATTCAAGCAAACATATTCCAATTTTGATTTATAACAATATGTATATCTAGATCAAGTGTTTTATGAACTAAGAATTACTAAATAACTAACATAGATGATGAAATATTAAATGAAGAATGCTCAATGTAAAAAGTGTTTAAATAAGTTTAATGAAAAAGACATCTACACAATTCAGCAATTTCAATATAGAAAAGAGCCACCATATGCATGGACAGTAGAATTTTTCAAAAATTTAGAAGTTGATGAATGGGATTCATTTTGTGAAAAATGCATAATGAATTATTCAAAAAATTCATTTGAGATTTGGAAAAATGATTCCAAAAAGTAGATTTCAAACTCTTTATTGAAGGAAAATATTGAGAACCTATGGCTGAAGATCTTGAAAAATTAAAAAAAACAGCCAAAGAATACAGTAATAATTTAGCAAATCTTGGAAAAGAATTATCAGAAATTCAATTCAATTACAAAGTAATTGAAAATGCTACTGAACAATATTGGCAAAAACGTGTCAATGAATTTAAAAAATATAGTGAAAAGGGAACAGAATATTATACTCAGGCTCACGCATTAATGAATTTAGTAAACAAGGAGCAATCAGGTTTATTTTTACTTAATATTAGTAAATTTCGCCAAATAGGATTAAAATTAATTACAAACATGGAAGAGGTAAAACAAAATCCATCAAGCATTAAATCAAATGATAAGCAACAAAGTAAGTGGAGCAAAGAACTAAGAGAAAAACTAATAGAGACAAGTAACGCATGTCTTCATCATGAAATGGATATGAATAAATTTTTTAGAGAATTTTATGAAAAACATTTGAAAAATATGTTAGAAGAAGATGAAACCAAAAAATAGACAGTTGAAAATCAGTATGCCAATTCAGACATATGTTTTGCTCCTTTCAGAGCATCATCAAATTCAGTTTCAGTCATTATGTTTTGTGTAGAATAAACACTTTTGAATTTTCTTCCATCATCTGCAAATATTCCAACTACACAAGCCTCTCCATCTATAGGATATTTTTTCATACAGGCATAAACAGCAGCAGAAGAAGGACTGATCAATAATTTATCTTTCTCAAGTACATCTTTTACAACTGAAAAAGCTTCGTCATTATCAACACATACCCAATCGTCAACTATGTTTTCACGTTTTAAAAATAAATCAGGCTTTGCTGACTCTTCAAAATTTCTCCATCCTTGAATAAGATGATTTTGTTGCGGTTGACAACCAATTATTTGGACATTTGGATTTTTTTCTTTAAGGTATGCACCAATTCCGGTGATTGTTCCACCAGTCCCAACCCCAGTAAAGAAATGAGTGACTTTTCCATCTGTTTGTTTCCAAATTTCAGGACCTGTACCAACATAATGACCCATAAAATTAGCCTCATTTGCATATTGATTTGGGGAATAATATGTATCAGGTCTGGATGATGCTATGGATGTTGCCAGTGCTATACTTTGATCAGTTCCAGCTCCTACTTTAGGACAAAGATCATCGCTAGTTTCAAAAACTTTAGCACCCAACTTACGAATTATATCCTTAGTTTCGTTACTGGCTTTTTCAGGAATTACAATTTCAACTTTGTAACCAAGTAAATTTGCAATACCAGTTAATGCTATCCCAGTGTTTCCAGATGTTGGCTCAATTATGATACTTTTTCCTTTTGTCAGTTTACCTTTCTCTTCGCCGTCTTTAATCATCCAATATGCGGCTCTATCTTTAACAGAACCAAATGGATTATGTCCTTCAAGTTTTGCAAAATAGTTAATTCTTGAATTCGAAAGGGAATCTAATTTTATTAGGGGAGTGTTGCCTACACGATTTAAAATATCAGAACTAGTGACGGATGTCATGATTTTAATTTATTTTACCTTTTTAATTTGAAATGTTATAGTATTACCATCTTTTTTCAAGTCTAATAATTCATGACCATTTCTTGTAACCCATCGTGATATGTCTTCTTCGGCTGCAGGGTCATCTGCAGATACAGTTAACACTTGTCCTACTTGCATTCGTTCAATCTCAATTTTGGTCCGAAATACAGGTTCTGGACAAAACAATCCAGTTGCATCTAATTTTTTTTCAGTTGATTCAGACATATTTGTAATCATTTCATATTGGCTATTTTGTCATATTAATATCTATTTTAATAAATAATATCCATTACTAGCAAAAAACACTACCAAAGTTAATCTAAGCTAATTAAATCAATTCAATAATCATTTTATAAAACACTATCCATTAGTTGTTTCCCTCTTACTCAGTATAACATCAATATCAATTACTTTACCATCTCTAAACACTTTGAAAGAAACTTTGTCACCTACAGATTTATTTTCAGACACATATGAAATAATATCATCTATTCTTTTGACGGGAGTATCATCAATTGAAATGATAATATCAGCATTAGAAATTTCTCTATTTGATTTATACAATGCACCTTTAATACCAGCTTTTTCAGCAGGACCATTATCTACTACATCATTAATTAAAGCGCCTCTGAAGTTTTTTGGTAGTTGTAATTTTTCTGCTAATTTAGGAGAAAGTGTGACTCCAGAAATTCCTATCCAAGGATGATCATATTCCCCTTTTTTAATTAAAACTGGTACGATTTTTTTAATGGTGTTAGATGGGATAGCAAAACCTACACCAGTAAATTCACCTACTTTAGATTCTATAGCAGTATTCATTCCAATTAAATTTCCATTACTATCCAATAATGGCCCACCTGAATTTCCAGGATTAATTGCGGCATCTGTTTGAATTATATTTGAAATGGAAAACCCAAGATTTTGATTTGGAAGTAATCTCCCAGTTTGACTTACTATACCAGTTGTCATTGTATTGCTCAATCCAAAAGGATTACCAATTGCAATTACCTGATCACCAATTTTGATTTGTGATGAATCTGCAAATAATACAGGAGCTAAAGATTCATTAGAATAATCATCTGTTAATTGCAATACTGCAATATCATTTAATTTATCTGTACCAATCACTTTAGCAGTAAAAACATCACCGTTTGAAAGTGAAACATCAACAGTAGAAACATCCGAAATAACATGATAGTTTGTAATTATATGACCTTGTTCATCATAAACAAATCCAGAACCGAGCCTAGACGATTGCTGCTCAACCGGATTTCCGTTAATAATTATGTTTGAATGTGTTTCTATAACAGTACTAGTTATTTGTACAACAGAATTTTCCAAGTTTTCATAAACTACATCTAACGGAATTGTATTTGAAATCGTTTGAGAAGTGTCATCAGATATGAGTTTTTTTGCGATATCATTATTTTTAATACTTAATACATTATCGTCCGAATTTACAGGTGTTTTTTTAATCAGATGATAGTTACTTTCAAAATAAAAATCCAATGAAGGTGGAATGGTAATCACTGCAAGAATTCCAATTGATATCACAGTTATGAAAAAAAGCTTTTCTATGAGAATCATTTTTATCATCACTTAATTCATACTTTTAGTATTAATATTGAGTAATTAAACAATATAAGAATTAGTTAACAATGTTAAGTATTTTTTAAATTATATAAAAACCATCAAACAGATAAATTTTATTTCAAAGTTATAAAAAGTTAAAACATTATTTTGTTAGTTTTTGATTTTGTAAATTACCATAGTAAATATTTTTATTACATCTAATTAATTACAACGCCATTTTAAACATAGTCGTAAGATTTCGGTCCTTCATAAATCCAGGATCATGATTTTGAAAATTAATTTTTTGAGAAATTCTCTTCATCAAGAATAATGCAATTTTATAAAATAAAGCCCATACATGGCTATTTTGATTCATATCATATATTTTTAGCAAAAAAGTCAAAAGCCATTTTGCATGAGGATAATGCTCAGAGATATAATCTATCAGGTAATCTTTTGAATTATGAATTTTGTATTTTAGATGATCAAGTGTTTCATTTTGTAATGCATAACCGGTTTGCAAAATTTCAATTTTACCATGTTTCATTGAGTATAATATACTATCAAGGTTGTTTTCAGAATCTATCAAATTCACACAACGGCCTAATGTTGAAAGAACATGAGAATCACTACCAGATACCTGTATCATTTTATTATCCATTGCAAATTGGGTAGCCTTAGCATTTGAAAGAATATCAATATTATTACTATTGAAAACCTCAACCATATCACATTTTTTAGCATCATCACGGAGAGCATCAAGTAAACTAAATGGATGTGGGGCAGATGAAACACCTCCTTGGCTTTTTACTTGATCAATAATCTCATCCAAAGTCATTCCAGGCTTTATAGCATCATGAATCCCATATGCCAGAACATGAGCTCCAGTATCAGTTGTGATCTCTTCTGCAGGATAAACTTCAATATTTTGAAATTTTGAATGATTTTTTTTATATTGTAATAACTGGCGGTATCCATCCAAAGTATTATGATTGGTAACAAAGATTGCACCTAATCCTAAATGAAAAGAGCGTTCAAGTTGATCTCTTATTGATATATCACAATCATATGGTGCTTCTTTATCCCCCACATGAAAATTTGAGAATAAGTTGTGACAATGTAATTCAGTTTTAATAATCAATTAAATGTAAAATTGTATTCTTTGATTATAATCCTATTGCAAATATCTACTCATCTAAATAGATCTTCTTTTTCTGGACGAATAAGACATTTTATGGATGATGATTCATTTTTAAAATCATAACCACGTATGATCACAGCGGGGCAACTGGTTGTTTTTTTCATAACTAATTCAGCCGCACTACATAATTCATCAGCAATTGCAATTGCTGTTACACGTAATGTTTTGTTAAAAGAGTCTTTAGTGCCAGCATAATCAAGAATTGGGTTCATACCAGAAATTCCAATGGCACAATCAGTTTGCCCCATTCTAAATGGACGACCAAATGTATCAGAGATTATAACAGAAATTGTTTTGTTGGTTTTTTTCAATATTTCATTACGAATAGAGTATGCAGAAAGATCTGAGTTAAGCGGAAGTAGAGTTGCATATCCATTTGGAACATTACTTTCATCTATACCAGCATTTGCACAAATAAATCCATTATTTGTTTCAACTATAATTATTCCACGATCCATTCGTATAATTTGTTTTGATTCATTTAGAATTAATTGTATGATCTTCGGATCTTTTTCATATTCGGAGCTAATGCCTTCAGCTAATAATGAAGGAACTACAGATGAGAGTTCAACTATACGGCCTTCTTGTTTAGAGATTATTTTTTGAGCAATAACTAAAACATCGCCATCATATACTTCCTGTGAATTTATTATTAGTTCAGATAAATCCTCATCAGGTTCAATTTCTTTTTCTATGTGTATAGGAATGATTTGCAATTACATTAGTTGTAAAAATAGAGTAAGATATTGTTTATGCAGGAGTTTGAGTTTCAAGTGTTAGATGATAGTGTTTATTTATAATATCAAGGATTTTTGAAAGATCTTTTTCTTCTAATGTGGTAGTTGCCAAATCCTTTACAACATCCTGAGCTCTATATGCAATTCCTAAACCAGATATATCAAATAACTTGACATCGTTTGCACCATCTACAACACATATGATATCTTCTTTCTTTTCATTCCATTCTGCAATTTTTATTTTTGCGGATTTTGATTTATCAGAATCTACATGTAATACAAGTCCATCTAGTTTACCATCTTTGAATACCAATTCATTGGAATAGACATAATCCAAGTTTAATTCTTTTTTTAGTCTGTCAGTCATTATTGTAAATCCACCAGAAACAGCTAATAGTTTCCATCCTGCGGCTTTTAGAACTCTACACGCCTCTTTTGCACCAGTCATTATTGGTAATGCATCTGCAATTTCTTTACATGTCTCATAATCTAGTCCCTTCAATGCTTCAACTCTTGTTCTAAGACCGTCTTCCCAATTTATCACACCTTGTATGCCTTTTTTTGTGATTTCCCAAATTTCATCTTCTTTATGGAGTTTTTCTGCAAGAATTGGAAGATATTCTGCATCATATAGAACTCCTTCAACATCAAAAATTGCCAGCAATTGTTTTCTAATTTGCAAAAAAATTACTAATTATATTAAAGTTGAGTGTAAATTCACACTCAATATGCCGAGATACATTAAATGATCGCATTAACCAAAATAATTCTAAAGTTTCAGAACTTACGTAGGCCTAATGCAAGTTTTAGTCGTTTTTCTTCAATTGTTTTATTTTTAGATTCCAAAGATTTTGAAGTCGCCAATGTTTTTGAGGCAGGTTTTTCTTTATCATTAGAAATCTGACGTTTATCTTTCATATTAGATAATAACTTTCTGTAAACATAAGGAACCGTATGTGTATTGAATTACATACAATATTTACGCAAACCAGAAATTCTAGGATATTTTATATTAAATATATTAAAAAATCACGATAATACTTGTTTTTATAAAAATTCGATATTTGTTAGAAGGTATTTAATATCAAAATGGTTCAAGATATTAAAGTATAATTTTTTCTAGTATCAAAAACGCTAGTAATAAATCAAGGTTGATGATAGGTTATCTCATGGAAGAGTTAGAACATAAATACGAAGTAACAATCGACATGACAGAAGATAAACAAAAACTTCCAGAAGATGTCAAAAATGAGCTTAAAGAATCAGGCATGATGGATGACAAAGGAAAATTAAAACTAAAAGGAGTCAGCCCAAAAATGCTTAAAAAAATGAAGCAAGAATTTGTAAAATGCCCGGTATTAAAAGAAGATATTCAATTTATCCAGTGTTTTGTTTGCCCCAATTTTCAAAGCAGAGTAATGGGTAAAGTCCTCTGTAAAGGCGACCCTTTAAAATAAAAGAAATTCAAACAAAACAGGTACAATCATCACGAAAGGCTCATTAGTAAAATTATTTCTTTGAATTCTAGTTTGAGTAAAGAGGATATTGGAATTACAGTTTCAAAAGAGGCAGATTTCAGTGAGTGGTATACACAAGTCGTACTAAAAGCTAAGTTAGCAGACTATGCACCAGTTAAAGGACTAATAGTATTAAGACCTGATGGATACTCTATTTGGGAATCATTAAGAAATACATTTGATGAAAAATTCTTTAAAAAAGGAATTAGAAATGGTTTTCTTCCAATCTTAATTCCAGAATCACTTTTAGGAAAAGAACAAAAACATTTTGCAGGTTTTAATCCAGAAGTATTTTGGGTTACACATTCAGGAGAAAATGAAATAGGGGATAGATTAGCACTTAGACCAACTTCAGAAACTTTAGCATATACAATGTATTCAAAATGGATTCAAAGTTGGAGAGATTTACCTCTTAAAATTAATTTTTGGAATACAGCATTAAGAGCAGAGATAAAAGCTACAAAACCATTTCTTAGGACTTCAGAATTTTTATGGCAAGAAGGCCATACCGTACATGCAATTAAGGAGGAAGCTGAAAAAGAAGTTATTGAGATTCTTGAAATTTATAAAAATACGGTTCAAGATGAATTAGCAATTCCGGTAGTTACAGGCAAGAAAAGTGAAAAAGAAAAATTCGTAGGAGCGGTATACACTACCACTATGGAATCAATAATGCCAGATGGAAAAGCACTTCAGATGGGAACATCACATTTTCTAGGACAAAACTTTTCAATACCATTTGAAGTAAAATTTTCAGATAAAGATAATGTGGAACAATTTGCATGGCAAACATCATGGGGAGTATCATGGAGACTGATAGGAGCAATGATCATGGTACATGGTGACGACAAAGGTCTCGTGCTTCCACCAAAAGTAGCGCCAATTCAGGTAGTAATTGTTCCAATTTACAAATCTGATGATGCAAAAAATGTTATATTTCCAAAATTAAATGAAATTCGTCAACAACTAGAATCTAAAAAAATTCGAGTTCATGTAGATGATAGAAACGAACTAACACCAGGTTACAAATTCAATGATTGGGAGCTAAAAGGAATCCCATTAAGAATAGAGATTGGTCCAAAAGACATTGAAAAACAACAAATTGTTTTAGCAAAAAGATACAATCGAGAAAAAATAAGCATAGGATTCAATGAAATTGAAAAAATATCCACAATATTAGACGAAATACAAAAAGACATGTTAGAAATTGCAAAAGTGAAAGCTAAACAAAATACAATAAATATTTCAGAATATTCAGAATTCAAATCAAAAATAGGAAAAGGAGGATTTTTCAATGCATATTGGTGCGGTAAAACTGAATGTGAAGAAAAAATTAAAGAGGAAACTGGTGCAGACATAAGAGTAATTCCATTTGGTAGTGAAAACACTAATGGAAAATGCATTTACTGTAATGAACAAAGCAAAGAAACCCCAATTTTTGCAAGAGGTTATTAAAAAATGAAAACTGCCACAAATGTGGAAGAAAATAAATCACTTTTAGAGCAATTCAAAGAAACAAGAAACAGAACTTTAGAATTAGTAAAAACTCTTGAAAAAGATGATTTCATAGTACAAACTGCATTTTTTACTAGTCCTGTAAAATGGCATATCGGTCATGTGAGTTGGATCTACGAAGCAATTATGAGTAAAATAAACAACAAATATGAATTCTACTCTAAAGAATTTTCAGAGTATCTAAACTCTTACTATCAACAATTTGGAGTTCCTCATGACAAGGGCAAAAGAGGGGTCATATCAAGACCAACAACAGAACAAATTTTTCAATATTTTAATACAATTAGTCAAAGAGTAAATCATCTTATCGAATCAGATTCGTTAAACGACAACGCAATAAAATTAATTATAACAGGATTACATCATGAGTGTCAACATCAAGAATTACTAGTGTATGATTTACAACATTTATTGGCAGAACAATACAGACCAATCAAAAAAAATGAAATGCCAAAATCAAAAAGTGTTGAACAAAAATCAGTTCAAATTAAAGGAGGCATATACACAATGGGGTATAATGGTAATGAATATTGTTATGATATTGAACTACCAGAACACAAAGTGTATTTAGAAAATTATTCAATTGATGTGTTTCCGATTACCAATGAACAATATCTAAAATTTATTGAGGATGGTGGATATGATACATACAAACATTGGCTATCTGACGGATGGGAAAAAGTAAAAGAAAATGATTGGAAATCACCGATGTATTGGGAAAAAATTGACGGTCAATGGAAAGTTAGAGATTTTCTAGGAACCCGAAAATTAAATCCAAAAGAACCAGTATGCCATGTTAGCTATTATGAAGCAGATGCATATTGTAAATGGGTAGGAAAAAGACTGCCAACAGAAGCAGAATGGGAAAAAGCTGCTTGTTGGAATGAAGAAAAACAACAAAAAACAATATTTCCTTGGGGAAATGAGCCTCCAACAGAACAAAATGCCAATTTATTAGAATCATATCATTGGGGATGTACAGAAATTGGATCATATCCTAGTGGGATAAGTTCATCAGGGTGTCATCAAATGATTGGCGATGTTTGGGAATGGACAGCATCAGAGTTTACAGGTTATCCTGGATTCAGATCTGGATTTGATGAATATAATGATAAGTGGTTTACAAATCAAAAAGTATTACGAGGTGGTTCATTTGGAACGCCAAAGATGTCTGTTCGTGGAAGTTATCGAAATTTTTTCAGACTGGATGAAAGATGGCTATTTTCTGGATTCAGATGTGTTGAAAATAATTAGAACTAAAATCTTTTGGATACCAAAGTCAATGCAAAGTAATTATTTTCGTCTAACCAAATATGCTTAATGTCAAACCCAGTTTGGGTCATTAATTCTTTAATTTGGGATAATTTGTATTTGTGTGAATGCTCAGTATGAATTAATTCATTTTTCTTTAATGTTATTGAAAGATTGGCTTTTTGGATAACAACAAATTGTTCCACTAAAGATTTCAGATACATTTCAATTCTTTGTTTATTTTCATTATATCTTGCATAATGGCTAAAATTATTTAGATTAAAATCGGCATCCAATTCGTCATTGATTCTAGATAAGACATTAAGATTAAACTGTGCGGTTATTCCTTTAGAATCATCATATGCATTTTCCAAAGTTTCTTTATTTTTTACTAAATCCAAACCAATTAAAAATAAATCATCTGATTTCATAGTAGAGTTGATTTTTTTCAGAAATTTTTTCCCATCTTCAGGAACAAAATTTCCAAAACTAGAACCTAAGAAAATAATTAGATTTTTTTTATTATCATAATTTTTTATAAATTCAAGACCACCCTCATAGGTATCAATTATTCCAGTAATATGCAAATTTTCATAATCTTTTTGAAGTAAAGAAGAACTTTCAGTCAAAATTTCAGAAATATCGATTGGAAAATATTCAATTTTCTCTTGAAATTTATTTAAAATGTCTAAAATCAGCCTTGTTTTAACCGAAGAACCACTACCAAGTTCGACTAATCTAAAGGAATGATCAACATATTTAGCAAAATTTTCTTTTAGATTTTGGAGTATGTTAATTTCGGTTCTAGTAGGATAGTATTCAGATAAATCACATATTTTTTCAAATAATTCAGAACCTTTTTTATCATAAAAAAATTTAGGGCTGATGAATTTAGAATTTTGAGTTAGACTAAAAGAAACTTCATCTGCAAAACTCTTTTCAATTTTAGCAGAATTGGGTTTAAAATATTGCAATTTAGAATCAACTACATATTTTTTATAATTTAGACTGTTTTGAATTGTTTTACTCAAGTAATAAAACAGACTTTTTTTAACATAAATGCCTTATGATAAATCAACAGGCATGAATGATATTTCTTGATATACCTCTTTATCCAATTCCATACGTTGGATGAAATTCTAAGAATAGAAAATTTGAAGAAGATATTTATTAAAAAAAATATCTTTAGAACAAAAACAGTTACAATAAAAGCTGTTGATGATATATCATTTAGTCTAAAAAAAGGAGAAGTTTTTGTATTGGCTGGTGAATCAGGATCGGGTAAATCCACAATTGCAAAATTAATTCTTAAATCCATTCAAGCGGACTCTGGAAAAATAATTTTTGAAAACGAAGAAATCAGGGATGAGAAAAAAAGTTTAGAGAAAATTAGAATGAATTGTCAAATGATCCATCAAGATCCGTATGATTCAATCAATCCACGAATGAATATTGCAGACATAGTTTCTGAACCACTAGAAATACATAAAAATGGAAATAAAGACGACCGTAAAAAAAGAGTGAACGAAGTATTACATGAAGTAAAACTAGAACCTGTTGATGATATTCTGAAAAAATATCCACATATGTTATCAGGAGGTCAGAAGCAAAGAGTAGTACTTGCAAGAGCCTTAGCGTTAAGACCAAAAATAATCATCGCAGATGAGCCTGTTTCAATGTTAGATGTATCAATTAGAGCTGAAATGCTTGAATTAATGCACGAATTACAAAAGAGATATCAAATTTCATTTGTTTACATTACACATGATTTAGCTACTGCTAGACATTTTGGTCAAAGAATAGGAATTCTATATCTTGGGAAAATTGTAGAGATAGGAGCAATTGATGAAATATTGTTAAAACCAAAGCATCCATACACACAAGCTCTAATTGATGCAATTTCTGAACCAAATCCGGAAAATCTCAATAAAGAAAAAAAAATTAGAATCAATGATCCTCTCGACATTGATGTTTATTCAGGGTGTAGATTTAGAGCAAGATGCCCATATGCCATTGAGAAATGCAAAACTGAACCAATTTTAGAAAATATAGAAAAAGATCACTTTGTTGCTTGTTATGTTAATCTAGATTAGGATGTTTTAACTGAAGGCATACGTTTGTCTTTGTATGTAACAACATAGGATACGCCATTTTTTGGATAAACACCATAGATTAGTTTGGCTTTTTGTACAACAGAGTCTTTGAGAGAGACCATAATGAATTGGCTCTCTTGTGAACGTTCTTCTAAAATTTTAGCGAGTCGTTCTGAATTTGGTGCATCAAGATGTGCATCCACCTCATCAAATAGATAAAATGGAGATGGTTTTAATTTTTGAAGTGCCAAGACAAAGACAATTGCTGCAAGAGTTTTTTCACCACCGCTAATTGATGTTGATTCTCTTTTTGGTTTATTTGGAAATTGAATCATATAAGATATGCCAGAATTGAAAAGATCATCCTCATTTTGTAATTCAAGCCAAGCGTTACCACCAGTCATTTTACTAAAGATAAGACGTATTTCTTTGTCAACTTTGTCAAATGCATCTAAGAAGGTTTGGCGTTTATCTTTTTCAATATCTTCAATAAATTTAACAATAGAATTTCGTTCTTCCTCCAATGAATTTTTACGCACCGACATAGAACGATAACCATAAGATACTTCAAGATAAGTTTCAGGAGCTTTTGCATTAAGAGCATTAAGAGTATTAAACTCAGCAGTTAAGCCATGAACAATAGATTCGACATCAAAGGTCTCCATATTTTTATCAAATCCAAATGATGACAAAAGAGTATTTAGTTTTGTTTCGTTTTCATTTAAATCATGTAAATCACGAGTAAGAGAATCAGATTGTCTTTCAAGTGAGTTAATTTCTTTAGTAAGTTCTTTGTCTTTTTCTGAAAGAGTTTTTATTTTATCATCATATTCTTTAAGCTGACCAATGGAAGAACCAGAAGTAGAAATTAGTTCTTGTTCTTTTTCTCTAAGTGTTACAAGTATGCTTGTCTTAGATTCTTTTCTTATCTCTAATTCTTTAATTTTATTTTCTAATTCTTCATGTTGTGAATTTAATGAAGATATTTCATCATTAAGACTTTTTATTT
Organism: Nitrosarchaeum koreense MY1; assembly: GCF_000220175.1. Lineage (NCBI taxonomy): Archaea > Thermoproteati > Nitrososphaerota > Nitrososphaeria > Nitrosopumilales > Nitrosopumilaceae > Nitrosarchaeum > Nitrosarchaeum koreense. The sequence continues at coordinate 532,970 of NZ_AFPU01000001.1, read as the reverse complement.
GAGATTGTTTTCTATTTTCTTCATTTTGTAATGTTGTCAATTGTGAATCTTTATCACGATATTCATTCATTATTGTAGTGTAAAGTTTTTCAAGGTTGGATTTTTTTTCATTAATTTTGGATAATTCGTTTGCAATACGTGTTTGCTCTCCACTTGCATAATTTTCTTCAACAATTGTAATTCTTGAGTTAAGTGACTCTATATGAGATTCAACAGAAGATACATCTACAAGCAAAGTAGCATGTCTTTTATTTAATTCGGAAATTCTTTCAGTTAATTGCTGCTTCATATTAATTGCAGATGAAATTCTTGATTTCAAATGGGAATAATTTTCATCAGTAGATGCAAGACCTTGTTCTGAAAGAGATAATCTTTCGGCATAGCTCTGAATAGAGTCTTCAAGTTTCTTTAAGGAGTGTTTTTTCTTTAAAACATATTTTTTAAGAAGGCCAATAGATTCTAGCAAGCCATCAATATCTGTACTCATCGAGATGATTTTTGTCAATTTAGAAATTTTGGAGTTAATATCAATAATGACTGCCCCCCCTTTAGCCTCAAAATACTCACCAGACATAGTCACCGCCTTATGACCAAGTTTAGAGATCCTATACGCAGAATCCCTAGAATCAACTAGAACAACATTTCCAAAAAGAAATGTTTTGAGAGATGAGTGAGATTGATCACATTTCACATAGTCAGAGAGCACGCCAATTACACCAGGATCTTTTGGTAAATCTAATTTGAATTTTGGAATTGCGTCAAGCGGTATTATTTTTAATTTTGGTAGATTTTTTGAACGCGCTACTTCTGCAATTCCAAGTAGAGTTGCAAAGTCAGGTACAACAATTGCCTTAATCCAATCAGAACTTACAGCTAGTACGGCACGCTCATATTGTTTGTCCCAAGAAATCATTTCATAAACTAAACCTTGAATGCCAAGCTTATCTGCATCTTCTTTCAGTTTAGCAACAGTGTAATCTTCATGCATTATTCCTTTTACAGTTTTAATTTTTGATTCATACTGAGCAGCAGCCTTACTAGATTTTTCTAAAATTAAATCAAGTTCTTCAATATCATTTACAGTTTTTGATTTTTTAGAATTTAATCTTGCTATTCTTGATTGTAATTCAGAGATAGATGCATTGTGATTAGCAATGATAGTTTCTAATCTTAATTTTAAGGTAGAAAGTTTTACAACATCTTGTTCCAATTCAGATAATCGTGTAGAGTTGGATTTAATTTTAATTTGGGATTCATCTTTTTCGTTTTCGGCTTTTGATAGTTTAAGTTTTGCATCATTAAGTTGATTAGAAAGTAATTTTATTTTATTATCGATTTCAGATTTTTTAGATGCTACAATAGATTGTTCTGTTAATATTTTATTTCTTTCAGAATCAATAACTTCTAAGTCATCATTGATTTTATTCTTTTTTACATTAGTTTCATTTATTGATTCTTGACAATGTGAAATCTTTGATTTAATTTCTTGTCCAGTTTGATTAATTACTTCAATTTCATTTTGAATTTCAGGAATTCTTATTTCAATTTGTTGTAGTCGTTTGTTTGATGCAACAATTGCACTGTTATCGATTTCGTATTGTTCCATTGCAGCACTTAGTTCAGAATCAATAGCGGCCTTAGCTTGACTGTAATCATTTGCAGCAGTCATTAATTTTGATTTTTCAGTATCTAAAGCATTGATTTCAGTTCTAATCTGAATTCGCTCATCGTCAAATGTCTTAATTTCAGTATTAATTTTGTTAAATGTGTCTTCTTTTGAGGTTTTTTGACTTATTATTAGACGTAGTTTATTTGAGGCGGCAATAGATTTGTAACGATTTAGTTCTCTTTCAAGAATATCATGACGTAGCTTTTGATTTCTTTCTTCTTCAAGCTCATCAATTCTTTTTTTAATTTCACCCATCTTTGCCAGTGCAATTTCTAATCGTCTATCAGCATCATCGAGTTGTTTTATAGCTTCAGTTTTTTTCTCATCAAAGTAAGATAAACCGATTAAATCTTCAATTGTTTTTCGTTTTTCTTCAGATGTGAATTCAGAAATCCTAGTAACAGTTCCTTGTTGCACTGCATTAAGCTGACCCAATCCAGCATTTGCAATATCCAATAGATCTAATATCTGACTTCGATTGGTTGGTTTTTTATTTAGATAATAATTATTTTCACCCTTATCATCCATCTCTCTAGTAATTTCTACTGAATCAGAATCTACAGGAATTTTTCTGTCAGAATTATCAAAATGAACACTAGATCGGGCCATCTTTGGTCCATGTCTATTACCTTCAATATCATGAATAAGAGATCGAAGTTTGTCTACTCTCATCATTTTTGGTTTGTTTTCACCAAGTGCAAAAATGATCGCATCAAGAATGTTACTTTTTCCAGAACCGTTTGGGCCAGAGATCGAGACTAATCCAGGTTCAAACATAACTGTAGTATTTTTAAAGCCAAACGATTTGAAACCAAAGATCTCTACTTTTTTAATATGAACCAATGAAATTATTTTCTCAGTTGGTTGGATAATCGATGGTTAACAAGTTTAGTTGACATAATTGATTAATTTTTCTTGGTTTAATATCATTTTTTTCGTAACGGTGGTTATTATGAAATTATATGATCTAGCATAGATTTTCAATGATTAGAAATACTAAAAATCGAGCCTAAATTGAATATAAAAACAGAATTAGATTATATTTTTACGCACAGTGTTGATCTAAAATAAGATATCAAAGATATTCTTTTAAAAAATAATAAAAATAAATTCAGAATCTAATAATTTTGAGTTATTTTCCTTCAACAAACTTTTCACAGTCTTTTTTTGCTTGAACATCTGACATTTGCTCAAGAGGATGTTTCATTAAATATGCGCTTGCAGGAATAATTGGTCCTCCTACTCCTCTATCTAGTGCAATCTTTGCCAACCTGATAGCATCAATTACAATACCTGCAGAATTTGCCTTATCATCTACTTCTAAACGAACTTCCATGTTGTACGGAATGTTAGCCCATTGTCTACCTTCAATTCGCATAAACATTAGTTTAGTATTGCCTAAAAATGGAATAAAATCAGAGGGACCAACATAAATTTGATCATCGGCTAATCTTTCCTTGAGTTGACTTTGAACACTTTCTGTTTTAGATATTCTCTTTGAGGCTAAACGATCTTGTTCTTTCATGTTTAGGAAATCAGTGTTTCCACCTACGTTAATTTGGTAAGTTTTTTCAATTTTAGTTCCACGATCACTGCAGAGTTTTGCAAGTGTTCTGTGAACTATTGTGGCACCAACTTGACCCTTAATATCATCACCGATTACTGGAATATTTTTTTCTTTGAATTTTTTTGCCCATTTTTCATCAGATGCAATAAAGGAAGGTATACAGTTTACAAAAGCAGTGTTTGTGTCAAGACAGATTTGAGCCCAAAATTCTGTTACTTTATCAGAGCCTACAGGCAAGTAAGATACGATAATTTCAACATTATTTTCTTTGAGAATTTTTTTTACTTCCTCAGTGATTTGCTCATGGGTTTTTTTAGATTCAAGAGGTTTGATTCGGTTTTCAACCCAAATTCCTACTCCATCCAACAACGGACTTTCATAGACTTTGGCATTTGTTTTTGGCATTTTTTCTTTTGGAATCCAATCAACCATGTTTGGATATGCATAAATTGCTTCATTTAGAGGAGTTCCAACTTTATTATCACCCACATCAAAACCACATACAAAATCAATATCATGAATTCCATACCCGGCTAGTTTATCATGAATTATACCTGTTACTTCTTGAGAAGGATTTTGCCTATAGTATTCAATTCCCTGGATTAAACCTGCAAAACAATTGCCTATACCTACTAAACCTACTCTGATTCTATTTCCCATTTAAAAATCAAAGACAGGATGCAGGTTTTAAGTTTTCTAATTCATAAAAAATATACATGTAGAGTCATAATTTAGGAAGTAGGTTACTTAGACCTTCTTTGTAAGTTGGGAACTTGAAATCATAGATTTGGGAAATTTTATGATTTGATGCACTGACTGAACGGGTTAACAGTTTAATTGCATCAGAACCTAATACCAATTTTGCCAAAGCAGTTGGAACCGTTTTTGGTTTTTTGACTCCAAGATTGTCAGAGATATAATTTAGAAATTCTACAAACGGTGCAGGCTTAGAATCAGTCAAAATATAGGAATCAGTTTCTGATTTTTGAATAACTGCAATTAATGCACCGACAACATCTTCAACATGAATGAAATTTTTGATATATTTACCATTTCCAGGGATTCGGAATGTACCTTTTTGCATTCTATCAAGTATCATTGATTTGAAAAATCCACCATTACCATATACAACATCTCCTAGATATGCCACAGAAAAATTTATTCCTGATTTTTTACAGTTTTCTTCTAGGAACTCTTGTGCCTTGATTCGTGTTTTAATGAATTCAGTATCAGATTTTTTAGGAGTTGTTTCTATAATTTTGTCGTATTTTGGATCAAATACAGCTAGACCTGAAATATAGACATACAATTTAGCGCCAGATATAGCAGAAAAAAGATTTTTCACACCATCGTAATTTACAGATTGAATTATTTTTTTATTTTTTTCAAGAGGTGTCACAGATGCCAAATGACACACAACATCAAATTTTTGTTCAAAGCGTAAATTAGGATTGGTTAGATCATCCAGAATTATTTTGAAAGGTGTATTTTCTTGCTTTCTTCTAGTAAGAATTGTTATATCTGCACCAGAATCATGTAGCTTTTTTGCAAGTCTGGAACCAATAAATCCTGTTCCACCAGTAACTAGGATACAAGTATCTTGTAGATTCATTGTGTTTGTCTCATTATTTTTGAAAGTGTATTCATCATAATCCACCTCCAAAAACTTCACTTAGCTCAATATCATATCCATTTGGATCACTTATGTATACGGAACGTGACTTTTCAAATTGAACAGGACCATCATAATGAATTGTAACACCTAGGGATTTACATGTCATTATTATTTCATCAAAATTTTCAACATGAAAACCAAAATGAGCAATTGCACCTTCAGATTTCATCTCAGGATTCTCATACAGACAGAGTTTGATATTGGCATTACCGATAATTTTTGATTTCTCTTCAGGTTGTTCTTTTTTAATTTCAAATCCAAAAAGATTTTTGTAAAATGCAACACTTTGTTCTAAATCTTTTACTTCCATATTGATATGATCAATAAAACTAGCTTTCAATGGTTTAGACATAGGAAATACTAATTGAGGTCGCTAATAAAATATAACTAAACATTGCAATCATTATTTAGATTCTATAAAAATAACATCAACGAGATCCTGATTGCTTCTCTTTGTTACTGTATCCCGATTGGCATTATGGTAATTTTGTAAATGTGCTTTTCGAGTTTTTATTCCATACTCTCTACACAATCTACAAAAATATGTCACCTGTCTTTCAGTTCTTGGTTTTGATTGAACTTCTTCATATGCAAGAATGGAATTTAGCATGAATACCACTCAGAAGAATCATATTTTAACATTGTCATAAAAATGACAATTAGTCATATATTTACATAATTTGCAAAATATTTATATAATGTAATACACATTACATATACTCGGTGAATAAAATGTGGTTTGATAACCAATTCGAAAGAGCATTTCGAAGATTGTCTGATCCTTTTTTTACCATGGATGACGTCTTTGAATTTCCAAATGATTCAAAAATTCAAACATTTGGCCCGTATTACTATGGCTATGAGATGACCATAGGACCTAACGGAAAACCTCATGTAAAAGAATGGGGAAATGTAAAGCCTAAGGGTTCACTGACTGAGTTAGATGTCAGAGAGCCATATGTGGACGAATCCGTTGACGAAAAAAATCATACCCTAAAGATGATTACAGAGATGCCAGGAATTGAAAAATCAGACATCAATGTAAGCATAGTAGAAGGAGTAGTAGAAATTTCTGCCAAACACGGAGACAGAAAATACAGTACAAAAATTCCATTGAAGTATAAAGTAGATGAAAATTCAGCCAAGGCACAGTACACCAATGGAATACTGGAGCTGACCTTGTCACTTGCCGAAGAAAAACCAAAAGGCAAGAGAGTATCAGTAGAATAGGGAGATTGGAAATGATTACTCAAAGTATCCCATCAACCATTCAAACATTGTCACATCACATGAAATTGTGGATGGGAAAGTTTTTTCCATCCATCCAATTTTCAAAACAAGGTGATAAAAATGCCAGATGAATTATGCAGAAATTGTGGAATGAATCCTCAAGTATAAAACGCGTGTTTCACATACAATGAACCGATTCAACAAATTTGTTCTTAATACAGTTATGCAACACTAGAGAGAATCCACAGTAGATGTTCATCAGGATTTGAGATGAGGTCAATGATAGAGCCGCCGGTACAAATTCTTCCAATCACAACGGCATAATCTCCAATTCACATATTTTTTAATTACATGATTCATAATTATATAATCAAAAATCAGAGGGAGGACAGAATACATATTTTAAATTAAATCAATTAAAAATTCATGTAAGTCATAGTGACTTAGAATGTTAACGATAAAGAATTCAAAAATAGACATATTATGAATTGAGGGTAATACTTTAAATTCAAAAGCAATAACATTCAGGTATTATCAACTAACAAATGATACGCGTTCCTTTTTAGGTAAAAATACACTATATTGATGAGAAGCAGGACGATCTCTTGTCAGGCTCAGCCTGATATCATGTGAATCTGTTTCTCGTTTAAGGCATTATAAAGATAAATTTGAATTTCTTCTAGTAAAAAAATAGACAGATTAAGGCAGAATTTTATACAGCTCAAAAAAAATCACATTATGATAGAGCCCGGCCGTCCTGTAAAAGACATTCAAATAGATTCAAACACGTCGATAGAAAAAATCTTTGACGAGATATCTAAATCAGGGGGATTTGAATCAGTTAATCTTTCAGATGGTCTTGATATCTTAACAACTATGATTTCAGATAATGAATGTCTAAAGTTTGTGTCCTTTGTGGGAGCGGTAATATCTACAGGATTAAGAGGGATCATCAAAGACATGATAAAAAACAAGTGGTTTGATGTTGCAATTACAACTTGTGGAGCTTTGGATCATGACATTGCGAGATATTTTTCAAATTACAAAGAAGGGTCATTCACTATGGATGATGGAGAATTGGCAGATCAACACATTCACAGACTTGGAAATATTTTAGTGCCAATGGAAAGCTATGGTCCACTCATTGAAGAAAAAATGCAGTCATTTTTAGAAGAAGAATACAAAAAAGGAGTAAAAGAAATGTCGACAGCAGAAATATGCAAGATGATTGGAAAACATTTAGGAGAAAATTCATTTCTGTATTGGGCTTACAAAAATAATATCGATGTGGTGGTACCTGGGATTATGGACGGAGCAGTAGGTAGTCAAATATGGTTATTCACACAAAAACATAATGATTTTAAATTAAGCATTACGGCAGATTCAGAACTATTATCAGGATTGATATTCAAAGCGAAAAAATCAGGAGCTTTGATGATTGGAGGAGGAATTTCAAAACACCATACATTATGGTGGAATCAGTACAGAGATGGTTTAGATTATGCATTTTATATTACAACTGCACAAGAATTTGATGGTAGTTTAAGCGGTGCACTTGTAAGAGAAGCTATTTCATGGGGAAAAGTCACACAACAGGCAAGACAATCTACACTTCATGCAGAAGTTACAACCATTTTGCCTTTTATTTATGCTGCATTAATTGCAAAATTAAAAAAATAATCGGATAAAAACTATTATTCACCAAATCTTAACATAATACATTGTACTCTAAAATTAGAATTAAAGAATTAAGACCAATTAATGTAGAAGGAGGATACCTGATAGATGGATTTCCTTCTATGGGGTTTGCTAGTGCAATTGCAACCGAATCAATGATTCAGACATCACAGTTTAGTGTAGCAGGAATTATTGATTCAGACAATTTTCCAACTATTAGCGTTGTTAAAGAAGGAAAACCAAACTATCCAACAAGAATTTTTATTAATGATGATCTCAAAGTTTCAATTTTCTTATCTTATCTTACCATTCATGAATCATTACATAGAACGATTGCAAGAACAATGCTCAAGTGGGCAAAAAAACAAAAAATAGAACTAGTGGTAAGTAGTGTTGCAGTAAAATCTCTGGGAGGATTAGGAGGAATGGTTGCTGTAGGCAATACAGAATCTGCAAGAGAAAAATTAAAGAAATCAGGATTAAAAATTCTTCAGCATGGAACAATTCCAGGAATTCCTGGAGTGTTGCTTAATGAGGGCAGCATTACAAATCAAGATGTAATTGTTGTTCTTTTTCAAACAGATGGAACTGGTCCTGATTTTAGATCAAGTGCAGAATTATGTATGGGGATAGCAAAATTAATTCCTGGAACTTCATGTGATATCCCATTATTACAAAAAGAGGCAGAAAAAGCAGAACTAGCAATTAAAGAAACAGATGAAGAAACACGAAACATAAAAGATTCAATTTACAGATAATAAAATTACAACACTATCAGGTTTATTTTATAACGTAATCAATAACAATAGAAAATCATTGAACCAAATACCAGAATTTGCATTAACTGTTATTCTGATTTCGGTATCAGGGGTAATGGCTCCAGGACCATTATTTGCAGCGAATATAGCACAAGGCTTGCGTGGTGGAGGAAAAGCAGGGATACAAATGGCAATAGGACATACAATAGTAGAACTGCCATTAGTAATTTTGTTAGGAGTTGGAGTGTTTTCATTAGAAATTTTTCCAGAATTTAGAACTATAATTTCCATTTTAGGAGCTACGGTACTTTTTGTTTTTGCAGGATTACAGATTAAAACAACATTACAAAGAAAAGATACAAAACAATTCAATCCAAAACATGGAGCAATACTTTCAGGAATTATTCTTAGTGCATTAAACCCATTTTTTATTATTTGGTGGTTAAGTATTGGTTTTAAATTAATTTCAGATGCAATGCTCATATGGGCATTTACAGGAATACTAATTGTTTTTGCGTTACATATTTGGATGGATTTTGCATGGTTGTATTCAATAGCACGTCTTGCATCTAAAAGTGCTAAAATTCTTTCTAGTAGAAATTATAAAATTTTAATGATTGTCTTGAGTTCTATGTTAATTTATTTTGGAATATCATTCATATCAGATGTTATTTAACCACAATCTACGATTTCAACTTTAGGTTCACATTCAACATTAAACAAATTAATTCTTTCAACTAAACCATCACAAAATTCAGGATCAAAAGAGGATTCATACGATTTTAAATCATTAATAATTATAATATGTTGTATCCCACAAGAAGATAATACAAATCCCAATAGCAAGATAACAACAAAAATGCCTGCAGATATTAAGATTAATTTTCTAATAGTTTTAATTTTTTGTAATGTCAATTTCAATTGTAGAAACATTACGTAATTTACCATCTTGAGAAAGAAGTGAATCAGATAATATTCGTACATCACTAATAACATATCCCACGGTATTCATTCGTTTAACAATCATTTGAGATACATCAACTGCCTGTGTAATTTTTTTGCCTCTAGCTTTAATGGTAACTGTATGTCTTGTTGAAAGTTGTGTCAAAGTAGCTGAGACATATGTCATTATGGGTTTATTGCCAACAAAAATTACATCCCGTTCTTCAGGATCATGTTTACTTTCAGTGGATGAAGTATTCGGAGGGGAAGATAATGCGGGTTCTGGTTCTGGTGAAGATAATGCGGGTTCTGGTTCTGGTGAAGATAATGCGGGTTCTGGTTCTGGTGAAGATAATGCGGGTTCTGGTTCAGAGGATACATGAGTGTCATGAAATTCAGACAAAATGTCTTCCGCGTCTTTAGATTTTTTTGATTCACTCAATTTATTGTTCCTTTAATAACAAAATCTTCATTGTCTTTTATTTAATTTTTGGGTCATCACGTTGGATGTATTTTTCAAAGATTTTTTCAACTTCCTCATCAGTTTTGCTATTCTTTACTTGATGTACTAATTCTTCTTCTTCGATTTCATAGCAATTTAAGAAATCTTGAGAGTCTTTGAATAGCAATAGAACTTTATCTTTGAACACAAAATGATATAATTTTTCTTTTTCCATCAATTCTGGCTTTATGTTAATGCCATTTTCATCAGATGAGATAGGATAAGTCATAATATTGTTAAAAATGTTCAATATTTAGATGATACACAGTAGAAAGATAACCATAGGAGGAATTCAAATTGGAGTCTAGAATAATTTTCCATATAGATTTTGATTATTTCTTTGCACAGTGTGAGGAGATAAGAACGCCAGATTTAAAATCAAAACCAGTATGTGTTTGTGTTTTTTCAGATAGAGGAGGAGATAGCGGAGCAATTGCAACTGCAAATTACATAGCTAGAAAATTTGGGGTAAGATCAGGAATACCAATTATTTTTGCAAAAAAAAGATTAGAAGAAAGAAAAGATGCGATGTTTCTTCCAGTCGATTTTGAGTATTATGAAGAGATGTCTCAAAAGGCCATGGACATTATTAAGAAAAGTGTAGACATTTTTGAATATGTAGGAAAAGATGAAGCATATTTAGATGTCACAAATAGAGTAGATGGAAATTTTGATACAGCTAGTCATTTAGCACAACAGATCAAAAATGCAGTTAGAGAAAAATTAAAACTTAGTTGCTCAATAGGAGTTTCCTCAAACAAATTAATTTCCAAAATTGCATCGGATTTTAGAAAACCTGATGGATTAACAATTGTATCACCAGAAAAGGTTGAGGAATTCTTAGAACAGTTAAAGATCAGAGCGATTCCAGGAATTGGAAAGAAAACAGAGGAGAGATTTACTGAAATGAATTTTGAAACAATCAAGGATGTTAAAAAATTAGATGTGTTTACTTTGAATAAAGAATTTGGGAGAAAACATGGAACCTACATATTCAATGCAGTTAGAGGAATTGACACTGACCCAGTAAAAGAAAGAGAAGCGAGCATACAATATAGTAAACTGTCTACACTAAAAAAAGATTCAATTGATTATGAATTCCTTGCAGAAAATCTTATTGAGTTATGCAAAGAGTTACATGAAGTAATTAAAAAAAATAATAAAACATTCAAATCAGTAGGAATACAGTTCATTCAATCAGATTTAACAAATAAGACAAAATCTAGAATGCTAAAAAATCACACTTCTAGTTTGGAAGAATTACAGAAAAATGCATTGTTGTTACTAAAAGAATCTTTAGAGGAGCAAAAAAGTACGATCAGACGATTAGGTGTAAAAGTTTCAGAACTTGCAGAAATACGAGGTCAAAGTAGCATTACTAATTATTTTTAGGATTGATTTTTCCTTCAGATTCTGATTTTTTTAGTCTTCTTGTTTCTATTATAATTACTATCAGTAAAAATACAAACAACCAAGGCAAAAACATGATCTCACCTGCAACTGAATGGAATTCTTCCCATTGTTTAGCATCAGTAGTAACTTTGAGTGCATACCATGATAGAGAAAAAATCCTAATCATGTTTACACCTATAGTACCTGCAATTCCTATACTAAAGTAAATCAATTTCCTATTTCTATGAATATTCATTTTTAGCAGAAATGCCCCCATTACCAATGAATAGATAATTACACTGTGTACGCCAGCAGATGGCCAAAATACTTGAAGTACCATCGGTCCAAAATCACCTTTTAAGAACATAATGTTATCTCGAGCAGTAGCAGTTCCTAAATCAAGGACATTTATCAGCCAAACATTGGTTTGAACCAAATAAGGTACAACATATTGTAATGGACCAAGTGAGTCATATGGAAAAAATGCATCCAGTGAAAGAATTATTGCACTGCCAGCAAGAAATATGGGACCTGCAGGAGCAATTCGAATCCAACGTTTACCAAAAAATATACTCAGTGCAACTACAACAAAAATGCTCATGATGATAAAATCCCACATCCATGTCCAAGAATAAATTAGTTGGACATTAAACAATTCTTCACCAGATAAAATAAAATCTCTTAGTCCATATTCTAATCCTACAAGATATACGATTACAACACCAGCTATTGGAATTACAGATAGTAATCTTTTTTTAGAAATAATAATTTTTAGACCAATTAATTCTGCAACAATAAATACTAGTGCAAAAATAAATCCACCTCGACCTTGATTCCAACTTAGACTAAAGCTATCAGGAAATGCAATAATGGCAAAAACAATTGGACTAGCAATAATGGCAATTCCAATTAACAAATTCTTATTTTGCACTAAAATTGAATTAAAAAATGGTCAATAAATAGATCAAGATTACATTAACATGTAATAGATAATTTCTCAGGACAACAAAGATGCTCATAAAATGGATCAGACAATTTACCCTTGACTAAAAACACAGTTATTGTATAATTAGCAGTTTTTGGTATGGTTTTACTACATTTAACACATCTTAGAGTATCCATCATAATTTTTTGGATAAAAACTACTTTAGAAATAGGATGTAATGTTCCAAAAAGACCAGAATTAGAAAATTTAGGTGTGGTTTTTTAGTAGAAAACCAATTAGAAAAAATCAGCAATTGTTTTTTGACGAATTAGTTTCACAATATTGCCTTTTGAGATCCATTCCAGTTTACTAATACTAGTTTTATTTGAAGCCAATACAAGTGCGTCATCAAGAGAATCACCAAATAGAGGAGGATGACTCATTGCAGAACGAATCCCTTCTCTTACCTGCCATACACCTACTGGAATGGCATATTCAGGTCTAATTTCACGCAGTATTATAACTCCGGCCTGAATTTTATTTTTTACAAGATATTCTAATACACCTAATTTAGCTGCAAAATATGCACCAGCTATTGTAGGTGGGTGATTAATTCCACGTGCATCCTCAAAATCATAACCAAATCCCAAAATACCATTAGAATACCACGCCTCAATCATTTCATAGATCCACCTATGAGGAAATAAAATTACAGAAAATAAATTTCCAAGATGGGCATAGGTAAAAATTCTATACGAATCAATTAATGGATAATCCAAAATGTCTTTGACAAGAGATTTAGATATTATATCATCTGTTGCAGTGATGCTCCATTTAGTAGGGACGAGTTTTCTTTTTTGTCCCAGCATACCAATACTAAAACATTTTTGGATTTTAGAAATATCAATGCCAGAGTTGTACAAATTTAGGACCGCATCTTGCGCATTAAGATCTTTATCATAATAGATTTTTTCGATAGACTTTGTTGCACTTGTGTCATAAAATTTTGCAGATTTGATTTCACCTACAGGCCCAAACGGAGCACTCTCACCATCAAGTGAGACACTTGCAGATGTGGTTTTAGTGAATTGTAAATCAGAATCAGTAGGTTTAGAAGACATTGTAATTTCTTGCAAGTTTTCTATATAACGACCGTCTGTTTGATCTATTGAAATTTTTTGTATTCCACGAATTAAATTTAATCTAAAATTGACAATATCTTCAAGGGATTTACCTTTCCATTTTTCAGGACTATCAAGGATACTTGTATTACCATGTATTGGTGGAACCATGGGTCCAACGAAAACCTTTGGATAATTATATGATCCTACAAATACCGATGGAGGACTAGTTCCACTAATAGAATCTGAAGAAAATAAATTTCCATATTTTGATAAATTCTCATGCCATTTTGCTAGAATTGCTCTTCGAATATCCTGAGAGTTAGAAGACAATGAAAATTATGCCTAAAATGTGCCTATTAAGTTGCCTAATCAACATAGCTGACGATGGCTTAACGTATGATGTTTAAAGAACAAATTATGACATAAAGTATGTCAGTAAAGAGAATAGTCTCTTTTCTACCCAGCGCCACAGAATTACTATATGAGCTTGAGGCAGACGATATTCTATTTGGAGTTACTCATGAATGCAAATATCCTGAAAATGCAAAAACAAAATTGCAAGTAATTAGTTCAGTAATAAATTCAGAAGAACTATCAAGTAATGAAATAGATACAAAAACATGTCAGTTACTGAGTGAAGGAAAAGAGATTTTTGTATTAAATGAAAAAAACATGATAGAAGCAAATCCAGATCTAATAATAACTCAAGAAACATGTGAGGCATGTGCTGCACATAATAATCAAGTCAACAAGGCAATTCAAATTTTACAAAACACGCCAATGATCCATTCGATGAATCCACATAATTTAGATGAAATTGTTAAATCAGTAAATGAAATTGGTCGAGTAATAAAAAAAGAAAATAATGCAATGAAAATCACAGAATCACTTACAAGTAGAATAGAATATATAAAAAAACACACTCCAACAACAAAACAAAAAGTTCTTGCACTAGAATGGATTGAACCGTTTTTTACATCAGGTCATTGGATACCAGGAATGATCAATGATGCAGGTGGAGAAAATATGATAAGCAAAGACGGAGAACGTTCAAGAAAGATAGACATTGATGAGATCACAAAATCAGATCCAGATATTATTATCATGATGCCATGTGGTTTTGACATATATCGTACAATATCAGAATACAACAAAACATTGAAGAACAATAAATCATGGAATTCCTTAAGAGCAATTAGAAACGGAAAAGTGTTTGCAGTAGATGCAAACTCATATTTCAGCAAACCAAGCATTAGAACAATAATAGGGCTAGAGATATTAGCAAAAATTATTCAACCAAATACTTTTTTGAACTTAAATGTGCCTGAGAATTCATTTTTACAGATAAAATAGATTACTCATCAGTGTCATCTAATTCATCATATTCAGAATTTCTTCTACCAGGTCTAATTGGGACATATATTATAGACACAAAAATCCTAGATTTTTCTACAAAATAGAGTTCAAGGTTTTAAAAATTTGCCCTTTTAGTGTATCTTTTAAACAAATTGATAATCATAATAAATCAATTTGAAAGACTGATCGAGTATTTACAAACACTGATAATTCATACGTAAGATCTTTTAAGTTATAATCAAAGCAAGTCCATGATTGATTTTAGAAAATATCTAAACTGCCCAGAATGTAAAAAAAGTCCACCGTACTGCAATGAGCACAGAAAGGAGGTAAATGCAATTTTAGACAGTACATGACATAATAGATAAACAGAATAAAATTTAGTAAATTATTCTAAGCTTCAAGCTTAAATCTAAATTTTGCAAATATAAGAAATGACAAATGCACTAAGTTCAATATTCGGTACAATTTATGATATGATAACTTCATTATTTAGTTAAAATTCATCATATATATAGCAAAGTCATTAGAGTAGATTTTTCTATAAATAAATTTTAAAAAAATATTTCAAGGTCTACTGAATAGAATGATAAGTATCCATAGCAATCATTACTGCCAATATTGCAAATGGAACAAAGAAACTCAATCCAACTTTAACATTCAACATGTATTGGATTTTTTGTACATCCATATTAACGAATGAATTCATAATGAAAAATATTAAGTAAAAAGATATGATTTTGGAATTTTAAATGATTTTACACTCAATTTTTAGTGATTTTACAGTAGTGAAATAAGTAACTGCCAACAATGCTATTGCAGCAATCCTTATTGGAAGTTCGTAATTTGTAAGAAATGCAAGCCCAGTTGCACCTACAGAACCAAATGTTGAGAAGACTGCAAACCCAATTGGACCACAACTACAGACGCCAGCAACAGAACCAACAAATGAACCAAAAACACTACCAGTAACTTTTCTTTTAGATTTTTTCAAAATATTGATTCTGTAAATATTCATAGGAATTACCACTGCAGACAACATGGTAAGGATTACAATCAAAGTAAATCCTAGTTCCATTCCAGGTGCAATATGCCCAATTAGATAAGGCTCTAAAAAAATATACTCTGAAAGAAACAATAAACCAAAAAGCATCGTTATAAAAAGCACAGATGCTAAAACAAGATATGCATAGTTTGAAAAAACAAACTTTAGTGCATGTGTCATGCTAAATCATTGAATCCAACACTTGTGTAAAAACAGAGTAAGGTTGTGCACCAACTAGCTTTTCTTGTTGTCCATTAGGACCAATGATGAAAAATGTAGGCGTTCCACTCACACCAAATTTTTTTGCCTCGACAATATTAGATTGAACCCTTTTGGCGTATTTTCCTGAATCAAGACAACTATCAAACAATTCTGGATCAAGACCTAAACTAAATGCAAATGATTTTAAGCGTTCAGAGTTTGCCCATCCATTATCTATTTTTGATTCTTGAGAAATGTATAGTTGATTATGATATTCCCAATATTTTCCCTGGTCCTCTGCACAATATGATGCTTGAGCTGCTTTTGGCGAATCCCTACCCAAAAAAGCAAGATCAACAAAAACCAGATTAACTTTTCCAGTATCAACATAATTTTGAAAAATAGAGGGTTTTGTATTATGAAACCAGTTATAACATTGATGACATTGATAGTCACCAAATTCAACAATAGTGATTGGTGCAGACGGGGACCCAATAATAGGCGAGCCAGTAGTAGTAGAGATAGTACCATGTAGTCGTACATCGGTATTTGCAGTTTCAACTGAAGACGTAGAATAGATTAGAATCACACCAACAGCAATTATAGATACTATAATACCAAACAAAATTCCTTTTTTAGCCATAGTAATGTGTATTAAAAATTTGTTTAAAAAACTTATTCCAGATTGTGTGAGAATTTTTTCTTGAATATGTTTACAAATTTTGAAATCGCAATATCAATGGGGCAGATTTCACATTGAACAAGTGACGAGTGTCTCACTAGATGTTTTTCAAAGGTTTTTCTAGAATTAAAGATCATATCGCATTTTACACAGTAAACTTTTGCAATGTTATTTTTAGAAGAAAAATCTACCACATGTACTTTTTATAATCAGATCTTATAAAGATCTTGTTAAAAATCGTAAAATGAAAATCGCATTTACGATTATTTTGAGGGAATATTTCAAATAAAATAGGATGTTTTTTAAAATAATGCCTATCATAAAAATAATGGATTATAGGTAATGCAATTTCATATGATTTTGCAATTCTACTTCATACCTAGTAAGAAAACCGCAATGAGTACATGAAAACATATCAGAATTAGGAAGTGAATCACGTTCAATTGGTTTCCCATAGATTGACTTGATCGAGATAATATCATTATTAGAAATTACAGCAAAGTTATTCCCTTCACCGATTGACCCCAAAAACTCTTTGATTGATGTTATTACAATATCTTTATCGATGATTTCATCATTTAATGAAGATAACATAAAGGCGTGGTTTTTCAGAGTAGGTATTGCCGCAACCTGATCAGAGACATATACCACCAATTCAGATTTTATAGATTCAACATCTCTACAGTCAATAGTAAGCATACTAAACATACCTAAAGAACAATATTTTAGTTTAACAAATGGGCAATAATGATTATAATAGTTTAAGATAATCATTTTTCACAGATGGGAGATTCAGAAACATTTGGAATAGAGAAAGGATATGGGGAAGAAGTAGTCAAATGGTTAAATGAACAAGCTAAAGCAAATGGTTCTAAATTAGAGGCAAGACTATATGGCTACATAGTATCCACAAAAAACTTTGGAGATTTTGAAATGTTTTCATGGATTGGAGATGTGCAGATTGCAAGAAAAATGATCAACAAAGCTAGTAAAAGATTCAAGATTAAAGTGATTGAAGGAGGGTATAAACCAAAAGAAAGAATATTTCGAATGAAAAAATTTGATTATGCAAAAATTAGAAAGGATGAAAAAACAATAGGACAGATAGAATTTGAAGCATCAAGATTTGGAAAAGGAGAGTGGGAGATAAAAAATGAAGAAAGACATTAAAAAAAAATATAATAAAAAAAATGGAAATATAAAAATTGGAATTATCGGCACAGGAATTCTTGGAAATGCAGTAGGATTAAATTTACTTAAATCAGGTTTCAACGTGACAGCTTACAATCGCACTAAAGAAAAAACTAATGAATTAAAAAAACACGGTGCTAAAATTGCTGAATCACCAAAGATAGTAGCTGAAAATTCAGATTTAGTGATAATAATCGTAAAAGACGCAAATGCAGTGAAAAAAATTGCATTTGGAAAAAAGGGGATTAGATTTGGAAATCATAATGGATTAACAGTGGCAGATATGAGCACAATAAGTCCAATAGAATCAAAAGAAATTACAAAAAAATTCCTAGAACATAAAATAATAAAATTAGACACACCAGTTATGGGAGGACCCAATGTAGCAATTATTGGGGAATTGGTGTTAATGGCATCAGGGGATAAAAAAACATTTAACAAGTTCAAAAAAGTTTTTGAGAAAATTGCAAACAAGATATTTTATTTAGGAGAGTCCGGAACAGCCCATCTAGTAAAACTTGCAATGAATCTACAAATTACAATGCTTGCTCTTGCACTTTCAGAGGGGATCACACTAGTAAGAAGTTCAAAGGCAAATCCAAAAATATTTCTAGACATTTTAAATTCAACGTATTTTAAAACAGGGATGAGTGAGAAAAAAGCATACAAAATGATACAAAATGAGTTTAATCCCACTTTTACTCTTGCTAATTTGAAAAAAGACATAAGTACAATTACAAAAACCAGCAAATCACTTGGGATTAATCTTCCAATGATTAAAAAAGCCGAGCAGATATACCAAAACGCACTAACGCAAGGATTTGGAGATATAGATTATACAGGAATCTTAGCACATATTAGAAAAATAAATGACCGATAGACAATAATTGAGAATTATGACTAAAATTTACCAAAAATTCTATAAGCTACAACAATAAAATCTCAATATGAGACTTGCAGATAAAGTTGCAATTGTAACTGGGGCTTCAAGTGATATTGGAAAAGGAATTGCTAAAAGATTTGCTGAAGAAGGAGCTAAAGTAGTTCTCATTGCAAGAAATCTAGAAGGCTTAGAAAAAGCAAGAAAAGAGATAGGACATGAAAAATCCACAGCATCAATGTCATGTGATCTAACTAACGAGTCACAAGTGATGCAAACAATTAATCAAATTATGGACACCTATGGAAAAATAGATATTTTGGTGAATAATGCAGGTGCTATCAATGATCCAATTCACTTTCATGAAATGCAAGATTCAGAAATCAGAAAATTAATTGATATTAATTTATTTGGAATTTTTCATATCACAAAAGCTGTGTTAAATAAAATGTCAGATACCAAAAAAGGAGTAATTGTAAACATTGGATCAATCTCAAGTGAACGAGCAATACCAAGGGTTCACCTAGCAGCATATTCAGCAACTAAAGCTGCAATAACAATGTTCACAAAATCAATTGCAGTAGAATACGCAAGAAAAAATATCAGATGTAATTGTGTAAATCCAGGAATAATTAACTCTGGAATGATAAAGCCATATCTAGATCAACCTCAAGCAAGAAAAGTTTTAGAAGAAAGACTACCATTAGCAAGAATAGGAGAACCTGTAGATGTAGCAAATGCTGCATTATTCTTAGCATCAGATGAAGCCAATTGGATTACCGGAACCATCCTCAATGTAGATGGTGGAAAAACAGCTTCGGAAGGATAGTTGTTATTTAGATCAGAATAAACGATTTTTTCTTCTCAAAATGTAAGATTTGTATACAAAGCCTGTCACTCCCATAATTATTGCAGTTACAGCAGACCAAATTACAAAAGAAGCAATATCCGATTCTAGCACACATTACATAAATAAAATAGGAATCTAAAGCTTCGGTTTAAAAGCATGACAATAAAATAAAATTCAATATTTCTGAAACATCTAAATAGATTTGATATAAAGAACTTTCATGCCGGAATTAATATGTCCTGATTGTGGAAAGCGTTTATTTCATGAAAATGAAGATACGTTAAAAATAGAAGAAACGATTCATGGAAAATTCTGTAGAAAAAAACAAGGAGAAACCCAGAGCTTCATGCATAGAGATCTGGGACATATGAGCACATTTGATCCCGAAAGAGAAAATGACGGAGTAGGAAATCCAATTTTAAAGAAATAATCATCAGGAAAAATCAAGACCTCAAAATTATATCCTAGGTTCAATTAACAATTGAAGTTGGCTTCAGAGTATCACTATGATTTAGTTGTAGTTGGAGGCGGACCCGCTGGTTCGTCTGCAGCTTTTGAAGCATCAAAAAATGGAATAAAGGTAGCACTGATAGAAAAAGAAGAAATAATTGCACAGTCTGTCAGGACAAGTGGAGTAACTTGGATACAAAACATAAAAGAATTTGGGATCCCAGATGATTGTTATAATCCAATTAAAAATTACTCATTTTGTTCGCCAAACAACGAAGTCACTATTTCAGATACTGTTTCACATGCAGCAGTTCTAGATGTAAGAAAAACATATCGATGGTTAGCTGAGCAAGCAAAAAATGAAGGAGTCGATATTTTTCTTAAAACTAGTATCAAAAATGCAATAAAAAACAAAGAAGGAGACATTATTGGGGTGAGCGGAACAAGCAAAGATGGTGAGATAATATTTTATGCAAAAATAATAATTGACGCAACCGGATTTTCTTCAACGATTTCAAAAGATATGGGTTTTGTTACTCAGTGGGAAAGATTTGGAGCAGGAGCAGAGTACGAAGTAAGTGCAGAAAATGTAGATTCTGAAACATGGTGGCTTATGGTAGGTCAGAAATATTCCCCATCAGGATATGCATGGATTTTTCCGGTTGGAAGAAATATTGTAAGAATAGGAGTAGGCATAGGTAAACCAGAGTCATCAATTGACCCAACTGAGAGATTAAAAGAGTTGATGGATTCAAAAATAGGCCCAATTAAAAAATTAGGAAAGATCACACCAATTGAATTTCATTATGGATTAATTCCAAATGACGGACTATCAAGAAAAACAGTTTATAATAATTTGATTCTAGTAGGAGATTCAGCAGGGCAAGCTAACCCATTAGTGTTAGAAGGGATTAGATACGCTATAAAATATGGGCGAGTTGCAGGGAAAGTAGCAGCTACAGCAATAAAATCAGGAATTACTAATGAAAGCGCATTATATCCTTATGAAGAAACTTGGAAAAAAGAGATTCAAGGAAAAATCAAGTCAGCTGGAAAAGTTCAAGACAGATGGATTGGATTAACAGATGAAGAATGGGATAAAGAATTAGAGATAATTAAAGAATTAAGACCTGAAGAATTTTTAGATTTTATCAAAGCAGAATTTGGATTGGCAAATATGATAAAATTAGCAACTCATCACCCAAAGTTAGCAGTAAGACAGTTATTCAATTTAGTAAAAAGCAAAAACAAAGGAATTACCTAACAGTAAAGAAATCAGTAACGATTACATCACGATATTGGAGTTGAGCAACATAAACTCCAGAATCAAATGGCCTAGTAATAATTTCATTAAAGAGACCAGACGAATTATCTTTGAGAATAATGGATTCTATTAGAGTACCTCTTTGATCAAAAACATCAACAAACAAATCCTCTCTAAAGGCTATGGTTTTTTGCACTGCACCTGAAACAACAAGGCCGTTATCACTGTACTGAACTTCGACTCATAAGGATCAATTCTAAAATTCATGATACTTAAAATTTGGGAAACAATAATACGCATAATTTCTTAACGTGTCAAGCAATAGTTGTCAAAATAGAGTAATTTTTACTATTTTCATTTATAGGATTAGTTCCATATTTCCTAAAGACACAAAGACTATGGTATTGTTCTATGGTTCTAGTACGGCAATAAGAACAGATAAACTGAATTATTTTATTACAATGTGCACATTTAGTGTATTCAATCAATATTCCACCACAACTACGACATGATTCATCAGGCATTTTACTTTCAAAACATCAATTGAAAATTTGAATTTAAAGAAAACGTAGAAGTCGTTCATAGTAAAGCTCAGTAAGAAGAAGATTATATTTAGAAATCACTGATAAAAAATAATGGATTCGGTTCGTAAAACTTTTGATAAATGGGCCAAAAATGGAAGAGCTGATTTAATGGAAAAAGAACATGGAAAAAATGCAATAAAAATTTTAAAAACAATTTCTTTTGACAAACCATTTCTGTTTTTAGATTTTGGATGTGGCAATGGATGGATAGTCAGAAGAATTTCTAAAGATCCTTTTTGTAAAAAAGCAGTCGGCATAGATAAGAGTAAAAATATGATCATAGAAGCTAATAAGAAGAAAATCAACAATAATGAAGAATATGCCAACACAGATCTTGAAAATTTTAAATTCAATAACAAATTTGACATAATATTTTCAATGGAATCTCTATACTATGTGGATTCAATTGAATTGGCTCTGAAAAAAATATACAAATTATTAAAACCAGGAGGAAAATTTTTTTGTGGAACAGACTTTTATTCAGATAATAAAGCAACTGCAAAATGGGCAAAGATGATGAAAATTCAAATGCATTTGCATTCAAAGCAAGAGTGGATAAGTTTCTTCAAGGAAGCAGGATTTGAAACTAAAACAAAACAAGTAAAAGATTTAAAAAATAAGAAAAAGTGGAAACGAGAATTTGGGACATTATTTATCATAGGTAAGAAGCCAGAAAGGCAATCTTCAAATTAAATCAAAAATATGACTAAGATGTGTGAGCTGGAGCACGATACACTGCTACGGCAGAGGAAACTCCTCCCTCCATACAGGAAATGTGATCCGGAGATGGATAATCAGAGATGATTGGCAACGATGCAGAAAAGAATCTAACCTGGCGCACTATGATGGCAAAACCTGAGATTTCCAGAGAAAGAATGAAAAAGACGTCCCACATGGAGCAAAGCCAAACAGAACTATAGGATCCTGTACCAAGTTCAGGTAGGCTGCAAAGCGTAATATCGTGAAAACAGAAGGAGGGTTACTCCCAGCACACATAAATTTTTTAAAAACAAAAAGAAACGTATTAGGTTATCATGTGTTATTTAAAAAATCAAAAAATGCGTCATTTAATTAATTTTTGACGTATTTATTTTACTATCAAAACAGGAATCTTTGCTTTATGCATTACATAATTTGATGTACTTCCTAGAAAAGCTTCTTTAGCACCACCTATACCTCTGGCACCTAGAACAATCATGTCATACTTTCCCGTTTGTGCAAACTTGACGATTTCAGAACCCGTGTGACCACCTCCAGTTTTGTATTTGAATGATGCTCCTGCTTTTTGAGCCCGTCTCATTGCTGGTCCAATTGCTTTGATAGCTTTTGTTTGTGCATCATCTTTCATTTTTTGCGTATATTTTATTCCGGCAGATAGTGGTAAATGAAATACATAAAATCCAGTAATTTCTGCACCACCACCTTTTGCAATTTCAATTGCTCGATCTAGTCCTCTAATAGAATTATTAGAGCCGTCCAGTGGGACAAGAATTTTGTTAAATTTTACCATGTTTTTCAATTTATTTCTTCAAATATAAAAAATAGCATGATTTCCACAGATGATATTGTTGCTGATTCATTTATAGTTCGTAGTACGCCCATGATCTAAAAGAAGAGTTCGTTGTATATCAAATATTTTTGGAGGCACTGATTAGTACGTCATTGGATAAATCCTGTAAAATAACTATCATCGAAGATCCTATTGAATTTCAATCACAATTACAAAATTGGACATACTATCCATGTGAGCACAATGGCAAAATATGATTTAAAATCTAATAAAAAATCATCAATAGATTAATTTAGCATAATTTAAAAATATTGTAGATACTAACTCATTGAGTTTGCTTGTTCTCTACAAAGTTCAGCACTACATTTGCAGGTTGCATCACATAAACATGAACCATGCATTACACAATCACATTCAGTACCAATTTCAGCTGATGCTGCACAACCACAAGCAGCCTCTTCCTGATTATTAGGAATTGCTGGTGGAGGAGTTTGTTTTTGGTCTTCATAAACACTTCTGGTTTGTTCATAATCAGAGGTATCTGCAAGATATGCTTCACCCCTATTAGTTTGATAACCACCAGAAGAAGCACTGGTTTGATAACTTACCAGCCTGCCTGGATCGATGCCTTGTTGACCAATTTTTTGATTCTTTAGTGCCCTGTTACTGAAAATGAAAAATGCAATACCACCAATTGCAGCCATACCAGCCATTCCATAAACAATTGCAATTGGAAATCCACCTGTAGAAGTAGTACCATAATCTTTTGGAGGAGTTGGTGTAAGTCCTACAATTTCTAGTCCATCAAGTACATCCAATGCACCAAATCCAATTGCAGCAATATTTCCTTGATCAGCTGATTGAACACTTCGAATAACATAATTTTGATCAGCTGCTACTTGAGCTTCAAAAATTCTTTCTACCTGTCTACCTTCTCTAAGACTACTTTCACCCATTGTCCAACTAGATACAACGAATCCCGAGATTGATTGATCTAATCCAAATGTACCGGCATCTACATTGATTCCAGTAGGATCAAATAAGAAGTGCCAATTGGACATTGGTTGTTGTAAAATGAAATCGGCATTAAGTAGACCTTTTGACAATATTGAATCAGCTTCAGTGTTTTGAAGGATTTCATAAACTGCTGGTTCTTTATACTCTAACAAAGAGAGCGGGATGTTAATTTCTACACCATCAATCATAATAGAGTCATTAGTGCCCATTCCTCTCCAACCCAAATCAACTAAAGTACGAACTTGGTCTTTAGTAATGACATAGTCAGTTAAAGTTCCTTTTAGAATTACTTTGTAATCAACAGATGTTTGTAGATTTCTACCTTTGAGATGAAAATCATATGCAACATTTAGATCAGAAATACGGGCATGACTTCCATCATTTTGCATTTTTTTATTAAGGCTAGCAATTAATTTTTGAACTCCAGGATTTGATGCATCTGCAGTTCCACTTACTGTCCATTCTTTATTATGTAATTCATCAAAGAGTTTTCCACCGTTTGGATATTCAATAAAGATGGTTTTCAAATAACTGTAAGTAAATGGCGATTCATTACTATTAGGATTGATTCTGGCATCCACCTGAGCTGCCCAAACATAAGAACTTGAACCAATTACAAATAAACCTACAACTAAAACTGCCAAGAATAAAGTCCTAGACACGAATAAAATCGATTACTAATTAGTAATAAACTTATCCTCAAAAATAAGATCGCGAATTTCTGAAAAAGTAATATGTAGTGACGGCAAATGACTTTTCGGTTTTAGGAGAAAATGGAATGATTACAGTATTAGCAGGCGGAACAGGTTCGGTAAAGCTAGTTAGAGGATTAGTATCACAAGAATCCAAAGTCAACGTAATAACTAACGTAGGAGACAATTATTGGCTTTACGGATTATACGTATGTCCAGATATTGATACTATAATCTATGGTCTTGCAGATTTATTAGATCAAGAAAGAGGATGGGGAATCAAAAAAGACACATTCAACTTTCTAAGACAAATGGAAGTATTTGGCGAAGAGACATGGTTTAGAGTGGGGGACAGAGATGCAGCAACACATTTGATTAGAACGAATATGTTAAAAAATGGTAAAAATTTAAGTGACATTACAAAATGGATGTGTGAAAAATTTGCAGTTAGTGCAAACATAATTCCAGTAACAGATAACAGTATTGAAACAAGAATAACGACAGACAAAGGAGAATTGCATCTCCAAGAATATTGGGTAAAACATCGTGGAAGAGATCCAGTAGAAGGAATTCAATATATTGGAGCGGATAAAGCACGCCCAAATCCTGAAGCAGTAAATGCAATTCATGATGCAGACATGATAATTTTAGCGCCTGGAAATCCGTTAACATCTATTGGTCCAATGTTACAAATTAAAGGAATTAGAAAAGAACTCTCAAAAATTAAAAAGAAAGTGATTGCAGTAAGTCCACTCATAGGAGATAAAGCTGTTAGCGGACCTGCTGCAAAATACATGGAAGCAGCTGGAATTGAAACAAATGCATATGGTCTTGCAAAAATGTATTCTGATGTCTGTTCAAATATAGTAGTAGATACAAAAGACAGACTACTCGTAAAGAAAATCCAAAGTTTAGATATGAAAGTATACGAAACAAAAATTACTATGAATAATAAATTAGCTGAAGACGCATTAGCAAATTTTATTCTTAAACAAATACACGTATAATTTGAAAATTGCAGCGATTATTCCTGTAAAGACTTTCTCATTAGCAAAAACACGTTTAGATTTATCATCACATCAAAAAGAAGAAATTTGTAAAATTATGTTAGAAGAAATTTTACATACTTTATCAATTTCACCACAAATCGATAAAACAATAATTGTTACTAAAGAATCAAAAGCGATCGAACTTGCTAAAAAATACAATGCAATTATCATATCAGATAATGAAGAAAAAAGTGTAAACAATGCAGTTGCATTGGCGGACAAATATCTATTAGAAAATAAATTTGATGCATCAATAGTTTTTCCCCAAGACATACCATTTATCAAAACTCAAGATATTGATTTTATGTTAAACTACAAGATACCCCCAAATTTTGCCATAGTGGTACCATCTAGAAGATTTGATGGTACAAATGCCTTAGTAAGAATGCCAATTGATTTGATGACAACGCATTATGATGAAGATAGTTACAAAATTCATATGAAAACAGCAAAGGAGGTTACAAGAAATGTAGCCCTAATTTTTGTAAAAAGAATAATGTTAGATGTGGATAACATGGAGGATTTGAAGTTCCTATTAGAACAAAATGAAAAACCAGAGATTTCAAAGAAAATCAAGGGCGTTTTAGACTTGAAATAAGAAAAAATATTATATTTTTTGTAGATTGAATATTTTTTTAACAAATATCACCAGCAAGTTTATAAGAAATAATTCAGCAATGGTTATATATCAGAATAAAATTTTGAAGGAAAAAAATATGGTAAAAAATGTAAATCCAAAAGACAGATGCCCAAGATGTGGTCAAGGCACATTAGTTACAGATGCAACTACGGGTGAAAATTTCTGTGGAAAATGCGGTTTTGTAATTACAGATAAAGTAGATGAATCAGGACCAGAATGGAGATCATTTTCAAATGAGGGTGAAAACAAAAGTCGAGCTGGGGTACCAACTTCTTTAGCAATGCACGACATGGGATTGGCAACAGTCATCAATCCTCAAAATAGAGATGCAACAGGCAAACCTCTCACATCTGCAATGAAAAGCACAATAGAGAGGCTAAGAACATGGGACAGTAGAAGCCAAGTTCATGAACCAGTTGACAGAAATTTTAGGCAGGCATTTAGTGAGCTTGATAGATTAAAAGACAAATTAGCAGTAGGTGATGCAGTCATCGAAAAGGCCGCGTATATTTATCGTAAAGCATTAGAAAAAGGACTTGTAAGGGGTCGTTCAATTTCAGCATTGATTGCATCTGCACTTTACGCTGCATGTAGAGATACTGAAACACCAAGAACTCTAAAAGACATAGGACATGCTAGCAATATAAAACGAAAAGATATTGCAAGATGTTACAGATTGCTATTACGAGAACTTAATTTGAAAATGCCTGTAGTAGATCCTGTAAAATGTATTTCAAGAATAGCAAGTAAGGCAGGATTATCGGAAAAAACTAAAAGAGCTGCCACCAAAATTCTTCAAACAGCTGAAGAACAAAAAATATCTGCAGGAAAAGATCCAATGGGATTAGCAGCTGCTGCGCTTTATGTTGCATGTGTTACAAATGGTGAAAATAAAACTCAGAGAGATGTAGCAGAAGCAGCTGGGGTAACTGAAGTTACAATAAGAAACAGATACAAAGGTTTGAAAGTTGCTTTAAACCTGTAATGGTTTTTAGACGATATTAAAAATAATCAAATAAATAGAAAATAAAATTTATTCAATTTTTAACTTTTGTTCTTTTTTTGAATTAAAATAATCAAGCAACACTACCAAAATTGAAAAGGCACCAGAAATAAAAAATAGAATCTCCATAGTATTGAGAAGAGAATGAGAAAACGCAACATCAATTGCGATTTCATTTATTTGAGAAATAAAATTTGCATAAGAAAATATGAAATAATTTGTACCCCAATGAACTAGAATTGCAGTTATCAAGCCAAATCGAACATACAACCATCCAAGAATTATTCCACTCATACTAGCCTGTACAAGTTTACCTTCGCTCCACGGTTCACCAGTCATGATGTGAGCTAATCCAAAAAATACACCTACAAAAACTATCAAAAATAATGATTTCTTATGATCAGATATGTGTAAGTAATGGCTAGGATTCCAAAGTGATTTAAAAAAATGACTTGGAGATAGTTTATGTGAATAAAATACAAAGAGAGGCAGTCCAATAAGTAGAACTCTGAATCCAAACTCTTCAACAATAGGAGAAAGACTAACATACAAAAATTGAGTTAAGTTATTATCTATTGGTGGGGGAACAGTTGGAATTCCAAAGAATTGCTGAACATAATCAATTGCAATCGAGAGCAAAATAATTATTGAAAACCATTTAGTAATTGTTATCATATAGTTAGATTTTGTTTCAAATTTTCCACGGGATAAATTCAGAGAAAGTATTTTTAGAAATCCAGACTTAGGTCCAAACATAGCTATCGCAAAAAGAGATGCATAAATTGACCACAAGACAATAAAAACATCGCCTATTTCAATTCCATCTGGAATTAGATATTCAATTTTTTTAAAAATATCAAGGTCTTTTAGAGGATATTCAAAATTAATGTCATTTCCAATATCAGTGTTAAATACAGTAAACAAACCAATTGGAAACGATAGTAACATCATACCAAATATGACAGACAGAAGTGCCAAATGTGGAATTCCTACCAATTGGAGTATTTTGTTTGGAGATTGCAACGTATATCTAATGAAGTTCGATGCTAGCTTCAGGAAATCCTAAATGAATAAGGGTTTCCTTAATTGTGTCCCGATGGTCACCTTGAAGAAATATGTACCCGTCTTTTGCGGTTCCTCCACAAGCATATTTGTTTTTTAATTCTTTTGCAACTATTTCCAGATTATTTAATTTTGGATCCAATCCTTCAATCATGGTTCCCTTTTTCTTGAATCGTCGGGTTTCTAAACGAATTATAATTTTTGTACTATCTTTAGCAAGTTCGCCACATGCGCACAGATCTTCTGGTAGACCACAAGTATTACAAATTACCGCCATACGTTCTAAATTAATTCAATTTTACGCACTATTAAGCCTTGTTTGATATATTAATAGATTACAAAATAATTGTATTTTTTAAAGAGAGATTATAATTATCCACGTGTCAAAAGATCTTACAAAAAAAGCAGCAGAAATGCTATTGAATGGAGCAACATTGCTGAGTGAGCCATGTCCATATTGTTCAGGAGTAAGAGTGATGAAAGAAGGACATGCATTATGCATTAACTGTGGAAGAGAGCCAGAGAAAAAAGAGATTCCAACTGAAACTAAACACCAAACTGAAAAAACAAGTATAGAAATGATATTAGGAAAAAAACTCTCTGAATTATCTAAGGAATTAGAACAGGAAGCAAATCACGAAAAACAACAACAAATTCTAAAATCTATTAATTCGATCATCGAAACAGTAGAAAAATTAAAAATTAATCAGACCCCAAAAAAACAATCCTAGAATAATTACGAATAAAGACATTAGAAAGGGTCAACTAGGCATTTTTATTAATTTAAGATGAAAAATAGTCATAAAAAAGAGATTTTTTGATTGAATAGTCAAATGTTACTTGAGGAATAAAGTATTTATGTCAAAATTCAAGCTTTGAAAAGTAGCAATGAGCAGTAAGAAGAAAGGAGCACCGCTACCAGCATCAAGTGGAGGCCTCATGAGATTCTTTGAGGACGAAACCAAAGGATTTAAAGTAGATCCAAGAATTGTTGTTTCCGTTCCCATTAGCTTGATTGTGGTTTCTTGGCTAATTGATATATTTTTAGTTCCGAAATAAGACATGGAAAAATCTTCAGACGATGTTTCAAACATACACAATAGGTTTTCACTTACATTAATCAATCCAGCATCACATTATTTTTCTCTAGCTGGATCATTAGTAATTTCCGCAGTAATCACATCGATAGTCTATTTGGGGTATATTGAAACAAACGAAAATTGGTTTAGGATTCCAATGGTAATTGGAGTATTAGCATTATCCCAGTTAATTGACACACGATTCACTAGAAAAAAAGAATATTCAAAATCTCTACATGCATCTCTTTTTGGAAACATGTTATGGATTGCAGTGATTTTAATGGGATTACTTGCAAGCGTTGTCCTAGCAAAAGAGACATCGTTATTTTTTGTAACATATGGAATGTTTCTATTTGCAAGTTTCAGAATAGGAATTTTTACTACAACATTAGGTGCAAGTATCAAAAAAGCTTGGGCAATTTGCATGGTTCAACCACTTGCCATGTTTTTAATAATGATACCATCTGATATGTGGTATTCAACTTTGACAAATCCATTGGCAATAGGATTTGGTGCAATATTTCTAATAATTGCAAGTGTATGGTCGGTATTAACAGATAGAGCGGGAAGACCAGGTATGGAGAGCACACATAAAACAATACAAGCATACTTGGCATCACAAGGTAATGACTTTACAGAAGCGGAAGCAATAATTGAACAGCGTTCATTTAAAACAAAAGTATCCACATCACAAATTAGGTTAAGTGCATCAGATGGGAATATGAAATTTAGAATGGTATTACCTGAAATTCATCCAGGCCCATATCATCCAGTTGGAGGAAGTAATATTCCATATTTGATGTACAAAAATTTAGAATCTTCAGCGATGATCATGCATAGTATTTCAGATCACTCATTAAATCTTCCATCAAAAAATGAAGTTGAAAATTATTTAAAAAATCTAGATTCCAGCATAGTAAAAGAAGAAGGGTTGATGTGTACAGAACCAGTAACAGTTCAAATTAACAAAGCACGTGTAACAGGGTTACTTTTTGGAAATAATCCGTTGTTGTTTCTCTCATTGTCACCACATGGAATGGAAGATATTCCAAACTACATGAAAAAGGAGATTGAGCAATATGCTAAAAATAGAAATTATGTCAGAACACTGATAGTTGATTGTCATAATGCAATGGGTGAAGAAATTTCAAAAGAAGATGGGGAAGACATGTTAAAGGCAGCAAAATCATGTTTGGATTCACTAATCACAAAAGATAGTTATCCTATAGAGTTTGGGTACGCAAATTCAGACAGTATGGATGTATGGACTGAAGACTTGGCAATGGGAGGTCTAGGAGTAGTATGTCTAAAAATTAATGGTAAAAAATTCTTTCTCGGATGGGCAGATGCAAACAATATGGAAAATGGAGTAAGAGAAAAAATAGTTGAGAACTTTGCAAAACAAGGACGTCAATTATTGGAAATTTGTACATCAGACACACATTATGCTCCAGTCAAAGCTAGAAACAGAAACGGATACTATCAACTAGGACTCATTACTGGCGCTGACAAACTAACCAAGTGGTTTTTACAAATTGCATATGAAGCAGAATCAAAAGTATCTTCAGCAAAATTTGAAATTTTGGAAAATGAAGCAGATGTAAAAGTCATGGGTCAAGGCATTTACGAAGATTATTCCAAGGCACTAGACAAATCTCTGAAATTAACAAAAGGATTCATGATTGGAAGTGTCACATTATTCATAATTACCTTGTTTCTATAAACAAAAAATAATTCAATTTAGAACTATTGAAGTTGACAACCTTCACATTTCTTCATGCTTCGTTCAGAACGTGTTTCTAATTCCAAATGGCATTCTTTACAGATTATTCTGTTTCTCATGACCATTTTACAGGATAAATAAATTTTAATGATTTTATTCATCACATATCAACTACTAGTTAACATAAAATTAACATAGATTAGAGAGAGTAGATAAGCGATCTATGTTTCTAAAGTGTTCATTTGATCAAGATTTCCATAAAAATCATCAATAAATGATGAAAATTGAAAAACTGGAACTATAGGCACACGATCTATAAAATCAATCTTATCTTGGTACAGAGTTACAATTACAGGCACAGCCATAGCACCAGGAGTTTTAGAGATGTAATGTTTTGTTCGTTCTATCTGTTTTTTGACTGCAGATGATAATGCAGAAGAACTATATCTTTTCCAATGTTTACAATCAATTAGCATAGCAACACCCAATCTAATACCGATAACATCTATCTCCATTCGAGGTTTTGTCAGAATCAGATTTTTAATAATCGCAAAGTTTTTCGAGAATAGTATTTCAGCAACCAACCCTTCAAAATCTTTCCAGTCAAGCAGAACAGATATCTCATCAAGAGGACCACCATTTTTTATCAATTGGATAGCAGCTTTCAGTTTGTCGCCATCTTCAAAATAATACACGTTATCCTGTTTTTTTCCAATTCCATATTTCACATAGCCATCCAAGATATTCTGTGAATCAACAATGTTTGATTTTATAACTACACTGAAATCTTCCACAGATATGCCACCAGGAATAATTCCTTTTAATCCAGATAGCATTATTTGATTGAATTTCATATTGTTTTTCTTTTATAGTTTAGATGATATAGGTTTTAGGAGATAATACTAAACTGGTTATTATGAAATAGGTTTTATTACAACTAATCAAATTAACGGTTATGAAATTATTGCTAGTATTCATACTAGCTCTTGTAATTGTATATGAAATCAATAATGAATCATTTGCAGAAAAAAGCACATATTTTGATTCTGTAAAATTTATCCAGTATTTGGACGAAAATACTGCACTTGAAGAAGTTAGAAATGGAAATTTGGATATATACTATGACAGAATTTCGTCAGACAGACTAGAAAATCCCAAATCACGTGAAGGATTAGAGGTTTTTGATTCGACAGGGAGATCATATAGCATATTGGTAAATCCTGCAGAATCAAATGAATTCAATCCATTTTCGCTTAAAGATATCAGATTTGCATTAAACTATCTAATAGATAGAAAATTGATTGTAAACGAATTGATGGGAGGTTATGGTGCACCAATGATCTCAAACTATAGTCCATCTGACCCAGAATATCTTACAATAATCAAACAATTAGAGACATTCAATTTCAGATACAATCCAGCACTAGCTGAAGAAATAATTTCAAATGCACTAAAAGAAAATGGTGCAATAAAATCAAACGGACAATGGGAAATTAATCAAAAGCCAATAGAGATCATAGTTTTCATAAGAAGTGATGATCAGGTAAGAAAATCTATTGGAGAGATATTAGCTTCAGAATTAGAAAAAATAGGATTTACAGTAAAAAAAGACTATGGGGATTTGAATAAAGCATATGTTGTTGTATATGGTTCCAATCCAGCAGAACTAAAATGGAGTCTATACACTGAAGGGTGGTCAAGATCAGCATTTGTAAGGTATGATTCGGTGGGATTATCACAGATGTATTCTCCATGGTTCTCAAACATGCCAGGTTCAAACGATCCATCATATTGGAATTACAAAAATGATAAACTCGATGAAATAACTCAGAAAATTTACACCGGAGATTTTGAATCGGAAGAAGAAAGAGTGCTATTGATTCAAGATGCAATCGCAGAAGGAGTAGACCAATCAGTAAGAATTTTCATAGCAAGTAAAATTGATCAGTTTGTAGCAAATGAAAAAATGGAAGGAATCGTAAATGATTTGGGAGCAGGCGTTCCAAGTAGATTCACACCGATTAATTCGAGAAATGGAGAAAGTGAATTAGTTATCGGAGTAAAACAGATTTATCAAGG
Source organism: Nitrosarchaeum koreense MY1 (assembly GCF_000220175.1). Taxonomy (NCBI): domain Archaea; kingdom Thermoproteati; phylum Nitrososphaerota; class Nitrososphaeria; order Nitrosopumilales; family Nitrosopumilaceae; genus Nitrosarchaeum; species Nitrosarchaeum koreense. The sequence goes on along the minus strand of NZ_AFPU01000001.1, from coordinate 499,152 downwards.
GTCCTGGAATCCAGTCATGGGATTAAGTGATACATACAGCAGACAGATTTGGGGCATAATTTCAGATCCAATCACGTTTAAACATCCATTTACTGGAAAAACATTTCCAGTCAGAGCAGATTGGAATGTAGATACTGCAGGACCAAATGGAAAATTAATTTTACCTGATGATGCGATTATGTGGGATCCTATCATACATCAATGGAAGAAAGTAGAACATGGAACTCAAGCAACAAGCAAAGTCAGATACGATTTGAAGTTTAGCAATTGGCACAATGGTCAAAAAATGGATATGAATGATATTTTGTATTCATTGTATTTTGTAATGGAGTGGGGAGTTCAAACAGATGAAAACGATAAGACTTATGATGTAGAATTCACATCTATTGCATCACAATCTGTAAAAACAATTATTGGAATAAAAGTGATTGATGACGATACAATTGAGGTGTATGTAGATTACTGGCATTTTGATAATGATGAAATTGCAGAATGGGCCTCATTATGGAGTTCAATGCCGTGGGAAATTTCAGTAGCTATGGAACAAGCAGTGTTAGATGGAAAAGTGTCATTTTCAAGATCTGGAGCAATTAATAAAAATGTGAATTGGATTTCGTTGATTATTCCTAATGATGCTCAAACGATACAAAGTTATTTGAATGAATTTAGTGAAAAGAAATACATTCCAAATTCATTAAAAATATTTGAAAAAGACATCAAATATTTTGATGAGAGGTATACGGCATCATCAGAGTGGGTCAAATCACACAACCATGCAGTGATTAGCAATGGACCATTTTATCTCAGTGTATACTCACCTGAATCACGAACAATAGTCGTAAATGCTTTTGATGATCAGAGTTATCCTTTCAAGTTGGGTCATTGGTCAGAATTTGAAAAAACAGAATTTCCAAAAATAACAAACATAAATTTACCAAACATAATTCAAAAAGGAGTTCAATTAGAAATTGACATAGATACCAAAAATGCAGACTCTGTTCTTTATTTTTTGACAGATAGCAACAATAATTCAATATCAGAATTAATTAACATAAATAACAATTCCACTAAAATTATAATCGATGATGAAAAAATTAAAGAATTAGGAGTTGGTGCTAAAGATTTAAAGATATTTGCAATTTCAGATTCAGTTTTAAAGCCAGATTACTATTCAACTAGTTTCTTAATGGTAGAAAACAACGGAGAGTTACCTGATCTTAATCAAGATAACATAGAGTATGATCAAAATAATTCATCTGAATTTGCATGGCTACTTGTTCCCATAATAATTGGCATCATCACTATGATTTACATTAAGAAAAAAAGGAAATGAATTATTCAGATAATCCGTATTCTTTTAAAATAATATCAATTTGATCTTCAGATTCCAATTTAGAATATTCATTTAGGAGATTTTGATTTAAATCATAAAATGTGTGTCCCCATTTGAATTTATCAAGTATTGCAAGGGCATTATCTTTAAAACCTAAAATAAACAATGATGCAGATAACGCTTCTGCAGTAGTAAGCTTGTTGAGCTTTGCGTAATTAACAGGATTACCAGCTAGTAACGGTGGAAGTTTTCTTGTAATTCCATTAAATTTTTTTGAAAATGCTTGGTCAGCTAGAGTCCATGAACAGTCAATTCCAACTATTGAATTTATCAAAGATTTGTCTTTAGGTAAAAGAGTTTTTTCAGAAAAAGGATCCAAAACCAGTCCTTTATTTCCAATTTTTTTGATGCTTTTTGCAATTCCAAACTTGACCATTTTTGCAGCTGTACATTTTTTTGGATCATCCTGATAAAACATCAAAACTTGGAGATTCATCTATGTTCAAATATGAAATGAATAGTATTTTGAACTTACTCTACCATTTTGTAGTTAATCTTATAGTAAAATCTCGATGTTTGATCTTCTTTAACTACATCTACATTCCAATTTGCGTTTGGTAAAAATACATCTGAAGATACAGGAAGAATATCAAATTTCTCAAGATATACATCGGGACCACTATATCTGACGTTTAATTCAACTCCATCTACAGACACTACATCATAGATTTGTCCAGGTTTTCTAGTAGAATCCTGTACAAGACAATCTACTTCTTGACCTATAATGCAAATTCCAGACTCAGAAGTAATTCTCAGATTCACATCAGATTGATCAGTTTTTGAAGAAAGTAATGAGCCAGATAACACACGTGGAAATGCCTGGGCATCATCAATGGTTTTTTCATTTGTAATTATAGATATTTTATCCTCGGAGATTCGGTTTACCTTATCAATTAAAGTTGATGGAACTTTCACAGGTTCAACAATGACTGGTTTCTCTATCACATTAAACATTAAAGATTTTGTCTCAAAGCCAGCATCTACTGTAATTTCATATGAACCAATACTTGATGGAGTGTCAGAAATTGTAATTTGGTGTGAAAATGATCCAGATGAACTTGGTCGAATTGTAGTTACTGGACCCACATGTTTGCCACAATAAAATGTACCACATGTTATCTCACCCTCTTTTTTCTGAATCACACTAACATCAAATTTTTCAAGATAAATTAGCTTGTTTGGTTTACCAGAGATAGTCACAGTATCTCCAGGATAATAATCAGACTTGTCAGTAGCTAATAAAAGCGATAATTTATCAGTTGAGCCGAAAGAAAAGTCATTTGCAATTGTAAAAATAGATTCAGATTGCTGTCCAGAATACAATGCTTTAATTTTATACTCACCTTCACTGAAAACGGTTACAGGTAATTCAAATGAGCTTTGAAAGTTTCCTCCTTGATCAGGATAAACAGATGCCTCACTGATTTGTTTGAAAGGAGTCTTGTTATCAAGTACACGTATTGTTACTCTGTCTGGAACTACTAACCCTTCAGAACCTTGATCTCGTTTAATTATATTTCCAATTACTTTTAATTTCTCTCCTGCTTTGTAAAGAGATTTTTCAGTTGTAACATACAGAGGAACCAAAGTTAAAGAATCATTGGCAGGATCAGAAGAAACTTTGAAAAAAACATCAGTGCCAGCAGATGCTATGGATGCTCTAATTTTATAAATTCCATAATTAGATGTGGTGACAGAACGATCATCTGTCTTTATGGTAAGAGGTTTTTCAGATATTGGAGTGACCCAAGACCAAGAAAATTGTTGGTTATCTACAGTAGCACCAGAATTAACTATACTCCCATCAGGTTTTGTAAGAGAAATTTTTACAGAATTATCGCCTGTAGGAGGAAGAATTCCAGTCAAAACAACAGTTTCACCTAGACCGTAAACTTGTTTATTTAGAGAAATTAATGCGCCATTTTCTAATTTCAAAGGATCAACTATTCCAACAGAAGTAGAAGTTGTCAGTCCACGATATTCAGCTTTTATTTTATAATTTCCATCAGCAAATGCATTTTGTAAAATTTTCGTTTGAACTGAAAATCTTCCAGAAGGATCTGGAGTGGCAGTTAATTCATATGCAACGACCAATCCATTATTCAATCTAGTTTTAGTATGCGGCATTTGTGCAACAATTTCCAAAGGACGTCCATCCTCATGAGATATTGAAATTGCTACTGAGGCGGTTTGATAAGTCGAACTGGTAACAGGATTTTTAATATAACCAGTAATTGTCATGGTTTCACCTAAATTATAGATCAGTTTGTCTGTGGAAATTGAGATAGGATTACTACTTACAATAAAGTCATCAGGATTTGCTACAGCGTGAATTGTCTTTGATGCAGAGCCAAGACTTTGAGATATAGAGATTTTGTAATCTCCTAATCGAACATCACTATCTGGAATTTTAAAAGAATATGAGAAAGTTCCATCACCAGATACTTTCAAAGTATCTAATATTTTAAACCCAGAATTACCACCACCAAGAGCAGTGGTAGCAAGTGCTGCATTTTTGGTTTGTAATATTTCCAGATTCATAAATTGAACCCACACGGTGTTTAGTCGACCAGTAATTGTAACAGTTTCTCCTAAAGCATATGCATCTTTGTCGGTCCATATCGAAATTGCTTTTGCCTCTTTGATGTCTTTTACTACTTCAAAAAATGCAATGGATGATTTATCATAATATTCGGCAGTGATCTGATAGGTACCAAATGCTGGATTCACAGGAGTGATATACACATTTGTTGAAAATTTCCCATTGGTAGGATACAAGCTTCCTGATGAAATTATTTTGCCACTAGGATCCTTGATGTTAAATTTCAAGCCTTCAAATGGAATTGCCTCGGTAGTAATTCCTGTTAAAGACAGAGTATCTCCAGGGAGATATTGTGATTTATCAGTAGCAATACTAAGAGTGTTGTTTTTTACAATAATATCTGGAACAATTTCATCCCCTACCGTAAAGCTTGTTTGCGAAGTTGCTCCACCATATGTAACTGAAACCAAGTAAACTCCTTTGCTTATACCAAGAACTTGTTGAAGATTCAACGAAGTCTTATAATTCAAATTAAGATCAGGATAAAGTGAAATTGTTTTATCATATTTGGGTCCAGTAATCTTTACAGATATTTCATCAGCATGGAAATATGGGGCAGTGATGAATACTTGTTTTGAGATTTTGCCGGTAATGGATGCAGTTTCACCAAACAGATACGATTCCTTATTAGTAGATACAGTTACTGTGACGTCTGTTTTTGTTTCAGTAGTAGTTACCTTTCCATTGGATGAGCCAGCTGTAGGAATTGTAAACTTCCAATCGCTAGAATTATCCAAGTCATATCCATCATAGATTCGTTGCCAAGAAGTTAAATCATTTTTAGGATCAGACAATAATGGAGTTTTATCTATAACAACTCCATTCTTGTCTCTTAGTTCTACTAATTCATTAGAATCAGCAAACCACAAACTTTGATATGAAAATGTCAGATACTTGCTTGGTTCAATAAAAGTACCAGATGAAATTGTCATTGTTTTTTTCAATGCAGTAGTCGAAGCAATTTGCCAACCACTGATATCTATTTTAGAACTTGTCGGATTATAAAGTTCAATCCATTCTAAAACGGATTTAGAATCATCTCCGGGCGGATTAATATCAATTTCATTTATTACGACATGATTAGTAGATTGAGCACTTGCTGTACCAACCAAACTACCGAGTAGCAAAATGGAAAATAAAACTAGAATATTTTTCATGTTGTCCAACATAGGGTGCTTAATAGCCTCATTTTAGAATTGAATTGAGCAAAAGTTGAGCTTGTTGTGAAAGTCATATATCTTAAAATCATTACAAAATATGGGATTTTTATCGTTTTAAGTAATACGTAGAAGTTATTCTCCTACAGAGTCACAATTAGGGCATTTTTTATCAAATATTGATGAACCACACTCAGCACAAATACCCTCACCTGCATCTTTCTCTAATGCTTTTTTCCTGTTAGCCACATAGAATTTGATTCCAAAATACATGACAATGACAATTATCATAGCAACCGCTATTCCTACAAATGGAGATAAGCCAAGCATGAAAAATACAAGTCCCACTATCAGAATTATGTCACGTTTTTCAAAATTCAATAAAATTAAAACAAATCATAATTGATAAAAACATGCCGGAGCTCAGAGCGATTAATTTTACTTCATATCAATTCATTACTCTAACTCTTCCTCATTGCTCGGCGATAAATTTAGAATGTTAATTGATAATAAGATAATGATTAATGATGGGATCGGCGTGATTTGAACACACGACCTCTGCGTCCCAAACGCAGAATCATACCAAGCTAGACCACGATCCCAGTGAATCCCCAAAGTCGCCCAATTTAAGCTTGACAGATATTTAGTTGACCAAATTTTATAGTTAAGTTAGTGTCATTTTGGACATTTAGAAAAGAAAGTACATTCAATATCCTCAATATGTTAAATTGTGGCTAAAATGAATTGAGGAATCTATTATTTCCTTAAATTTGATTCTATTGGGTAGAAAAATAAAAAAAAGGAGGGATGTATTAAGAAACAATACATGTATTCCATGTCTTATGATGTCGTTTACTTTGCCTTAGAACTTGATTGCAACATATGCACCTGAATGAATCAGTTACAAAATACCTCTCGCAGGTACTACAGAATCTCTGACCACTTGCATAGCCTTTTCTGTATTGGGATTCTTTGTAACAACCCATATCACAAATGCCTTTACAAACCCAACTCATTATCGAGTGCTGTTTGTGTAGAGACAATGCGTTTGATGTTGTAGATTGTTGCGTTTGGTGTGAACCCAGATACTGCTTTGCTTTGTTTGTTGATTTCCTTTGTTACCTTGATGTTATTGTCATCAAGCAGTGTCTTTGATCTCATAAACCAATTATGGAGTCCATTGGGAGCTTTAGGTAATTTACTTGTAGTATATCCTTCACTTGTTGCAAACCCTGTAATCTGTTTATAGAGATTTTCTGCTTGTATTGTTCGTTCGTTTTCATCTCCTAAAACATATTCTAAACATGGAATGATCGGATTACTATCGTATAGATTCTCCAAGTTTTTCTTTATGCTATCGTTATAGAGTTCCAAGAATTTGCCTTGTTTGTGTCCTAGCGCTTGATAGATTGCCTCACCGTATATTCCAAAACTTGCCATTCTTGGAAGTATTCTGTTTTGTTTTTCCACTTCATTTATTGTTCCCAATACTTTTTGTAGTGTTAGAAAAATTTGTCCAAGTAAATCAGGCAAGAGTCTTTGGAATGCGTCTTCAATAAACTTGTCAGTTTTTCTATGATCTTCCAATATTCTTTCAAGTTCATAGATGATAGTTCTGTCTGCCAAGTCTGATTGACTAATTGTAAAGTCAACACCATTAATGAGAATCTTCCTCATGAGACTAATTGCATATACATCACCATTCGTGTATTGTGCTCTTTTCTCAAATGAACCACCAGTAATTGCACGACAAATCATGTTACTGGTTTCTACGTCTATGTAAGAGATGTTTTCAAATCCAGAAAAATAAGAACTATACAAAGAAGTGACAAAGTTATCCTCTCCATGTGGAAAGGATTTCAAATTGTCTTCGTTCTTTATTCCTGATGGATCAATTATTCTCTTAGTCAGAGACGATGTAGTGCTCTTTGAAGCCCCTGCATGACCACGCATGCCCATAGCAGGCATTGGCATGCCAGCAAGGAACATCGATATCAGATGAACTTTATACAGTTCAGGATTGGACATCCGACATATCTTGACATATTCATCTAACGGATTTCCTTCAGGTCTAAAGTTTGGTTCAACTTGCTGAGCAATCTTTGGTGTACGTATGAACATCGGAGTATCTTTTGAATAATCTATCAATGTTATCTCATCACGGGTAATCTTGATGATTTTCCAATCGGGACGTCCCAAATCATAGTATATTTCACCATTCACATATGCAACACGAAGGTGAATTTCATCTCTTTTTGATTCTTCTTTCATCAAAGCTTTTGCTCTAAGAAATCCTATTGCATTGCCACATGTTTCTTCTGAATACATTTGCTTTAGCGTATCAAATGCTGTAACCCTTAACCAGTCATATGCCTTGGGATTTTTCTTGTCCAATTCAATAGTTTCAAAATGATTATTCATTTTTACAACCACAAAGACTCGGGTATTGTCAGATTGCGATACTATGATTTTTGTCATTAATGGTGTTGCAAACTTTGCTAATATTGTGACAGGATTTTTTGGTTTTGATTCTTCAGTGGTTTCTTTCATTTTATTTACATCATAGTTAGTTATTGTGAAAAGTCCCTCTGAATCAATATCGTGTCCAAGTTCTTTGCAAAGGATCAGTTGATCTAATTTCTGATCTATTTTACAGTTAAAACACCACATTACTTTGAGTTGTCAATTTGAAGTCGTTTTTTTAGAATTTCAGCCTGTTCGCTAAGTTCATTGATTTTTTTCTCATTTTGTGATTTAGAGTCAATAAGTGTGGCTAATCTTTGCTTGATTATTTCTATATTCATGATTAATGAATAAATAGAAGATAGATCATTAGAGGAATAGCCAAGAACAGCAGTTTAAGGCGTGAAATAGGGCTATTGCAAGTAGCGTCTATTTCCTTTTTCATTCTAATTTCGTTTCTTAATACGTTATTTTTTTCGGTGCCTTTCCTAAGGGCAATGTTTGTTTTTACATCAGCTTTCTTGTGGTCTGATGATGTTTGGGTCATTTTTCCAATTTGTGTTGGTTTGAAATTCACAATCATGAAGGAATTTTATAGGAAGCTAGATAATATAGTATAGATCTAGTAGTATAATGGAACAATATAGTACTTTATTATATAAACAAAGAGATAAAGTCCAGATTCAAATATTACATAAAATAGCCACGGAAGGAAAACAATCTAAAAAATCACTAGAGATCACGTTAGAAAAGCACCATCCAGTGATTGATAATGCAGTAAACCAACTAGAGAACAAAAAATTAATCAAGAGAACTAAGGGAGATGAGCCAAATTACAAACGTGGTCAACCGCAAAAATTCTACAGACTGACAGAAAAAGGGATATCAGTAGTAGTGGATGAGATAAAAATACCGTTAAACGATTTTTGGAAAATGCTATTTAGAATATTCGATTCCGAGGGGAATTACTACTCGGATGAGCAGGTAAATTCTAAAAAGCAATATGTTGATGAAAGACGCTGTATTTTAAAAGATTTTACGATTGAAGAGATTATTAATAAATATGAAAATAATGTTTTAGGAGTTAAACGAAAACATGCACTATCCCACATGTATCAAAAAATTCCAGACGTTCAATTAATAACAAAGACAAAATTTCTACCATCTGAAAAATTAATTGTTGAAACCATTGCACTGTATGGTTCGTTATCTGTAGAAGAGTTATCTGTAAAACTATCTAGACATATCACTAATATTCCCCAAAAATTATTGTACCCATATTTCCTCATAAAAAAACTGGATAATGGAAAATATGACATTACAATATTAGGAATTCAATATTTGATATTTGTTATTTTTAATCAATTAAAGCATGATACTCAAATGCAAAAAATAAAAATCCTCATAGAAAATAGAAAAGAGATACTTCCCCTGATTTTTAGAAAATGGGTATGGTTGACAAGATTTTTTCCCAATAGAGAATTATTCAATACACTAATTGATGCAATAGATACAAATCAAAGACAATTACCATTTCAAACAGATTCTGGCATACAAGAAATTCTAGATAGTCATAGAAATTTAGAAGAGGTTTCCAGTAGTAAAATTAGACATGAATATGAAGTTGGCTCTGAAGTTCATTTTGAAGTTCGATATGAAAAAGGAGCATCCCTTAGAGGAAGTAGGCACATGAAAGGAGGAGACAAAGATCAACAATTAATGAATCTCAATACAATATGCTCATTAATGGACAATACATCGGGTGATCTCCTTCATAAGATAGACAAAGAAATTCAATTAGTAATTACTGAGCTAAACAAATTAAATGGAATGTTGGGGTTCGGGTCTATAGAGAAATTTCATCCTGAGGAGATGATAAAGCAGAGACTGATAGAATATGAACAAACTAAATCAGATAGTCTTTCTTTTAGATTTTATTCTATTTTATTATCTCAAATATATCAAAAAAAAGAAGATCTAAAGAAATGGGCTGATTTTCTTAAAACAGATAAAGACATCATGCCATGGTATGGTAACTGGATTAAAGAAATAGACGATTTTGAAGAAGAAAATACATATTATAGAAACAATTTGGAACGTATTTTATCATAATTTTGTATGCAACAGTTAGCAAAATGTTTAGTTATAAAAAAATCTAGATAACACTATGAACTGTAATTCTAATTTGTAATTAATTTTAAGATCACAAAAGTTCCATAAATTTTTTCGCATCTTTATTTTCTAAAACTAAATTTTTTCAATTTATCTGGGATTATACTTCGTTTATTTTTATCTTTAAGATCTTGAGGTGCATGTTTTTTGCAAAAACAGGTATCATTATCATCAACCATAATGTCTTTTTCACATTTGGCTATTCCACAAATTTCACATACTGCAAAAGTATGTTTTGAACCGATAAGGTGCTTACATTTTGCTATCTCATCTTTGACCCAAATTTCTGATGCGGGAAATACTATACGAGAATAGGAATATTCTTTTGATTCAAATTCAATATCCACTTTAGGTACTAAAACAAGTCTTGATTTTGTGGTAATTTTATTGGGATCAGGTTTATGTAAAAAGTCCCTTGATTCGTATGTATCTTTTGAAACTCTAACCTCGTATGGAACTCTAGATTGATTGTCTTTACTAGCATGAATTCTTACTCTGAACTGTGCATCATTTGAGGCAATGCTTGGTTCAACTTTAATGATTTGTGAGCCTGTTTTTTGGGTTAATTCTAATTTTCCTACAGGATTATAGTTTTCAATTTCTTTTACAAATTGTTTTTCTTCATCATCGGATGTTTCAAAAACATAACCATGATCATCCTGATGATAAATTATTTCCCCCGATAAACCATCTACAAAATAACTGCCAGAGTTATGGGATGTGTGGATTTGTTTGTCTGGAGTTTTAAATTCTTCATTTAGATTAAAGGTGACTATATGAAATGGATGAAAGATTAGATCACATCTACGAAGTGTCACTCTATCAGCATTATGAAGTGTAAGATTTGTGAAATCATCTATGTTTCCTTTTGGTTCTATACCATTTTCTATTCTTACAATTTTACTATTTGTACGACCCAAAACAGTTGCTTTGAATTGTTCCATGAAAGTTGAGCCATCCCATAATTCAAGTTGTTTTTCATTTGGATTGTTTTGTGCCCATCCCACTGCATCTGATGAAAAGTCTGACGATGTGATAAAAAATCCTCGATTAATATCAAGATCTTCAAGTTTGGCTACAAAATTCCGAATTTCAGCAATGCCTATTTTTCTGCTTTCATCATAATTTTTACATTCGATGGCAACTGTAATTTTATTTCTTTTAGCTAAGACATCTATTTCGTTTAATTGACCGCTCTTGCCTCTTAGACGTTGCCTTAAAGAAGTTTCATATCCTCTATCTTTGAATATTCTTTCAACAGATTCCTCAAGATTATCCCCAAGTTCTCTTGTTGTTTTTTGTATTGATTCTTGCCAAATTTCTGATGTAGATTCATCATCCCCATTTATTGAATTAGATTTAATTTCTGTTCCAGATTGAATGTCATTTGAAATAATGGATTGTATGTTATATCCACATTCAGGACAGAATTTGGTACTTCCTTTTAGATCCTTTCCACATTCAGGACAGAATTTCAATATATTTCTAAATATTGTATTAACTTAAGGATTTATGCATTTTCAATTTATGTTTACAGTATTTCTTACAAGTTTTGTAAGAGGGATTTAGCTAAGGCAAATTGTTTAACATTTTGAGGCAGAATAGATTCTTTTTTCAGTTCCAACATTTTTTTAAATGAATCAAATTTATCAATTCGTTTCAGATCTTTAGAATCATTTCCAGTTGGAATAAAAGAGATAGATTCCAATCCAAATTTTGTCAAAGAAATAGATTTTCGGGTTTCAAAATTAAGTAGTAAAAAAATTGCAGTTAACTCATTTTCTGTAAATTGTTTATTTTGTGGCTGATTATCGACATATGTGATTTTTTTCTTTAAAACATTCAATTTTTTGAAAAAATTGATTGTCTTTTCCAATTCCTCCATAATTTGGTAACGTGAATGAGTCACAGGAAGTATTTTTTTATAATGATTTTGAAGAGTTAAAAAATCAGGATCAGACATTGATTCAAAAGTTTTTTTTCTGTTTTCATAATACATGATTAGTTTTTTTGTATGTGAACCACCTTTAGTTAGTGAATTCCAATCAGTCTCTAAAATTGGTTCTTTGTTGGTAAATTTGTTAGTTAAAAAATCGGCTTTCCCTGCTTCTTCATATGCAATAATAATCCAAGAAATAGCATCCCCAAATTTTCCTTTATCACTTAAAATTTGTGCAGAGTCTAACTTTGATTCAGAATTTTCAATACAATCCTGAATTAATTTGATAGTATCTGTATTATTCATCATACATTACATTTCTCCATTTTTCATAATTAGCAATAAAGATTGAATAATAAATGGTGAATTTCTACACGTTTACCAGAATCTTCTGGAAACGTATTAGTGGTTACAAAATAAGTCCTATTGATTTGACGAAATGAATTATCAACATATGTGGGATGGGATTTAGCTGATTCTATCGCTTTTCCAATTACTTCAGAGAAACCTTGGTTTTTAGAAAAAGTAATCTGTATTGCATAGTTTTGTCTCCATTTAAGATAACCAAAATGTTGGTCTATCGTTTCATCGTAGAGTTTTTCTCCTCCCCAAAATTTACATTCTGCGGTTAGAATTCCTCCATCAATATTCATTTGTAGATGTATGTCTGTCTTCCCATTTTTTACAAAGGTTTCGCCAGTTGCACTACCATCAAACACAGCATTGAGCATAGATAGAATAATATCACGAAGTGCTTCTTCGCCTAATCCTGAAAAAACTTTTGGAGTAGTCTCAAATTGCCTACCTTGATTGCCGATTAATTCTAAAACAGATTCGACAGATTTTCTTTGTAGTATTGGATCCGTTTTTTGTTTAGGTTCAGGCTTTACTATCTGAATTTTTTGTTTTACTTTTAGATTTACAGGAGTTGGTGCAACATCATTTTTTATTAACTCTACAGAGGATTCACTTGCAATTTGTTCAAGATGTGCATTTTCTGATCTTATTTTTTCTTTTAACGGTTTAAGATAATTTTCAATGGTTTTTTTAAAATTAGGGTTCTGAGAATTGACAGTACTATTTTTTTGTTGAATTACAGTATTCAAAGTTGTTTGTGCTTGTTCGATATGAGACTTTCCTACCTGACCACCATATAGTTCAAGTTGTGATGATAGATAACCGTCATTATCTAATTCAAAGTGTGTAAACATCAAATGTGGATTGGCAGTTCTAGAAATTACAATATTCAAATCTTGTTTTAGGATGATAGGGATACCAAATGTCACAGATTGTTGTCTTGAAGCGCTAGTACCATTTTTTTCAAGTTTATTTTGTCGTGAAGTATCAATTTCAATGATAGGTAGAGCATATTTTTCATAGTAAAAATTTACAAGTTCATCAGTGTCGGTATTTAGAATAACCGAGTCTTCAGTTGAATCAATATCACTCTTAACTCTTTTCCAAGAATCTCTGAAATAATCCTCTATACTCCCATTAGAATCCCCATATGCATGCAACATACAATATGAATATCACTGGTTATTATCATTAATGAAAATATTTCGATTTTATTTTACACATGTAAAGTACTTGTTTTTTATACCCTAGATTCAAAACCAGATTAATTAGAAATTGAATCAATTACTACTCTTTTACAGTGAATGTAAAATGGTGTGGTAGACGTCTATCTGGGAAAATAAAACATAACAGCAACTCCTACAAGAACAATAATCGAACCTATTATCTCAAATCTGTCTGGCTTTTTCTTGTCAATCCAATAGCCCCAAACTATTGATGATACGACAAAAATCCCTCCATACGTTGCATAGACTTTACCAAAATTTGCAGGTTGCAATGTCATAATAATTCCATATGAAAACAAAATCAACGCTCCAACCAAACCAAATATCTTTCCCTTATGATCTCGCAATACTTTCCATATCAGGTAACCCCCACCAATTTCCAATAACGATGCAAACAAAAACAATCCCAAAGTAGAGAAGATTACTTCGACCAAACTTTTTCTCCTTTTCTTGGATAGTAGAAAATTATCAAGACCCCGATAACTGCAATAATAGTTCCAATGATGTCATAGTTGTCAGGTTTTATGCCATCGATTAACCATCCCCAGAATACGGACATTACAATAAAGACTCCGCCATAAGCTGCATAGACTCTATGAAAATGAGTTTTCTGAAATGTTGGAACAATTCCATACAGAAATAATACAAAACCGCCCACTGCACCTAACATCCAGCTAAAATCTTCACGTAACCAAAGCCATACTAGATACCCCCCGCCAATTTCACAGAGACCAGCTAGGAAAAATAATAGAATTGAAGTGAAAATATTCCTTGAATTATTACTCATTTTACTACAGAAATGGATGAAAGTTTCTATGCTATAACTAATTTAGAGAAAATAGGGTTGCCATCAAAGAAAAAACAATTTTGTGGGTATTGTCCTGAGGATACATGCTTACTAGATTGTGAAATATGCAATCCTAAAAAAGACAATGGTTGTAATTGTGACTAACATGTTGTATTTTCTCCATCATTTAACATGTTCCAAAAATCGAATGCAGTATATTTCTCTGATACTGAATATGGAATTCCAATGATTGTTGTTTGAAAATGTGTTACCACATTCATTTTTCTTGGATCAATCCTAATCGTAGTATCACTTTCGCTAAATAGGTGATCAAAATGCATGAATAGGGTTTGAGAATATTCCATTGAATCTGAGACATATTTTCCATTTGATTCAAGTACTGAGTACGGGCTAATACTTGCAGAATTAATTATGTATGTTCCTAAAAGTTTTTCCTCAAAATATATTGCTATATCTAATTCATTAAAATTTGCTGGAAAAAAAGAATTATTGCATACGTTGATTTTTCCATCTATTGTATTAAATGAAAAAAATCTAAAAAGATTATCCCTTCCACCAAGTTCCAGTTGGTCTAAAGCATATACATTTAGAAGTGAATACCCCACTGTCCCAATTATAATTAAAATTGCAATAATGCCTACTGTGTTTTGTTTATTCATTTTTAATACCATTGACAAACTCAAATATTAATAATGAAATCATGCTGACAAAATCAACGCTGAGTTGTTTTTCTAAATTTGAATCAGTCAATTAGCATCCTTAATTTCATATAAAAATCAGATAACTTTGATTGTAACATAAGTGGATACTGATACATCTGGAATTTGGGTTCCTAGTAAAATCTTGTAGATTCCTTGGTGGGCATTTTCGTCAACAAAAATAGTTACAGGTATTTGCATTGCTTGTTCTGAAATGTGTGTCGGTTCTAATTTTGTATTAATTTTAATCAGTTCAGAATTTGAGTTTCCAAATAAAACTACGTTCATACTTTGGCTTGTTTGAGGTGTTACAGTCACCAAAATTTCTTGTTGTTCTCCTTGTTTGATGACAATCTCCCCTTTTTCTGTTTCAAGTGAGATTGGAATTTTCACTGAGGTATCTAAGACTCCGATATTGTTTTCTACCCATTCTGTAAACCATACTTGTTTATCTTTAAAGGTAAATCCAAAACTTTGGGATATCCCACAGTCAGTTAAATCCCCACAATCTGACCAAGTGGGATTCTTTGATGGGATGTCATATTCAATTAATGATTCAGAATTTGGATTAAACACTGCCAATCTATTTCCTGTCTGCTGATTAAACCACAAGTTGCCTTCTGAATCAAATGCATTCCAATATGGGCGAGTAATTGGAGTTTTAATCAATCCTGAAGCATTTCCATATGTCGAAATGGACGGCTTTGAAGTGGTATACTCTAACACTTTTTTAGTGTCTGGACTGAATTTGTAAAACGAACTTCCTGCAGTATCTGCAATCCAAATATTCCCTAATGATCCAACAGAAACGCCATTTGGCGCTTGAATTGAATCTGGAAGAGTATGTTGTTCCACTTCTTGTGTAATGGAATTTGTTTTAACAAGAATTACCTCTTTTTGATATTTCCACATTACAAACCAAATGTTTCCTTTATCATCAATAACTGCTTGACTTGTAAAGAATCCCTCTGGAATTGAAATAGTAGCGTTAGTAAATTTACCTTCATCTAATTTTTCATGATTTAAGATAACAATTTGGCTTCCTGTAAAATCATTAATCACAAAATTGTCATTATACAGTCCAATTTTCTGTGGAAATGATTTTTTTGTTTTTGCGGGAATTTGGAACTTTGAATATTTTTCTTCAGAGATTGAAAATTTCCACAATGATTCGTTTTTTTCATCAGTAAACCAAATTTCATTATCTTCTGTATATGCTATCCCCCACATCATTGATGCACTATTTAATGACCATTGATCATTGTAATATTCTGTAAATAGTTTTGATTCAGGATCAAACTTTGCAACTTTGCCCGTATTTGTCTGAGTAAACCAAATTTTGCCTTCAGCATCAGAAATTATAGAAAGAGGCTGAGAACAAGGCGTGGGAATTTCAAACTCTTTGATATATTGATTTGTTTTTGCATCTGAACTTCCGCAATGTTGCAACCTTTCATTAGGACTGTAATTGTCCGCAGGAGTTCCAGTTAATTCTGGCATCACATCTGTTTCTGTTGTCTGTGAAATAGCCTCTTCAGGTAATTCATTAAAAGCAATAATGACAAATAGGGTAGCAATCAAAAAAACTGTTCCTGCTACAAAATATAGATACTTTTTCACAAATCAAACTATTATTGCCTAGTTATAACTTCTAATTATGTTTGATAGTTCTACCAATTTTAGTTATCAAGAATCTGTTAATATCTAGCTAAACATTCTATATCTTGATTTTTTTGATTATTTGATCTAGATCTTAAACGAAGCTTTGTCTGACAACATGGACATCGTAAATCTTGTGAAATTATAAAAATCGAGCAATGAGTACATCTTTTTTGTCCATTTCCATATCTAGAATTTCCATTCATGTGTCTGGATTTAAAATGTGAGCATATTCCTTTACATAAATTCATGTTGAGTAATTCATCTCATTATCCATTAATTAATGCTAATCTTGTTTGATAGTTCTACCAATCATTTTTAGTAGATGAAAAATTATCAAATATTGTGCAAAAAACTGCCCTTAATAATAAACAAAAATTCCATATTCTTATTTTAATTACTGGTGTGCTTATGGCAATTAGCATACCTGTCTTTTTGCCTCATTTTCTTCATGGTCATGGAGTTCATACAGGGATTCACCTAGCCAGCATCTCCCTTGGTTCTTTTCTTTCTGTTATAGGAGTGATGACATATCTAGAATACAAAACAAAAAGATTGTTGTTAGTGTTTTTTGCATTTGCAACTATAACAATAGCTGAAACATTATCTGCACTAAATATCATATTTTTGTTTTGGGCATCTTATTCAAGTATTGACTCTGTAATTACCCATTTGCTGATACTTATGATGTTGACCTTTTTTTCTATAGGGATTTTTAAGAGAGATTGATATGATGATAAAATCACTCAAAAGAAAAACTATTCTGCAAATAGTGGAATCAAATCCAGGCGTGGGGTTTATCGATATTCAAAAACATACAGGTTATGCTAACGGAGTTCTTAGTCATCATTTGAAAAGATTGGAAAATGAAGGACACATTAGGATAAAGCATGGAAAACGTAAGATTTGGATATTTTCTTCTATTGTGAATACTGATAATGATAATCTTCTAATTTTTTTTAGAAAAGAAACATGTCAAAAAATTCTGCTTTTTCTTTTAGATGTTAAAATTGCAACCTTTAGTCAAATACGTGATGCAGTTGAAAAAAGTCCTAGTACAACTTCAGTTACTATGAAAATGTTGCTTGGAGAAAAATTGATAAGAAAAATTTATGGATTTCCTTTAAAATATGAATTAGAAGATTACGAAAAAACTTTACAAGTAATTGAAACAATAAAACCATCTAATGTTGATGTACTAAAAGATAGATTTGCAGATACTTTCTCTTATTATTGATTTTTTAATTCCAATTAATGGTAGAACTATCAAACAACAGAGACATATAATTTAGTGATCTAGCAGATTGCAAACAATGTCTGATTTTATACAAAATAATAAAACTACAATTCAAGTGTTTATTCTGATAATATCTATAGGATCTGGTCTGCTTGTTTATCTTACATGGTATGTGTCCCCTGACGAGATTACTGAAAGAGTTAAAGTAATTGCAAATACTGAAAATGGATGTATCGTTGAAACCATGGATAACTTTGCAATAAACATTGGTTCATGTGATGCACAATCTGGAGAAACGATAGTTGCTACATACGATGCAAAAATTAAAGAACGCGCACTACTGATGAATCCTACAGGTTAGTTAGATATTCAACATGAAATGACGTTCCAAATGTTGTTTTTTATAAAATATAACATACTAGTAGAACTGCCAAACAAACTGTATCATTATTAAAGTCATCTTAGAGTTTTATCATATTGACATCTATTACACGTTTGAGATTTTTTGGATTTGTGATATTGAGTGTTTTTGTGTTTATTATTTTTGATGCAAATTCCATTTCTGATTCTTACGCTGAAGAGATCACAATTAACATTCCATTTGGAGCATATAGTCCCGAATTAAATACGCCTGCTGAGGTGTGGTATGATCCCCCAGTTGTATCTGCTACAGTTGGAGATACAATTACTTGGATAAATAACGATAAGGAAGGTCATACTGTTACAAGCGGACAAGGTTCTGGAAGATTTGGTTGGATGAACAATGATTTTGGAATTTCTGATGGTTTGTTTGACAGTGATAGATTCATGCCAGGTGAATCTTGGTCATACAAATTTGAAGAGTCAGGTACTTTTTCTTATTATTGTACAATTCATCCGTGGATGGATGGCGTTATAACAATTAAAGAATCTGTATTAGATTATCCTCATGATGCATTTGAAAATAAGATAGAGTCATTTCCAGTTATCAAATTCACCCCTGACAATATTATTGAGGTAGATCTTACGTGGGAACCAAATGTTATCAAAACACATGAAAAAGTACAATTCATCTATCAATTTTATAGTCGTGCAACAAATGCAAATCTTGCCAAAATGCAGTATGACTTTGTTTTAATTCAAAATGGCAAAGAGATCTATCGCGATACTGGACTTACACAGATTGGCGGGGACTATCGAAATTTTGTATTTGACAATACTGGCTCGGTTATAATACGATTTGAGGGAATAGAAGGTACCGCAGGCACGATTAGTGATAAAACCATTGATGTCACTACTTCAAAAGCTGCAAGAACTACTGAATTCTCCACTATTGTCCATGAGAACCAAGAAAAAATGAATCATGAGCAAATGCAAATCAAACCTGCACAGCGCTTGGAACTCTATTATGGATTGTATCCGATAATCATTTTAGTTCCAGGTGTGCTTTTTATTATCGCATTATTTTGGATGAAAAAATCAAAAAAGAATTCATCCCAGAACACATCTAGTTCCACACCGATTTAACATGGATAGTACACAAGAACTAAAAATTGTACGATGGAGTATCATCATTACAATCGTCATTAGTGTAATGAGTTTAGTAATTCATGATTTGATATATTTTCAGACACATGAGAGTACTCCTTTAGATACCGCATTTATAGAATCTGGATTTGGTAAAATTTCATTTTCTAATAAGGTTCAAAGCTATTCGATCTCAAATGATATTTATCAAGACTATGAATTGGGATTTCAAATTTTAAAACCAAATGATACTTGGAAAGTAATACCAATGTCTGATAACATGAATGATGAAAGTATGGAGATTCTAAAAACTAAAGGTTTCCTTGATGGGATCTATTTGGAGCAAAATAACGAAAAGCATTTCATGATTGCTGTTTTTGATGTTTCACAAAAATCATCTTTTGAACTGGCAAATTATGTCGATACACAAATTGAAACTATGAAAAATATCGCCGATGTGGATATTCAAATCAGGCAAGTATCTCAATCTAATGATTGGGCTATTTTTGGAGCACATGCTCACTCTGAAAATATAGATGAATATGGCGAACAGCTTTTGTATTTAGAAAATAATCGACTATACATGCTTCAATACACTGGTCTGTCTCCATCAGAGATGAAGACAGAAATAAAATCAGAATATCGCTCAATACTTGATTCTTTTAAAATACTGGGATGATTGTATGCCTAAATTAGTAATGAAACATGCCTATTTTGGGTTGATTATGATATTGGTTGTAATATCTAGTATACCATCTCAAAATGTTTCTGGACATGGATTAGGAGGCGAGACTCATCCTCCAGTAACACTTGATGGACGTGATGTGACTTTGTCAATTAACATTTCCCCATCTACATTTGATCTCAATGATTTGGAAAGATACATCACAATTAATCTAAATGAATCAAAAAGTCAAGGAGTAGTAGAACATGTTACCCTTATGTTTGAATTAAAAAAAGATGGTGAAAGAATTTTCAGAAGAATGTTTCATGATGACTTGGGCAATCTAACCATTAAAGTAATTAATGACGGTTCAGATGAAATAAAAATTAAGGGAGATTTATCACCTGCTCTTGAATCATGGATGAGGACTGCAACAGAGCCAGTAACAATGACAGGTTCGGTTTTTAATTCAGGTGGGTTATATGAATACAAAATAGAAATCTTAACTGCCGATTCGGATTTTAATTTTCTTGACAAGAGACTAGAATTGATAGGGGCAATCAGTCTTGCTGAACACAATACGTATACAGTAGTTGATTCTGAACAAGCATCTCATATAGTAAATATAATTTCATATTTTGATAAAATTGAAAACTTTGAGTTTAATTCAAACAAAATTTCATTTTCAATGCCTTTTGATTGGAATCAAGATCTTGAACAGATAAGTGTAGTACATCAGGAAGTTAGAATTCCAGAGGGGTTTTCGGAATTTCTCCATACAAAATATGATGTTAAAATAAATAATATTATGATAAAAGATGATGCTGTAACTATAGATGATTATTCATCAGACGGTAGAACAGTTCACGTTGTGATGAATCAAGAAGATCTAAAACAAATCAAAGAACAAGCAAAACAAAAATCAGATTCAGACATGTATTTTGAGTTGGGCTTAAGCAATGATGTTGTTTTACCTTTGGTAGCAACCACTCCTGACATTAGATATCAGGCGTATCTATCTTGGAAACCAGAAATAATCAGAGCTGGGGAGGATATAACCTTCTTTTTAGAAACAAAAGAACTGTTTACAGACAAATCTACCAAGAACATAGAATATGAGGTAGACATGTCATCAAACGGCACTTCTATCTATCACGAACGCATTTTTGGTTCTGTAAATTCTGAAACTTTAGATAAATTTCAATTCAAATTTCTTCCTGAACACATTGGAACCGTTAAATTAGAT
Source organism: Nitrosarchaeum koreense MY1 (assembly GCF_000220175.1). NCBI lineage: Archaea > Thermoproteati > Nitrososphaerota > Nitrososphaeria > Nitrosopumilales > Nitrosopumilaceae > Nitrosarchaeum > Nitrosarchaeum koreense. The sequence goes on along the minus strand of NZ_AFPU01000001.1, from coordinate 478,025 downwards.
ATATCAGACATTGGGGGAAATTCTCTTTCAGATGTTAATTTTTTGTTAGTTGTGAAGCCTCAAGAAATTACAAAATTTCCAATTACATTGGAAAGTAAATCAAATACTTTGGATGGAAAATATTTAGTTGATCTTACATGGTTTCCAAACACATTAGGTCTTGGAGAATCAGAATTTGTTATGACCTTTTATGAAAAAGACTCCAAACTGCCAGTAAGAGGCGCAACGTATGATTTTGTGTTACTCAAAGATGGTTCTGAAATATATCGCAAATCTGGAATCGCAAATGCAGGTGGCACATTTGAAAACTTTGTATTTGTGGAAAAAGAAACAGGAGATCTTACCATAAGAATTGAAAATATTGCTGGAACTGATGAATATGTTGAAATTCCAATTAATGTTACACCAGAATTTCCACTAGGAATTTCAATTATGTTTATGATAATAATTTCAATACTAACGATATCAATAAAATATATTAAAAATTTTCAATATAATGTATAAACAAACAACATTTACAAAATAGATATTTTAGAAAACTAGTAGAACTACCAAACAATCTATTGATTATTAAAGTTTAGAATTTTTTGTTATGTGTGGTGGAATAATCTAAAAATGAATATGTGCAAAGGAATCTGTGAGCGATTCAAAGCCAAAGATTTCAAGGGAAAAATTAGATATGAAATAGGTCAGAAACACTGCTCAAAATGTTCTATTTTCATACTTTATCCGAAAATAAGATGTCCTTGCTGTAATTGTGTTTTACGCATAACGCCTAGATCAAACAGATGTCGAAAAGACTTTCAAGAAAGAAAAAACAACTAACATAACAAAAAGATACATGGAAATAACAAATAAGATTACTTTAATTCAGAACTCTATTAAAAAATAAGATCAGGGCATCATATTATTGCCCATCATATTTCCCATCATCATTGAGTTATTCATTCCCATCATGTTCATCATTTGTTGATTACTCATCATGTGGTTCATCATTCCTTGATTCTGTATCATCATGCCCATCATCTGATCTCTCATTGCAGGATCATTCATCATGTTATTCATCATTGGTTGCATCATTGATTTCATATGTTGATTATTTCCCATCATCATGTTGTGCATCTGGGTCATAGATTGTGGGTCATTCATCATAGTACCCATCCATTGATTCATGGCATTTGGATTATTCATCATAGTTTGATGCCATTGGTTCATCATGGCAGGATCATTCATCATTTGTTGCATTTGCTGTGGCGTCATGTGCATATAGTTGAAAGTCGAGGTATTTTGAGAAATACCATAACCAATTCCAATTCCTACTACTAACACACCAACAATAATCCCAATGATTACGTACTGGCTTGTCATAAAAAACCTGATACAATCTCAAATATATGAAATCTGACGATATTCATTGTTGATTCTCACTTCACAGATTCTTTCATGTCATTTCTCGCGTCTTTAATTATTGAGAAAGATGAATGAAGAAAGAGACTTGCTATTATGCCAGCTACTATGAGATCGGGGTATGATGTTCCTGTCAAAAATACAAAACCTGCACCAATTATCACCAAAATATTACCTAACGCATCGTTACGACTAAAGAGCCATACTGCACGTACGTTAGCATCACCTTTCCTATGTGGAAGTAATATGATAACTGCAATTACATTTATCAAAAGTGCACCAAAGCCAAAGATCCCCATCAATCCAGCTTCAGGAACATGCAGAATTTGTGTGCGATATATTGTATAACCAAGTACTGCTATTCCCATTACACCAAGAAAAATTCCTTGTAGAAGAGCTGAGCGAGCACGCAATTTCAACCCCCAACCTATTGCAAGCAATCCTAAGAATGTGATTGAACCATCACCTAGAAAATCAAGTGCATCAGCTTTGAGTGCTTGAGAATCTGCTAAAAATCCACCAACCATATCTGCAATGCCATATCCTACATTGAGTAAAACAACTAACCATAATGCCCTACGATATGCAGGTGTTATATGGGAAAGATCTTTTGGTAAATCATCATCGTCTGGCATTAATTTTCTCTCTCAAGATTTATAATATTTCAAAACTATTTTTATCTCCATCTATGATAACAATCATTACATTCCCATTTAGGATCATGATTAGTTACAATACATCCGCCCAAAACAATCTCTTTTCTATCTAATCTCTCTTCAATTTCTCTCATATCTGCTGGCAATCCCCAAAGAATCTTTGCATGATTGATACTTTTACAATTAGGACACTGTCTTTTCATTTCTAGAAATGGATACCTTCTATGGCGTCACCTCTGTTAGACTTACAAACAGGACAATTCTTTTCAGTCCTGTTACTTGTCTTTGCATAAATACAACCACAATCAACGCAGGATTTGATATCTGAACGAAAAACTACCATAAGATGATTATGTCATGCCAAGTATTATGCATTTTTTAGTTCAATTTACCTAGTTAAAGTAATAGCTGGATGTTTTTTCATATCTTTTTAGTTTTTATCCACTTGTACTCGGAAAAAAAATTTCAAAAGCGGACATTATGTAGACACAAAATAATGGGAATTTTGTCCGCTTTTATTTTTCATAGATTTGTTTATGAAGATAATTCATATCACGTCTAATTGTTCTTACACTAACACCAACCAGATGCGCTATTTGGTATTGTTTTACGTTACAATGGAAAATTAATCCATACACTGCCCCAAGTCGAATATCCCTCATCGCTTTGCCTTCACTAAGTGACTTACATGTGTTTTTGTATCTGATTTCTAGGTTTTCTTCTGGCGTCTTCCAAATCACTTGCAAGTAATTGAGGAAATATTCTCTAAATCGTGGTACATCGTCTAATGTTGCATATTGTGTATGATTTGTTTTTAGATATTTTACTAGTATTTGATTTAATGAACTCATGCCTGTTCCGCCCGCCACTTCTCACAAACACAAGCATGTTCAACAAGTGATTTGAGCCAATCTGCTTTGAGTTCATTTGGTTTTAGATAATTTACAAGTTTTAGAAAGGTATCTCTATCAATTTCTGCAAAGAGTTTATGCTTATTCTCTTCCATCACTTGTAATTAGTCATAAGTAATTAAAAAGCATATTTTTGGTTCTTTTTGAGATTTAAGATATTGAGGGTATTGAGGACGATTCTTTATTCTCAAGCATATTTTGTAGCTGTTTTATTTCTAAATCCTTTCTAACACTATCAGCCTTGATATCTGCTAATTGAGACATTATGTTTGTGAGTGCCATCATATCTAATCGTGATTTTTGTTGTTCTTCTTCTAGTTTCTTTACCCGCTCATCTTGATCAACTACTACTATCGATTCGTAAATCATCAATTTTGGCGCACATCGTTTAATCATTTCAGGTATTTTTTCATTTCTTCGGATATATTGCCCAAGATATTTTGTATGTCCAGCATACCCATGTGCAAATTCCTCACCATGTACATCGGCAATTTGAGTAATAGCGAAAGCCCGAAGTGAGTGGATATTCTTTTTATGACGTCCATTATGAGAATATTTTTCAAGAAATGTGCCACCGATTTTTTTACGGTAAAAAGTCATCATCAATGTTTCATTGCTTACGGCTTTTAGATGGTCTTTGTTTGTTGCAAAGATTTTTTTGCCATCTTGTGTGTTATTGATTTTATTAATTAACATCGGTACAGTTTCAGGTGTGATGTGAACTGTTCTTGCAGTACTTGTTTTTGTTGTCTCGGCTCTAATATTAATCGAAATCGGATTGGTTGTAAGATCAATGTCTTCTTTGTATAGATGAAGTGCCTCCCCAACGCGCATCGCGGTATCTTTTAGAACCATGTAAAGTAATTTTTTTTCAGGACTGGCTGTATCGCATAATAGTCTAATCTCTTCATGAGTGAAAGGTTCGGGGTCATGGTTTATTCTTTTTTGTTGTCTAACTCTTTTTTTAAAACGTCTGTCATTGATTTCTATTCCTCCAAATTCTTCAAAATATGCCTTGATAACTACCAGATAACCGCGGGTCGTCATAGGTTGTCTTTTTCTCATTGGTCTTGAGGATTTACCCATTATTACTTGGATTTCAGGATGATCCTCGCCTAACCACATACAAAATTGATTCATTACAGTATAGGCTTTATCAGCAATTCCAGAATCCTTGATGTCTTTGATTAGAGTGTCGCCGTCCTTTTCATATTGAAATTTACAGAAAATATCAAACTGGTTTAGGGCTACTTGGGCAACTTGTCTACTACGAATCTTCCTTTCGGCTAGAAATTCGGCTCTTGTGGTGTTATCTGCAATATATGACATGTAAATTGTCTGTAAATGATAGTAATAAGAAACGGTTTAGTTTAAAATTGTTAGTGACTAACAGATAATCATTTTAAAGGCAGTCAAAAGAACAGAAAAACATTGCAATCTGAAGATTATATCAAAGCTGGAAAAATAGCTGCAGAAGTAAGAGAAATGGCAAGAGAGAAAAACTGGGTTGGAAAAACAGTTTATGAAATTTGTGAAGAAATAGAAAGTCAAATTAAAAAACGAGGAGCAAAATGTGCATTTCCTGTAAATACAAGTATTAATGAAATTGCTGCTCATTACACGGCAGAACCAAATGATCCGACAACTATTTCAGAATCAGATTTGTTAAAAATTGATCTTGGTGCTCAAATTAATGGATACATTGCAGATACTGCAGTTACAGTATGTCAAGATCCACAATACACAGGATTAATTCAAGCAGCGGAAGAAGCACTAAGCAATGCAATGTCTATGATAAAAGTTGGAGTCAAGGCAAGTGATATCGGTAGAACTATAGAAAAAACAATTAAACAAACTGGATTCAAACCAATTGCAAATCTTAGCGGGCATTCTTTAGGACAATATACAATTCATGCAGGGAGATCTATTCCAAACATCTGGTCAGTTGGCGGATTTACACTTGCAGGGGATACAGCTTATGCGTGTGAGCCATTTGTCACTACGGAAGATGGGGGTGGTTTTGTAAGGAATGGAAAAACAAAAAATATTTTTGCATTAAACTCTAGAAAAAAAACAAAAAATGACGAAGCCGATAAATTGCTTGATTACATATGGGAGAAATTTAACATGTTACCTTTTGCGCTAAGATGGATTACAAAAGAATGGGAAGAAAAGAAAGCCCGAGATCTATTAGAACTACTTGTTAACAAAAAGGCAGTCCAAGCATATCCAGTTTTAATTGAGATAAATGAGAAAAAAGTAGCCCAAGCAGAGCACACCTTTATTCCAAATGATAACGGAGTTACAATAACTACTATTTCTCAATAGAACAAAAAATTTTCCATATTCCAAGACATGTTTAGGAAGGAAATTCAATCCATAATTGCAAATAACATATAGGTTATAATGTATAAAAATAATCAACTTCCGATATGAAATTTCAGATTACAAAAGATCCTATGAGCATGTTGGAAATCGACATGAACAAAGGAGAGTCGATTAGGGCAGATGGAGGGTCATTTGTTTTTAAAATAGGAAATTTCGACATAAAGACTCACACAAGAGAAGGATTTCTAAAAAATCTAAAAGTATCAATTTTAGGACAAGAATCATTTTTCATTAACGATTTTAATGCCATGGGAGACAGTTGCAAATTGGGTCTATCAGGACCCCCAGTGGGCGATATCATTGAAATTCCCATCACAGCAGAACAAGGATTCATCATACAATCCGGTACGTATGTTGCATCAACAAGTTCTGTTGATCTAGATACCAAATGGCAGGGGTTTTCAAAAGGAATTTTTGGAACCGAATTATTCATGTTAAAAGCTACTGGAAAAGGTTCTGTTTTTGTTAACGCATATGGCGGAATTATTAAAAAAGAATTAGAATCAGGTGAAACAATGACTCTGGATAATTATCATTTAGTCGCACTTAGCAACAATTCTCATTATGTAGTAACTAAATTTGGAGGAATCAAAAGTACTCTGTTTAGTGGAGAAGGATTAGTTACGGAAATTACAGGTCCTGCCATAGTTTACTTTCAAACTAAAAATCTAAAAGAACTAATGGATCTTATTTCGGGAGAACATACGAAGGATAATTCTTCAAACACACATACTATGGCTCAAGCTGCAATGTTAGGGTTGAGATTTGCGTCAGGATTTAAATGAAGAAATAAGATTTCAAATTATTTTTCCATAGTTTCGCCAAAGATTTTTTCAATTACAGTAATTCCATCACATGAATCACATTTTGAAGATTCAGTAAAGAGAAAATCACCTTCACGATATTTTCTTTTTTTTTCCAAGTTACATTTTTGGCATTTTTCTACAGTATATTCAACAATGGTTTTTTCTTTTGAGAATATCATTGTGGGATCCCCATAGTATTTCCAACTCCAATTAACAAAACAGTTTGGCCAGGTCTTGTGTTATCGTGAATCATCTCAGATATCTGGGAGCGAACATCGTCAGCTTTGTCAGCAATATCTTTAGTCATTAAAGTGATTGCTTCTTTGACTGATTGTTTTATGACAATTGCAAAGATTGGTATGTTATTTTTTGTTGCAATGTCTTCAATTTGAAATCTTTCAGTTCCAATACCACCAATTGCGGCACCAAATCCTTGTGCAATTGTTGCAGAATCTTCGCCCTCCATTTTTAATGCAGCATCAACCATGATGATAATATCGGGTTTATTTTTAGAGAGTATTATCTCCATTGCATCTCCAGGTCTTCCCACTGTTGAACCAGGACCTTCAGCTTTTAGTAGTAATAATTTTCGTTGATCATGTTGAGTTTCACCTAAAACAGTTTGAAAAGCAACAGATTCTTTTTTAGACTCTAACATCATTTTACCTACAACCATAGGGCCTATGCCATCACCTATTGGCTGACCCATTTTAAAAGCAGGGATAGCTTTGTGCATTGCTTCTGCTTCTTCTAGTATGAAAGGCAAAATCATCTGAAGTGGTAAAATTAACGGATAATTGTTTTGTTTTTTGGCAGTTAAGAACATGTGATTAATTACTTTGTGAATCATTTGTAGAGTAGTAGCAATTTCAAGCAATGTTTGAATTTTAGTTAATTCCAATTCACTTGTTTGTGGAGATAAGGATTTTACATGCTCACGAGTATAATCCTCTCTTGCTCTAATAATATGTCGTACTTTACCAACTATTCCATTAGGATCCATATCAACTGGCATTATTGTAAAATAATCCAAAAAACGGTCAATCTTTTTGGTAGGATCTTCTGCAGGATTCATATTTTTTTTAATATAACTAATTAATTCAGTTCGTGATTTTGTTTTGTAATCTTCAAGTTTTTTTATTCCTTTTTTTATTTCGCCAGAAGTTACCGCCAATTGAATTCTTTGACCATATAATACAAAGATGAAAATAGGAATAATCCAGATCAACATCATTATTGGATTAGTATCCCCACCTGATCCAAAGAGTTGATCGAAATCAATGTCTGTAAAATCCAATAGACACAGAAATTTGAGATTCTAAATTAAATGATTCGTATGCTCAAGAAGGGAAATCTCAATAATTCATAGAAATTATAAAAATAGTCTACTTGAAGGTAAAAAAATGGCGAGTGCTTTTATTATAGTTAGGATAGAATCAACCTGAATATGCCACAAACAAAGCCAATTGTAAGCGTGGAAAATGTTGTAGCATCGGCTTCAGTTGATCAGAAAATGGACTTGAATGAAATAACACGCACATTCCCAGATGTAGAATATCATCCAGATCAATTTCCTGGGCTAGTCTTTAGACTAAAGAGTCCAAAAACTGCAACTTTGATTTTCACATCAGGAAAGATGGTATGTACAGGTTCAAAATCAGAAGAAATGGCAAGAAAGGCAGTAAAAACTGTAGTTCAAAAACTTCGAAAAGGAGGGATAAAAGTAAAAAAAGATGCTACTGTAGAAATTCAAAATATTGTAGCATCGATTAACTTAGGGGGCAAAATTCATCTAGAACAAGCTGCAAGAACATTGCCAAGAAGTATGTATGAACCAGAACAGTTTCCAGGATTAATTCATAGAATGTTAGACCCAAAAACGGTAATTTTGCTATTTTCTTCTGGAAAACTTGTCTGTACAGGCGCTAAAAAAGAACCGGATGTCTATAGATCAGTTAACAACTTACATGCATTACTAGAAGAAAAAAATCTAATGATCTACGATTAAACGTAGATTGAATTTATTTTCTTAATTATTTTATAGGACTTCCTAAAGGGACGTCCTCATTAACGGTTAGCCAAAATGGTTTATCATCAACATCAGCAGCCAAAAGCATTGCATTTGATTCAACTCCAGCCATAGTTTTAGGTTCCAAGTTTGCAATAACAATTACTACTTTGCCAATAATATCCTCAGGTTTGTAATATTGTGCTCCACCAATTATCACATTTCTTGTTTCATTTCCAAGATCAATAATTCCTTTGATAATTCTAGTTTTGCCTGTAATTGGTTCGGTTGAAATAATTTTTGCGACACGAATGTCTAATTTTGCAAAATCATCATAAGACACATGAGACATAAGAATTCCTAAATTATCTCATTAAAATCAATTTCGAAATTTCACAACAGAGTTTTTTTATCAATGCCACTTGTTTCAATTTCATATTTCAGTGCAGCTGGCAATTCAACATATTTTTTATTCACTAAAGCAATTATTTGATCATCAGGCACATTTACCATTTTTAGTAACTTACCACGTTGATGAGCATAGGCGTTTTTCCAAAACCCCGCTCCGTCAAAGGTTCCAATTTTTGGCATATATCGTGATGGTTTCATGTTTAGTGTAATTGACTGTGACGGAAGTTTGGCAATTGCCGTTAGAACTGGAGTTACTGTTCTGGATTTTAGGCATGTTGCCCATCACAGTCAGTTTCTTATGTTATTGGAATCTAATATATTTAATGCGAAATGATGAAAGGCATGGCAGAAATTCAGGTTTCAGTAGAAATTGATGCCCAAATTGATAATGTTTGGAACATAGTCTCAGACATAGATAACGAACCAAAATTTTGGAAGGGAACAAAAGAGATTAGAAACATATCAAAAAACGACAATATGGTAAACAGAGAGATTACAATAGCGTTTAGAGATCAAAAATGCATGCAGGAAGTAAAACTATACCCAAAAGAAAAGATCGAAGCATTATTCACAAAAGGAGTCATAGTAGGAAGTAAGATAATCACATTAACTGCAAAAGATAAAAAAACAATCCTAGATGTAAAATGGGATATCAAACTTTCTGGAATGATGGGGATGTTCACCGGAATGATAAAAAAACACATTCAAAGTGGAACTGAACAAGCATTACAGAAGATCAAAGAAGAGATAGAGAGATAATTCATGGAATTAGTTTTAGATGTTTTAAATTATTCATTAATCGCAATTTTAATTGGAATTTCAGCAGCATGGATAATTCTAATAAAATCGATGGTTGACTCTGCCAGATTTACACCAAAGCTTGAAGACTTTGAAAAAAAAGAGCACGACAACCCTAAAGTTTCAATAATTCTTCCTGCAAGAAATGAAGAAGAATTCATTGGAAGATGTCTTGACTCACTAATTGAGCAAAACTATTCAAATTATGAAATAATTGTAATAGATGATTCATCAAATGATTCAACTAGTAAAATTATTTCTGAATATGCAAAGAAAAACTCAAAAATAATTCCAGTAAGTGCACAAACAAAACCAGATGGATGGATGGGGAAAAATTGGGCCTGCATGGAAGGATACAAAAAAGCAACTGGTGAGATTTTATTATTTTCTGATGCAGATACAAAGCATTCACAAAATATAATCTCACTTGCAGTATCTCATTTACTTTCTTTTGATTTAGATGCATTATCAGCAATTCCAAAAATGCGCGCAATTGATTTTTGGACAAAAATCACACTGCCGATGATTTCGGTCTTTCTCCACACTAGATTTTCAGCGCTAAGAGTTAATGACCCTTCAAAGAAAACAGCGTATTTTTTTGGCAGTTTTTTCATAATTAAAAGAAAAACATACGAATCAGTTGGAATGCATGAGAGTGTTAAACATGAAATTATTGAAGATGGTGCCCTTGGAAAAAAAGTAAAAGAATCAGGATATAAAATGAAAATCGTTAGAGGAGACCACCTAATTGATGCAGTTTGGGCCAGAGACCGAAGTACACTTTGGAATGCATTGAAAAGATTAATGGTTCCACTATATTTACAAAGTAAAAAAATTGCAATTGGATGTTTTTTTGCAGTATTGTTTTTATTATTTATGCCATTTCCAATTTTAGCATATTCAATCTTTGGAGCATTTCAAACGACATCATTTTCATTATTATTTGTGGCATCAATTATTTCCACAGTAATGATTTACGTTGGAGCAATAATCGAAGTCAAAAAATTATTGCAGTTAAAATTAATTGATGCTTTGTTTGCCCCAATAGGAAGTCTAGTAGTCGTATTAGGTTTTTTGAGTGGATTACTTCAAGCTAAGAATAGTGCTGTATCATGGAGAGGGCGAAAATATTACATGAAAGATCATGTTCAAAACTCAATTAGTGTATAGCAATGCTTTTAGATAGAAAATAGGGTACCGATTTTGCATGGATAAATCTGGAGTAATTGTTGGAGCCATAAGTGGAGCAGCAATTGTTGCAATAATTTTTGCAGTAATTTTAGCAGTACCTCCAACTGCAGTAAAAGCAGATGTCATTTCAGATAACAAATCGATTCCAAGTGCAACAGGAGCAATATTGACGGATTACTCAAAAAAACTTTCATTAATTGAAATATTTGAAAAATCAGAACCAGGAGTAGTTAGAATTAACGTTCAAAGAGCGGAGCAGTCAAACGGAACTAGTGGAGTAGGTTCTGGTTTTGTTTTTGACAAACAAGGTCATATAATTACAAATGCTCATGTTGTTAAGAATGTAAAAAAAGTAGTAGTTACATTTTTGGATGGCAGATCATATAATGCAGAGATTGTGGGCTCTGATCAATATACAGACATAGGAGTAATCAAGGTCAATGCAGATTTATCATTATTGCAGCCATTGCCACTAGGAGATTCAGCAAATCTCAAAGTTGGAGAACCAATAGCAGCAATAGGAAATCCGTTTGGGTTATCAGGTTCTATGACTTCAGGGATTATTAGTCAATTGGGCAGACTCTTACCTTCAGGTGCAGGATACTCCATTCCAGATGTGATTCAGACAGATGCTGCCATTAATCCAGGAAATTCAGGAGGACCACTATTGAATATGAGAGGAGAGATTGTTGGGATAAACACTGCAATACAATCAACTACGGGCGAATTTACAGGAGTAGGATTTGCAGTGCCATCACAAACTTTAGCTAAAATTGTTCCAAAGATAATCGTAGATGGAAAATACATACACCCATGGATTGGAATAGCAGGTAGAGATATTGATCCAGATCTTGCTAAAGTTTTGAATCTAAATGATGCGGTAGGTTTTCTAGTAATTACAGTTGTGGATGATAGTCCAGCTGCAAAAGCTGGAATACACGGTTCAAATGAAACTGTAGAAGTCGATGGAATAAAGTATTTAATCGGAGGAGACATTATTTTATCAGTTGATGGAAATCAAGTAAGAAAAATAGATGATATTTTAATTCATTTGCAGAGAGCAAAATCTGTAGGAGATGAAATGGTTTTAGAGGTTCTAAGAGACGGTAGAACAACTAATATCATAATTACTCTAGATGAACGACCAAATGGAAATTAACGCAATACAAGCATAAATACCTCTAGACAAAAACACCAACTATTGAATGAGCTTGTATTAAACTCTGAGAGTTTAAACAGTGTTTTAGAAGATAAAATAATTTCCAGAGAAGACATAGTGGAGATATATCAAAATTCAAAAATAAATTCTAAAGAATTATTCTCAACGGCACAAAAACTAAGACAGAGATTTAAAAATGATTCAGTAACATTTTCAAAAAAAGCATTTTTTAATATTGTAAATTTATGCAAAGACACATGCTCATACTGTACTTACAAGGCAGAACCTAATGAAAATAAAATATCATTAATGTCAAAACAAGAAATAAAACAGTTATTGGGTCTTGCAAAAAAATATCGATGTGTAGAAGCATTATTTGTGACAGGTGAAAGACCAGAACAAAAATATCAAGAAGCCAAAGAGTGGCTAAAAGAAAATGGATTCAGATCAACTGCAGAATATTTGATTCATGCATCAGAATTAGCAATAGAAGAGGGATTGTTCCCACATACCAATGCTGGGAATTTGAACCATGATGAGCTAAAGGAATTACAGAAAACCAATGTGTCAATGGGCATAATGCTTGAAAACGTTAGTGAAAGATTGACAAAAAAAGATATGCCTCATTATCTAGCTGCCAGTAAAAGACCACAAGCAAGACTTGAAGTATTAAAAAATACGGGTAGATTAAAGATTCCAATGACCACAGGGATTCTTGTAGGCATTGGAGAAACACCAATTGAGGTAATAGATTCTATTATTGCAATAAAAAAACTACAAGAAAAATATGGAAATATTCAAGAGGTAATTATTCAAAACTTTCAGCCAAAGCAAGACACTAAGATGAAAAATTTTCCTCCAACAAATGAAAACTATTTCAAAATAATTGTCGCACTAACAAGAATAATCATGCCAAAAACGAACATACAGATTCCACCAAATTTATCTCCAAATTCATATCAGAGTTTTCTATCTTTAGGAATTAATGATTGGGGGGGAATTTCACCACTTACACCAGATTATGTAAATCCAGAATTTTCATGGCCAGAGATTAAAAAAGTAGAACAAGATTCAAAGAATGCAGGGTTTGATTTAAAATGTAGATTTCCAATTTATCCAGAATTTTTTTCATTTATTGGCAAAGAGTTAAGAGGTAAGATGAAAGATATTGAAGATGAGGAAGGATTGGTAAGGAAGGACTATTGGAAATGAATGCGAATATAGATTCCCTACTTAAAAAATCAGATTCATCTATTTCTGAAATTTTAAACAAAGCATTATCTGACAAAGAGGTATCAGCAGAAGAAGGATTAAGGCTGTACAATACATCAGGTATTGATTTTCATTTAGTAGGATTGGTAGCAGATGAAATTAGAAGTAGAAGAGCAGGAGATACAGTCACCTATGTTGTAAATAGAAACATCAATTTCACTAACGTATGCATTAAGCAATGCGGTTTTTGTGCATTTAGTAGAGACTTTAGAGAAGAAGAAGGATATTTTCTCCCAACTGAGGAGATTGTAAGACGCGCAAAAGAAGCACATCAATTAGGGGCTACCGAGGTATGTATTCAAGCAGGCCTTCCACCAGACATGGAGGGAGAACTATATGAAAATATTTGTAAAGAAATTAAAAAAGAAATTCCAGATATTCACATACATGGATTTTCACCTGAAGAAGTACTTTATGGAGCATCAAGATCAAAGACTACAATTAGAGAATATCTAAAAAGACTCAAGGAAGCAGGAGTAAATACACTTCCAGGAACTGCAGCTGAAATTTTAGATCAGAAACTAAGAGATAAAATTTCTCCAGGAAGGATAAGTGTGAAAGATTGGATAGATGTAATTAAAACTGCACATAATCTTGGAATTAACACTACATCAACTATGATGTTTGGTCATATTGAAACTCCAGAAGACAGAGTAAACCATATTGTAAAAATCAGAGAAATTCAAAAAGAGACAAAAGGATTCACAGAATTTGTTCCACTTAATTTTATTCACAGTGAAGCTCCGATGTACAAACATCAACTTCATGAAGAGATAAGAGAAGGAGGTAGTGGAAAAGATGTGTTACTTACTCATGCCATTGCAAGAATTTTATTGAATAATCAGATTGACAATATTCAAATGTCTTGGGTAAAGGAAGGACAAAAAATGTCACAGTTATTGTTAATGTGGGGGGCAAATGATTTTGGGGGAACATTAATCAATGAAAGTATTTCAACTTCAGCTGGTTCTAATCACGGACAATTGATAAAACCAAAAGAGATCAGACGACTTGTCAAAGAGATTGGAAGAGTACCTGCTGAAAGAAGTACCAATTATAAAATATTGAAGAGATTTGATGGTAATGATGAATCAGATGATGAGCTTGATAAAATTTCAGACTCGACTAAATTTGGATCATATGCAGAACTGATCAAAATTAACAAATTCAGATACAAGAATCCAAGAAGCAATAAACCATAGTTGTTTCAATAAAATTACAGTTATATTGAAATTATTTGATCTTTGACATTTTAGGAGCATCGTTAGATCAATAGGCATGAAAATGGTGTAAAAAACCATCTAGATAGAGCAACAAAGCTTGAGATGAACATTAATAAGGTAATGTACCGTACCATACGGTATGATGCGAGCAAGACTAACATACATACCTGTAGAAGTAGCAGACCAATTCGAAGATTTTATTATAAAAAGAGACGTCCAGATACTAGATGCAGTAAAAGCAAGAACAAGAGATTACAGCACGTTATCTCTTCTAAAATTATTATACCAACTTAGAGGAAACCCAATGACGTTTTCAGATCTATATTCAAAATCTAAGATAAGAATGAAAAAATCATTTCTGAATTATCTGCATCTTTGTATAGATTACAACTTTGTGCAAAAAGAAGCAGTAGGAGCAAACATGATCTATACCATAACAGACAAAGGAAGAACCATGTTGAATCTGTTTATTCATAAAAGTAATTAGACAGAATAATTGACGTAGAGAGTGGCAGACGGATTTCCAGAAGCAGAAGTATTTGAAATAAAAAAAGTAGAACTAAACAGTCCGATAATATTTGCAGGATTTGTTGGAGCAGGTCTGGTAGGATCACTTTCAATCAGCCACATCATCGAAGAATTAAAGATGGAAGAAATTGGATTGATGAGATCAAAACATCTTCCACCATCAACTGTTTTTATGAAAGGAAGACTGCGTCATCCTTTTAGATTTTATGCAAATAAAGATGGAACAATATGTGCAATAATTTGTGAAATAACATTAAGAATGGAGGGATTGTATTCATTGGTTTCAGCTATTTTAGATTGGTCAGAAAAAAAAGGATCAAAAGAAATTGTAATTTTAGATGGAATTCCAAGTGAAGAACATGATGATAAAGCATATTGTGCAGCAAAAGAAGATTTGGTAAGAATGATGGCAGATAAAAATATCAGCATGATCCCACAAGGATTCATTACTGGAATTCCAGGAGGAATTTTAAACGAATGTATTGTAAGAAAAATTCAAGGAGTGGCATTACTTGCAAAAGCAAATAAAACATCACCGGATCCTATAGCGGCATCTACATTGATAGAAGCATTAAACAGATTCTACGATATGAAAATAGACACTAGTAGTTTGGAGAAAGAAAAAGAGAGGATTCATTCTGAATTTAACGAATTATCTCAAAAATATGTCAAGCACAGAGAAGAGTTTTCTGGAATGTATATGTAAGCCATAGGGCAGGCAAATTCTTTTATTCACAGCAAATACGCATGAAACTATGGGTTTAACCTACAAAGATGCAGGCGTGGACATTACCAAAATTAAACAAAGTCAGGCAGCAATAGGCAGACTGATTGAATCCACACATAAACTCCAAAAAATGGCAAAGATAACACATGGTTTTGGACATTATGCAGGAATTATAGAGATTCCAGGAGGACAATTACTAGCTACACATACAGACGGCGTAGGGACAAAGGTAGTAATTGCAAATATGATGAAAAAATACAACACTATAGGAATTGATTGTGTTGCAATGAATGTAAATGACATAATATGTATCGGTGCAACTCCAGTTTCATTTGTAGACTATATTGCTTCAAACAAAAATGATCAAATAATCTTTAAAAAAATTGTAGAAGGATTAGTTAATGGGGCAAAGAAGTCAGCATTGCCAATTGTAGGAGGAGAGACAGCAATAATGCCGGATGTTCTTACAGGAAAAGAATTCTCATTTGATTTAGCAGGAATGGTAGTAGGTCTTGTTTCAAAAAAAGATATTGTGTTGGGTAACAAAATAAAACCAGGAGATGTAATTATTGGGGCAAATAGTAGTGGTATTCACTCAAACGGATACTCACTTGCAAGAAAAGCTCTGTTATCAAAATATTCTGTAAAAGACAAAGTGAAAGGAGTAGGAGTCATAGGGGACGCATTATTGACGCCAACAGAAATTTATGTAAAACCAGTTTTAGAAATTATTCAAAAATGCAAGATTAACGGATTAGCCCACATCACGGGTGGAGCATTTACAAAACTAATGAGACTTAAAAAAATAGGATACGATATAGATAGTTTACCAAAAATACCTCCAATAATGGAATTAATTGAAGAGCAAGGAGTAAAACAAGAAGAGATGTATAAGACATTTAACATGGGAATAGGATTTTGCATCATATCTCCAAAAGATCAAGTATCAAGAATAAGATCAATTTTCAAAAAGTATAAAATTACAACTCAAGAAATAGGGCAGATAGTATCCAAAAAAGGAGTTTTTGTAAATTCATCAAAAATCACATAATTAGACAAATATGAAATAATTTTCAACCAAATATCGCCTTATATTAGCAATAAATCAACAAAGATAGAGAATGGCAGCAGAAGCAAATTTTATTGAAACGATCATTGGGGTAGGAATTCTACTATTTGCCGCAAAATTAATGGCAGAGTTATTTCTTAGGCTTAAACTTCCAATTGTGTTAGGGGAATTAATAGCAGGCATGGTAATCGGCCCATTTGCACTTGGAGCATACATTGTTGGGTCTGGCGGAGTATCACTAGTTAACATTAACAATGAGATAAAAATTCTTGGAGAGATTGGGGCAATAGTAATTTTGTTTATGGCGGGACTTGAGATGACTCCAAAGGAATTCCTAAAAGGTGGAAAAGCATCGTTTACAGTTGGAACATTGGGAGTGATAGTTCCATTTGCAGTAGGACTGATAGTTTTTCAGATGTTTGGTTTTGATGCGTTGCAATCAATGCTTATTGCTACAGCACTTACAGCAACAAGTATCGCAATTTCAGTTCAAGTATTAAGTGAATTTGGAAAACTCAAATCAACAGAAGCACGTCTAATTATTGGAGCAGCAGTAGTTGACGACATTTTAGCTATAGCAGTACTGTCAGTGGTAATATCAATTGCAAACGGTCCTGGAGGAGTAGACAGTATAGATATTTCAGATGTAACAATAAAAATTCTTCAAGTGTTAGGATTCTTTGCAGCAATGCTCATAGCATCTGTTTGGGTAATGCCAAAAATCATCACACCAAGATTATGGAAAGCAAAAGGAAGTGTAGAAGGAATTGCAACAGCATCGTTTTTTGGAGCAGCAGCACTTGCAGGATCTATTGGACTGTCACCGATCGTAGGGGCATTTGCAGTAGGCATGGCATTATCAACTACAAAGGTATTTGAAAAAGTCGAAAACTATGCACATCAAATAGGATTGATCTTTGCACCGTTATTCTTTGCAATAATTGGTGCACAAGTAGATTTTAGACAGGTAAATGCAGAGATATTGTATCTTAGTGGGATAATCATTGTAATAGCAATTGTGACAAAATTATTGGGATGTGGACTTCCAGCAATGATGTTTTTGAAAAGCAAATCCAAGGGAATGAAAGTAGGGATAGGCATGATATCAAGAGGGGAAGTAGGTTTGATTGTGGCAGGAGTAGGAGTAGCATCAGGAATTTTAACATCAAGTGTGTATTCCACCATTGTGATCATGGTAGCAGTTACAACAATCATAACGCCAATATGGTTAAAGATAGAATATAAAAAAGAACAGAAACAAGAAGGGACAGAGCCACAAGCAAATAATCTGCTATGAATAGATAGAGTAAGAATGAATTTTCAGGCAAAATTAGGCATCTAACGTCCCAAGATTATTTAACGAATTTATGTTCAATGAGATATGATTTCAAATATGAATAAACTAGATGTATTATTTTCAACTGCATGCACTGAAATAACCCAGAATCTTTTGACAATTAAAGAGCCAACTAAAAAACAAGTAAAGGCAGAAATTAAAAAAATATGTGCAAAATATGCACTAGAAAGAATTCCAAGAAATCATGAAATTCTTTCAACTGTAAAAGATAATGATTTTTTCAAATTACAAAAAGTTTTGTTAAAAAAACCAATCAAGACAGCATCTGGAGTATCAGTGATTGCATTGATGCCAAAACCTTATGCATGTCCTCATGGAAGATGTACATACTGTCCAGGCGGAATAGAATTCAATTCGCCAAATAGCTACACTGGGAAAGAACCATCAACACTTAACGCAATACAAAATGAATATGATCCTAAACTACAGATAATATCAAAAATTGAAAAATTAATTGCTTTTGGACATGATCCATCTAAAATGGAAATAGTAATTGTAGGAGGAACATTTTTGTTCATGCCAAAAGACTATCAAGAGAATTTTATCAAATCTTGCTATGATGCGTTAAATGGAATTGATTCAAAAAATTTGGAGGAAGCTAAATTAAACAACGAACATGCAAAAATAAGAAACGTAGGATTTACAATTGAGACAAAACCAGACTATTGCAAGCAGAAACATGTTGATGCGATGTTAGATTACGGAATTACTAGAATAGAGATAGGAGTACAATCATTACAAAACAGAGTATACCAAATTGTCAATAGAGGACATAATTACAATGATGTCATAGAATCATTTCAAATTTCTAAAGATGCAGGATATAAAATCGTAGCACATATGATGCCTGGACTTCCTACAATGACACCAGAAGGAGATATTGCAGATTTTAAAAAATTGTTTGAAGACCCAGAACTTAGACCAGACATGTTGAAAATTTACCCATCACTGGTAATTGAGAACACACCACTCTATGAGGAATACAAACAAGGAAGATACTCACCATACTCTGATCAAGATATGATCAAAGTTCTAACTGAAGTAAAGAAAAATGTTCCAAAATGGGTCAGAATAATGAGAGTTCAAAGAGAGATATCACCAAATGAAATCATAGCAGGTCCAAAATCAGGAAATCTCAGACAAATAGTACAACAAAATCTAAGCAAACAAGGTATTTCATGTAAATGCATTAGATGTAGGGAGGCAGGACTATCAAACAAAAAAACTAACGAACAAGATATAAAATTGAACAGAATTAATTATGATTCATCAGGTGGAAAAGAAGTATTTTTGTCATATGAAGATTCAAATGAATCAATTTATGGGTTTTTGAGGTTAAGAAAACCAAGCAATCTTGCACATAGAAAAGAAATTGGAGATAATTCTTGTATTGTACGCGAATTACATGTGTATGGTAAATCATTGAAGCTTGGAGAAAAATTAGAAAATGAGATTCAGCATTCAGGATTGGGGAAAAATTTAATGAAAGAGGCTGAAAAAATTTCCAAAGAAGAATTTGATGCTACAAAACTACTAGTAATTAGTGCTGTAGGAACAAGAGAATATTATCAAAAAATAGGGTATTCGTTATATGGGCCATACATGACAAAATCGTTGAATAAAGAATAGACATGTCAGAACAAGAGATTTTCGGCAAGGGAACTTGGATAGATAAATTAGCGCATGAGTTACTAGAGCGAGAAAAAACTCTAGGTAGAAGTTTAGAACTATTAAGAGTTGAAAGCGGACTTGGTGCTTCAGGAGTTCCACATATAGGAAGTTTAGGAGATGCAGTTAGGGCATATGGAGTAAAACTTGCATTAGAAAATTATGGATTCAAATCAGAATTAATTGCATATTCAGATGATTTAGACGGACTGAGAAAAATTCCAGAAGGATTTCCTGATGATTTAGAAAAACACATTGCTAAACCTGTTTCGTTGATTCCAGACCCTTACGGTTGTCATGAGTCATATGGAATGCACATGAGTAGTATTCTTTTAGATGGACTAGATAAAATGGGAATTAAATATGAATTTAGAAGAGCAAAAGACACCTACAAAAATGGATTGCTAAAAGATCAAATCCATACAATTTTACAAAACAGCGCAAAGATAGGGGATAAGATTTCAGAATTAGTAGGGCAAGAAAAATATCAGAAATTCCTACCATACTTTCCAGTATGTTCAAATTGTGACCGACTTTACACAGCAGAAGCATTTGAGTATCTAGAAAATGAGAAGAAAGTAAGATACAAGTGTCATGATACAGAGATTAGCTCAAAAATGATCAAAGGTTGTGGACACGATGGCGAAGCAGACATTACAAAAGATCTTGGCAAATTAGCATGGAAAGTAGAATTTGCAGCGAGATGGGCAGCATTTGATATTAGATTTGAAGCGTATGGAAAAGACATCATGGATTCAGTAAAAGTAAATGACTGGGTCTCAGATGAGATTTTGAATTTTCCACCTCCTCATCATGTAAAATATGAAATGTTTTTGGATAAGGGGGGGAAAAAGATTTCAAAATCATTAGGAAATGTGGTTACAGGACAAAAATGGATGGAGTTTGGAAGTCCAAAATCAATTTTGCTACTACTTTACAAAAGAATTACAGGTGCAAGAGAATTAGGATTTGAAGACATACCATCGTTGATGAATGAGTATAACGAATTAGAGGACATATTTTTTGGAAAAATCAAGGTTGACAATGAGGCCAAATTAATAAAATCAAAAGGACTCTATGAATATGTAAATTTACTAAATCCTCCAAAACAACCAAGCATACATGTCAATTATAGATTATTAGTTGAATTAGCAAAAATGTTCAAAGAAAATAGAACTGAAAGGGTAATGAAAAAACTATTAGATTACGGTGTAATCAAAAACCCTGATCCACAAATAGAAAAATTAATTGAGTTAGCTGGAAATTTTGCAGATGAGTTTGATCAACAAGAAAAAGTACAAGTTGACATGGATGAATCAGCAAAAAAAGTTTTGAAACTACTAGTAGATGCACTCAATGCAGAAGATGAACCAGAAGATATTCAAAATACAATATATCAAATTGCAAAGTCAAACGGGGTTGAACCAAAAGACTTCTTTAGAATTTTATATCAAATAATACTCGGCACATCAAGAGGACCTAAAATTGGACCACTAATAACAGATATTGGAAGAAAGAAAGTAGCAAAAACAGTTTCAGAATATATCTAAAATGGTACACAGTGAGCACAATAAATCAAGAGGGGGTAGCAGTTTTGCTCTAATCATATTTGGGGCATTACTATTATTTTTAGCACCCAACATAAATCCCGATAATCCAGAATTAGGGATGCTAGCATTGATTGGGGGCATAGTTATTGGCGGAATTGGATTTTACCTCAAGTTTATTCGCACAAGAGCAAAAAACTAAAGAAACGTTCATCTTTTGGAGATTTTTGTAGATTAACATGGGTCTTTTTGGAAAGAAAAAGGAGCAAGTAGAAGAAAAGACATATGAAAAAAATGAAGAGAGAGTTTTAAAGGAATCACTTGAAACAGAAGTAGAAGGACTGCAAATTGAATTTAGAACAAAACAAGAAGAAATTGACAACATTACAAAAAAGCTGCAAAGCGTAAAAGAAGAATACGATGAAGCAACTAGCAAATTAATGGAGATAAAACGAGAATCAAATCAAAAAAAATTAGAACTCGATACAATATACTTGGAATATAAAAATATTAAAACAAAAATAAATGACTCGGAAGAAAAATTCAATAAAAATAAAAAAATTATCGAGGAAATAGATAGAGCAGAGATCAATATTACAAAAAAGAATCAAGAACTTGAAAAGATCACAAAAGAGTATGATGGTATTAAAGAGAAAATCACAGAAGGTCAATCAGAATTACGAGAAATACGTGCACAGCAGATTCAAGCACAAAAAGAGCTAGAAGAAATTACTTCTAGACTCTATAATGCAAAACATGATGTAAAAAACATACAGGAAAATATTGATGGGGAAACAGGAATTTTCACTTCTAAAGAAAAAGAATTCATCGAAGGAGAAATTACTGATAAAAAAGCAACTAAAGGAATAATCGAAGCTGCTAGCGCAGTAGTGGGAGGGTTAAAATCAAAACTAAGTAAGGCAGAAAAAGAGCTAGAAACGCTTCACGTTCTACTAGACAAAGAACGCAGAGAACATGCTCAAACTAGAGAGGAACTTGAAAAACTAAAAGAAAAGAAAGAATCTAAAGAATAGATACAATTTCCAAATTTAGCGCATAAAGTCTACAGCATATAATGAGAAGAAGAAGAAGCCAATACCACCACCAAGAATTGCAATCCATGCAATAATTTGTTTAATTTTAGACATTATCATTAAATTAAGAAACAACATATTATTGAATCTACGCAATTATTAAAAAATCACAATGATGAATTTTACAACAATAAGAGATTAAAATAAATAATTAAATTAATTTTGAAAAAAATATTATCCATAAATTAGGCAATGTTCGCATTCACAATTTTCTTGTTGTTTTGATTTTACCAAACATTTTTTGTGTTGGCCGGCTTGACATTGAACGCATACCTGTTCTATATTTTCAACACTAGTGTATTTTTTTGATTGATCAAAACCAAATCCACCATCTTGAGGTCCAACCATGTCAGTATTTAGAACAGTGTAGTATTTCTACTTCACTAAGAGAGGGCTTTCTCAATAGAATTTCTCAGTTCTGTCCTACATGTTTCAAGAATACCTCTAATTTCAAAAGCATCAACAAATCCACCTGCTGATGATCGAGTTGCTTTAAGTAAATAATGCAATGTTCCTTCTTCGATCTTTCCGACATAATAGCCATAAAGAAAATCAACTTGGTTTTCACATTTCCAAATTTGTTTAACATTTGGAAAAGTTTGATGAATTTCAGATGGAACATCTCTAATTCGTAATTTTACATAATCTTCAAGAGATTTTCTAATTGAAGAATCAGGCATCATTTCTAAAATTAGTTCATCATACTTGTTTTTTAGTCATTATTTTTATCAGATTTTTTATCTGAATCAGGGTTATCCCACATATGCATAGTTCCACGAATCATAAACGAGCCAACAATAATAGCAACAAGTCCACCTACAATAAAAATAAAAAAACGACCTATGCTTTTGAGATTTGCCATGTTAGACAATAGGTTTAGTGTATAATTATAATTGTCTGATAAACAAGATTAAAGAATCATAATAAACAGGAATTGTAATGAAATGCAACAACATGAAAATTGGATGCTATCATGACAATGCCATTCATTTTGAAGGAAATGGCAGATGTCTTGTAAAAGGTTGTAAATGTGAAAAATATATCATTTAAAATTATGAATTTTAGATTAAACTAGACGGATCCTGTAGAGTTTGCAGAAGCAACAGATGATGCCAAAATTTTATCTATTTCATTAATGGCAATCTTATCTCTTCCAATTAATTCAAATTTTTGAATCAAAGTCTCAAATTTTGTTTCTTCTTGAACTTGTTCATTAACAAACCATTCTAGAAAGGCATAAGTTGAATGGTCTTTATCTTTTTGTGCAATTTCAACTAGTTTATGAATTGCAGAAGTAACTGCTTGTTCATTTTTTAAAGCCGTTTTTAAAATAGATTCTAATGATTTAAAATCAGATGAAGGTAATTTTGTTGCAGGAATTGTTGCAGGAATTCCCAGATTATTTAAGTAATGAACAATTTTTAACATATGAGCTCTTTCTTCATCAGATTGAGCATAAAAGAAACTAGCACCACCCTCATATCCAATCACTTCACACCAAGAAGCCATTGACAAATAGATGTTAGAAGCATTTGCTTCCAAGGAGATTTGATTGTTTAATCCATTTTGCATATTTTTTGAAATTTTCATATTCTATTTTATGAAATGTTCTAGTATTAAAAAAACTTACTAAAAAATACATTCAGACATATGAATAAGTTATCAAAAAACAGAATACATTACAATTAAAAAATACAAAGACGTAAAAAAAATTAAAGTTAAATATCAGATAATAATAATTTCTTTATGCTTTTTGGTGTATTTGCAACACATGGCCCAGAATTATGCCCACTAAACAATGAAAAAAGTAAGAAAATTTTCTTAAAGCTCAAATCCAATATGGATAAGGAAATAAAGAAATACAACATAAATAAAATCGTAGAATTTTACATGTCCGTGTTAGAACACGAGTGGATCATAGTTATTGATGCGGTTCATGCACATGATATAGAAAAATTATGCATTGATGTCGGAATTTCATCAATGAGTACAGTCAAAATAGTTCCAATGAATCTCTATAGCGATACCATCAAAAAACTTGAAGCATCAAAATAGAAATTATGTGTATTTTTGAAATCTAAAACAATCACACGTATGATCGTTTACCATACCTACAGCTTGCATGAAAGCATAACAGATCGTAGGACCAACAAAATTAAAACCATATTTTTTTAATTCATCACTCATTTTTTTGGAAATATCAGTAGATGCAGGTATATCTGAAAGACATTTGAAATTGTTTATTATTGTAGTATGATCAACAAAGCTCCAAATGAATTTATCAAATGAGCCATACTCCTTTTGAATTTTTATAAAGAGTTTTGCGTTATTGATTGCTGAATTGATTTTTAATTTATTACGAATTATTTCAGGATTATTTAGTAAATTTTTGATATGCTTTTCAGTATATTTAGATACTTTAACTGGATCAAAGTCAGAGAATGCTTTTCTATACCCATCTCGTCGTTTAAGAATAGTAGTCCAAGTTAAGCCAGCCTGAGCTCCTTCTAAAATTAAAAATTCAAATAATTTACGATCATCATGTTGTGGTTTTCCCCATTCATTATCATGATACTCAATGTTAAGATCATCCTTTGCCCATTGACATCTAGTTTTCATAGAATGAGAGTGTGTTTAACATAAAATAATAGTTACTAGATAAAAAACAGAACATGAAGGTCAACCAGCAATTACTGCAAATTAATAAGAATTTTATAATTTGTTTTATCATTTCAGCCTCACTTTCAGCAGTTGTTGCTCAATCATTAACAGGACATGAGAATCACCTCACAACTACAATTACAATAATAACAGGATACATAGCATATTTTGGAATTTTCTCAATTTTGTTTTATTGGGATAATAGAGTCAGATACAAGCAAATGAGTTCAAGTTTAATTAAAAAAGAGATTCTAAGTATGATTTCATCATTCGGAGTGGGTGAAATTATTTATCTTGCAATACGATGGCCTTCTTTGTATTATTTTCTTGAAATGAATATAGAGCCATTTATTGCATCACTAGTATCAGAAATTATATCTACTGCATGTTATATGATATCAGTAACTATTTTTTTAAGAAAGACAAAAACATTCTAAAAATTTCATTTCAAATTAGAATCTAAAAATTCAAGTAAAGCGGGCTCGGTCGGATTCGAACCGACGACCTAACGCTCCGCAAGCGTTCGCACTATCCAAGCTATGCAACGAGTCCAACAGAATCGTGCTATCAAATTTTTAAAAACGTTTGGTATTTGAAAAAAATTATGCTTCTTTTTCGGCCTTGTTGACATAGATATAATTCATGATCAAACCTGCAATTATGCCACCTAGAATTGGTGCTGCCCAATACAACCATTGAAACTCCCAAGCTCCGGAAATCAATGCAGGACCAAATGTTCTTGCAGGATTTACAGACGCACCAGTTAATGGAACTGCAACGAGGTGAATCAAAAATACCATTCCACCAATTGAAAATCCATGCCATCCAGGTGATGCTTTTTTATGAACGGCTGTCATGAAAATTACCAGTACTAAGAAGAAAGTCAAAATTGCTTCTATTGCAAATCCAGAACTAATACTGTTATTGATAAGTTCGCTTGGACCGCCTTGCGTACCAAAGTTAACTTTTGCACCAAGTTCTGGCAAAATTGCTTTAAGAGTTGCAGCTGCTGCAACTGCACCAATTATTTGGGAGATAATATATCCAATACCATCTTTAATTCCAATTTTTTTAGTAATCATCATAGGAATTGTAACTGCTGGATTGATGTGAGCGCCAGATACATGTCCAAATGCATAAACCATAAGAGCGATTGCACCACCATGGCCAAGTGAAATAAACAATACAGATTGGGTTGTCAGAGTTTCTCCAAAAGAGGCTACTGCAATAATTACAGAAAGCGGACCAAAAAATACTAAACCATATGTTGCAATTGCTTCTGCAAGATATGCTCTTGGGTTAACCATTAAGCTAAAGCCATTCTAATTTCCATATAAAACATTCGAAGTGGGATAATTATCAAAGTCAAAAAGTAATTAATGGTCAAAATATCTTCAAACATAATATGTTAGAAGAAGGAGAATTAGTTCCAAAATTTGAAGTAAAAGATGCAAATGGAAACAGTGTCAAATCAAGTGACTTTAAGGGCAAAAAGCATGTAATCTATTTTTATCCTAAAGACTTTACGCCAGGATGCACAACAGAGGCTGATGAGTTTTCCAAAGATTATAAAAAATTTCAAAAAGCAGGAATCGAAATCATAGGAATTAGCCCAGATGATGTTAATTCACACAAGAAATTTTGCGATAAGATGGGAATAAAATATCCGCTTCTTGCAGATGTCGATAAAACAATTTCAAAACAATTTGGAGTATGGGGTAAAAAGCAATTTATGGGAAGAGAGTACATGGGAGTAGCAAGAAGTACATTTTTAGTTGATGAGAAAGGAAAAATTTTCAAGGTATATCCCAAGGTAAAACCAGCCGGACATTCAAAGGAAGTATTAGATGATTTTTTAAAATTAAATTAAAAATAAAAAGAGAATAAAAATTAGAATCCTTTTGGCAATGTGCCTCTAGAAGTTTTTGGTGGTTCAGGAGATGGTTTTGCTTCAAATCCTTTTGGTAAAGCACCATGTGTTGTATTTGTTCTAGTTTTTACTTCTTCAGCAACAGCTTCTTGGTATCTTTTCTCATCTTCAATTCTTTGTTGTTCCATTCTTTGAAGATACTCTTTTTCATATTCTTCTAATTGTTCTTTTCTTGACTTTCCAGAACTTTCAGATGTAGATGAAGTTTGAGATTGTTCTACTCCTTTAGGCAGTGTACCTTTTGGCTTTGCAGCCTCAGCTGGTTTTGGAGGTGCTTGCTGTGTTTGAGCTTGTGCAACTACTCCATCAACTGTCATTGTTACACCACTGAAACCTCCAAACATTTTATCTGCTGGATGATATGCAAGTCTAGGTCTTGTTGCAAAGTATTGGTTTGATGGTTGTGTATATCCAGGAACTTTAGCTTTTTGATCATTCCAATTTCCTGATGGAACTTTACCTACAGGAGCAGTTCTTCTTACAAAGTATCTGTTTGGAGCTGGAGAATAACCTGTTACATGTGCCCTATACCAATGGAAATCTGTCATTTTGGCATTTTGATAAGCATTCTCTAAAGCTGCTTGTACAGTAGCTGGCGGTGATGCTTTTGTCTCAGATGGTTTTGGCACATCTGCTGGTTTTGGCTCAGAACCTTTTGGCAATACGCCTTTTGGTTTTGTAACCTCAGCAGGCTTTGCAACCTCAGCTGGTTTTGGTGCTGGTTTTGCAACCTCAGCAGGTTTTACCTCAGCAGGTTTTGGTGCTGGTTTGGCTTCAAGCTGTGTTGCCAATTTATCTAATTTAGCTTCTAATTCGGCAATCTTGTTTTCAAGATCTTGTTTTGTTTGCTTTTTAGTTGCCATTCCTTTCAGTAAATATTACATTGTTTATTTACATTTTGATCAGACTGAATATTTAGTTAAAATTAATTGGAAAAAATAAATCATAATATGTAAAAATTTCATAAATATAAAATGAACTATAAAATAAAAACAAATGAATTTTGAAATTAAACATCAATTAAAACAACATATGCGGTCAGGAGGATATGGATTTTATCAAAAATAGAAAATAAAAGAATGATTGAATTAGAATCCTTTTGGCAATGTGCCTTTACTTGGTTTTGGAGGTGCTTGCTGTGTTTGAGCTTGTGCAACTACTCCATCAACTGTCATTGTTACACCACTGAAACCTCCAAACATTTTATCTGCTGGATGATATGCAAGTCTAGGTCTTGTTGCAAAGTATTGGTTTGATGGTTGTGTATATCCAGGAACTTTAGCTTTTTGATCATTCCAATTTCCTGATGGAACTTTACCTACAGGAGCAGTTCTTCTTACAAAGTATCTGTTTGGAGCTGGAGAATAACCTGTTACATGTGCCCTATACCAATGGAAATCTGTCATTTTGGCATTTTGATAAGCATTCTCTAAAGCTGCTTGTACAGTAGCTGGCGGTGATGCTTTTGTCTCAGATGGTTTTGGCACATCTGCTGGTTTTGGCTCAGAACCTTTTGGCAATACGCTTTTTGGTTTTGTAACCTCAGCAGGCTTTGCAACCTCAGCTGGTTTTGGTGCTGGTTTTGCAACCTCAGCAGGTTTTACCTCAGCAGGTTTTGGTGCTGGTTTGGCTTCAAGCTGTGTTGCCAATTTATCTAATTTAGCTTCTAATTCGGCAATCTTGTTTTCAAGATCTTGTTTTGTTTGCTTTTTAGCAGCCGACATTTAGTTTGGATGAATTTTCGGGGTTTATTTACATTTGGGTCAAGTATCAAAGTAAAATTTGATCAAGTTTTATATGCATAATACACCCAACTGTAACTATGGATGATTTTGAAAAAGAGTATCCGGGATTTGATTGGAAAAATACTCCTGCATACAAACACCCTGGAGGAAAAAATTGTCCTTGTCCAAAACATGAATACATTAGAGAACAGATCAATTTTACAAGGCAGGTAAATCAGAAAGGCAAGGAACCATCAAAAATAACTCTAAAATTCTGTCCTGATCATTATAGAGTGTATACTCAAGAAGTAATTCCAGCTATGCCATTAAAATATAGAATTTTAACAAAAATTGCATTAAAATTGGGAGCAATTCAAGTAGAGCAGTTAAAATACATGGAATCAGAATTATGTTTCTATTGTAAATTTGGTTCTGGTGGACATGATAGAAAAAACGAACTTCCACCAATGTAAAATTTCTATTCAGAACTAAGTAAAATTTTTGGTTTGTTTGGTGTATCATGATGACATCTCTTTCCACATAATGGACATCGTTTTCTATCAAGAAAAACGCATTGACAGATATGTGAGTCAAGATAAGATTTGGCTAATTTGTTTGATTCACCGGTTCCATTACAAAATGGACATTGAGAACCCAATAACTCAATAGTACCAGTTCCTTTACAAACTACACATTTGTCATCAACCAATGAGATAATTTCCCAGTGGTAGGAATTAAATGCCATGCGTTAGAATTATTTTTAAAATATCAAGCATGCGTAAATCTAGTTAAGCTTATACTGGATTCAATTTTAGTAAAATTATGGCAATTGAGGACATCCATGAATTTGTAACAGAGTTAGAAAAAAAGGGGGAATTAAAAAGAGTAAAAACAGAAGTGGATTCAAATTTAGAAATTGCAGAAATTTTGAGAAGAGAGATGTATTCAAATGGTCCAGCTGTACTTTTTGAAAATGTAAAAAATTACGACATGCCAGTATTGGGCAATGCGTTTGGTTCAATGAAAAGATTGGAAATTGGACTAGAGATGACAGACTTTACAGAGATAGGACAAAGAATTGTAGACATGACAAAGATGGATATGCCGTCGGGATTTCTAAACAAGATAAAAAAACTTCCTGAACTTTCAAAAATGGCAGAATCTTTTCCTAAACTAGAAAGCAGTGGACCAGTAACTGAGATTACTTCAAATGATGCATCTTTTGATAAATTACCAATTTTAAAATCATGGCCAAATGACGCAGGACGTTTTATTACATTAGGATTAGTTGCAACAAAACATCCAGAAACGGGAGTTAGAAATCTTGGAGTATATAGAATGCAAATTATAGATAGCACGCATGCAATGATGCACTGGCAAAAACATAAACGCGGTGCACAGCACGGAGAGATTTCAAAAGAGCGCGGAGAGAAAATATCTGCAGCTGTAATTATTGGATGTGAACCTGCAACTGTGTTTTCATCAATTGCCCCAGTTCCAGAAGGACTTGACAAGTATTTGTTTGCGGGAATTACAAGAAAAAAAGGAATCAAAACTGTAAAATGTAAAACCATTGATTTGGAAGTTCCTGCAAATGCAGAAATTGTTTTGGAGGGATATGTTGACCCACATGACATCAGAGACGAAGGACCATTCGGAGATCATACAGGATATTACACTCCGATTGAACCATACCCAACTTTCACACTAACTGGAATTATGAGAAGGAAAAATCCCATTTATGTCACAACAGTAGTAGGCAAACCTATCCTTGAAGACGCATATATTGGCAAAGTTATCGAGCAGTCATTTTTGCCATTAATACGAATGTTTCATCCAGAAGTTGTTGATTTCAGTATGCCAGCATCTGGATGGTTCCAAGGTTTTGCGATAATATCAATTAAGAAAAGATATCCAGGACAAGCAAAGAAAGTAATGATGGGGTTATGGGGAATGGGACAGTTAGCACTAACAAAGATGTTCGTTGTAGTAGATGAAGACATCAATGTTCATGATATCAATGATGTAATTTGGGCAATTACCACAAGAGCTG
Source organism: Nitrosarchaeum koreense MY1 (assembly GCF_000220175.1). Taxonomy (NCBI): domain Archaea; kingdom Thermoproteati; phylum Nitrososphaerota; class Nitrososphaeria; order Nitrosopumilales; family Nitrosopumilaceae; genus Nitrosarchaeum; species Nitrosarchaeum koreense. The sequence goes on along the minus strand of NZ_AFPU01000001.1, from coordinate 447,437 downwards.
ATGCTGCACGCGATACAACAATTATCAACAACACACCTACAGATACGCTTGATCCTGCATCCCCAATGGTAAATTTGGGTTCAAAGTTAGGAATTGATGCCACTCAAAAAATTAGAGAAGAAGGGTACCAAAGAGAAATTCAACAGTTAGTCAAGGTAGATAACGAAACAAAAAACCTAGTAGATTCTAAATGGTCTAGTTATGGATTATAGTAAAGCAATAGAATTGTAGAAATTATCTCTCTCTTCTGCCTGATAACCAATTTGATGAATTGCATCTACAATCAATTTTCCAGTTAGTTCAGTAGAACGTGAGCCGGTACAAGAAACAACCTCTTCACCAATTAATGTACCACCAAAATCATTTGCACCATATTGAAGAGCGAGTTGAGCCATTCCAACTCCATTTGTAAGCCATGAAGACTGAATGTGTGGGATTAATCCATTAAAAACAAGTCTAGATATCGCTATCATTTTTAGCAATTGGGTACCACCGGTTCCATACTCCACTAATTTTTCTTCTTGCATCAAAGTATTATTTGGCTCAAAATTCCAAGGAATAAATGCCATAAATCCACTAGTCTTTTCTTGTAATTTTACAATTTTAAAAAAGTGATCTACAATATCATCGTTATTTTCTACATGGCCATACATCATAGTTGCTGATGCGGGAATATCAAGAGAGTGAGCTTCGTCCATTATCCTAATCCAATCTGTACTGGATATTTTTTTTGGACTAATCACATCTTTAACAGAGTCTACAAGAATTTCAGCTCCTGCACCAGGAATTGATTGTAATCCAGATTCTTTTAATCTAGATAAAACTTCTTTTGTGGATGATTTTTCAATTCTAGATATCATATCAATTTCAGATGCAGAAAGTCCATGTACACCGACTTCTGGAAATTTTTGTCTAATCATTTTAAAGGCATTTTCGTAGTATTCAATTTTCAGATTTGGATTGTGTCCACCTTGAATCAAGACTTGTCTAATCTTAAACATGTCCCATGCAGTCTTGACCCGAGATTCAATTTGATCCAGAGATAAAGTGTAAGCATCATCAGAACCAGGAGAGCGATAAAATGCACAGAATTTACAATCAGTAATACAGACATTAGTATAATTCAAAATAATATTATTTACAAAAGAGACCTTCTTTCCAAATTGCTTTCTTGTCAAATGACCAGAAACTAGACCCATTAGATGCACATCATCAGACTCTAATAATCTAAGACAATCTTCAGGACCTGGTCTATGACCATTTAGAGAATTTTCAAGAATATCTCCAATGTCACTTCGATTAATTTGTTCAGTAGTTTGACTCAATTAACTTGTTCAACAACATCTATGATTTCTATTTATTCCTTGAGAGGATGATAAAAAACAACACATCAGACATATTCATGCATAAATAAGATAATTTTGAGTTAAAGATTCACGTTATTTTTAAGTAGGGCACTAAAAACAGATTCAGCCATGGTATCGGGTCACGAGATTCGACTAAATCGAATTCTTAGAAAAGGAAAAATGTTATGCATTCCAATGGATCATGGAATTTCAAATGGTCCTATTGAAGGATTAGCAGACCCGGCATCGATGATTTACAGATGTGAAACACATGGACTTACAAGCATCATAATTAACAAAGGAATTCTCAAAACATTACCAAAACCAACAAAGATTGGCGTACTAGTTCATTTTTCAAGCAGTACTTCTTTGTCAATGTCTCCTAATCGTAAAATGCTAACGGGGACTGTAGAAGAAGCTGTAAGACTAGGAGCAGATGGAGTATCACTTCACATCAACATCGGCGGTAAAGAAGAACCTGAGATGTTAGAACAGCTTGGAATGACTGCTGACCAGTGTCACAAATGGGATATGCCATTATTAGCAATGATGTACCCAAGAGGCGAAAATATCAAAGATCCACATGACCCAGAAATTGTAGGACATGTTGCAAGAATAGGAGCAGAGTGCGGAGCAGATATTGTTAAAACATTATACACAGGTGATGTAGATTCATTTGCAAAAATTGTAAAGAGTACTCCAGTTCCTATTGTTATTGCAGGAGGACCAAAAACTAAAACAGATTTAGATATTTTACAGATGACAGAAGATGCAATGACTGCTGGAGCTAAAGGTGTAACATATGGTAGAAATATTTTTGCACATAAAAATCCAGAAAAGATAGTAGAAGCATTAGCATCAATAATTTTCAGAAAAGAATCCGCAAAGGAAGCAATGAAAAAACTTGAGCAAAACTAGAGAATTAATAATTTCGCCCAAAGTATCTCAAGCGCAATTAACAAAATTTCTTCCACAGTTAGAAGAAGAAGGAATCAAGACAGTATATCTTGATCCAAAAAAACTAAATTCTAAAAAGACAAAACTAGATACGGTGTATCCATCATCTGCTGCAAATTATATAGTAATTGAAAAAGAAGGTTCGGCAAAACCAAAGGGGAAAAAAATAGGTAGGAAATTTGAGGTTTTATCCAACAAGGACATTGAAAATATTTTAACAGTTGCAAAAAAAGGACTGGATTTTGTAATAGTTGAAGTAAAAGATTGGAAAATTATTCCACTTGAAAACATAATTGCAAAACTTCACAAAATTAATACAAAAATTTTTGCTATGGCAAATACACCAGAGGAAGTAAGAAAGATGTTTTCAATACTTGAAGTTGGAGTAGACGGAGTTATTTTCAATACAGGTTCAATTAGTGAAGTAAGAGAAGCTATGGTGTATTTAGGAACTAGAAGCTTTGATTTGAAATCTGCAAAAATTATCGAGATTAAAGAAGTAGGAGACGGTGAGAGAGTTTGTGTCGATACAGCATCAATGTTACACAAGGGAGAAGGAATGCTTATTGGAAGTAGATCAAATTTTCTATTTTTAGTTCATAATGAATCAGTAGGTTCATCATTTACATCACCAAGACCATTTAGAGTAAACGCTGGAGCAGTTCATTGCTATACATTATCTCCTGATGGAACTACAAACTACCTTTCAGAAGTAGAAACAGGTTCTGAAGTATTAATAATAAATTCTAAAGGTAAAGCAAGAAGAGCTACTGTGGGAAGGTCAAAAATAGAAAGACGCCCAATGTTGATGATTAAAGCATCTGTAGGAGGAGAAATTGGAGGGATAATTGCACAAGACGCTGAAACAATTCGCTTTGTAAAACCAAACGGTCAACTTGTATCAGTGACTCATCTCAAGAAAGGAGATTCAGTAATGGTTCATGCAAAATCTGCAACAGGTAGACATTTTGGAATGGAAGTATCAGATGAATATATTTTAGAAAAATAAAAATGAAATACAAAACGTGTGTATCAATTGCAGAAAATTCTTCAAATAAGATCAAAAACAATCTAAAACAAGCACTAAAAAAATCAGACTATGCAGAAGTAAGATTTGATTTTTTAAAAACAGATGATATACCACAGACATTAGAAAATATCAAAGATGATTTAAAAAAAGTAGTATGCACACTTAGACCAAAATCAGAAGGAGGAAAATTTGAAGGAAGTGAAAAAGAAAGAGTTGCAATATTAAAATTAATTTCAGAGTATAATCCATTTTTACTAGATGTTGAATTTAATACAATTAAAAAAAATAAAGAATTGGTAAAATATCTCAAATCAACAAAGACCAGACTACTTATTTCATGGCATGACTTTAAAAAAACTCCAAAATTTTCTGAGTTAAAAAACAAAATGAACCAAATGGGTAAATTTTCAAATAATGTAAAAATTGTCACTACAGCCAAATCAGTTAAAGATTCAACTATAACTCTTCAACTCTATGGCCAAAATAAGAAAAACAGTCTGATAGCGTTTGCGATGGGAGATAATGGAAGATTATCAAGAATTTTGTGCCTATACCTAGGAAGCCCATACACCTACGTATCACTTGGAAAGCCAATAGCACCTGGACAATTCAGTGTTAATGAGGTGAAAAAAATCATCAACCTAAAGATGAATTAAATATTAAGAGCCTAGCCAAATAAAGAATATAATTTTAGAGTTTATAAAAAATAATAAAAAAGATATTTCATACATGTCGAGAGTTTAAATCAATCATAGTAATCTAGAAAATAAGATGTCAAAAACATTTGCAGTTATTGGAGATCCTATTGATCATTCATTATCACCAAATATTCATAGTGCAGCATTTAGAGAATTGAATTTGGATTGCTCATATATCGCATACAAAATAGCAAAAGACGAATTAGAAGAAGGAATAGAATCACTTAAAAAAATTAAGATATCTGGATTTAATGTTACAATTCCACATAAAGTTGAAATGATGAAATACCTGGATAAATTAGACGAATCTTGTAGCATTATAGGTGCAGTGAATACAGTTACAAACGATAATGGAATTTTAAAAGGATACAATACAGATATGGACGGATTTTTAGAACCATTTAAAAAAAGAAATTTGAACATAAGAAATTTGAAAGTTTTACTATTAGGAGCAGGTGGTGCTGCAAGAGCTATTGTAGTAGGATTTGCAAAAGAACATGCAAAAAGTATCACCATAGCAAACAGAACTTTAGAAAATGCAAATAAGATCTCAGAGTTTGCAAATAAAATTGGATTAAAAGCAAATCCAATTAGAATAGACGAGATAGGAGAGACGACAAAAAATTATGATGTGATCGTAAATGCTACATCAGTAGGATTGAAAAACGAACCAAGTATTATTTCACTTGATGGAATTAACTCAAAAACAATTGTGTATGATATAGTATATTCTCCAATAAATACAGATTTTATAAAAAAAGCAAAAGAAAAAGGTGCCATTGTAATTTATGGCTATGAAATGCTATTAGGTCAAGCATCTAGAGCGTTTCAAATATGGCATGGTGTAGAAGCACCTTATAATGCCATGAAAAAAGCATTGTTAGGAGGAGTATAATGGCAAAAGCTATGGCTACAGTACACGGTGCAGTATCACTTGTAAATGCAATTGCTACCCACAAGGGCGCAACATTAGGCATTGAATTGAAAGTAGATGCAATAATTGAGACCAGTCCAGGCAAAGGAATTTTCATTCAGTCAGAAAACAAGAGCCTAAGTTCAAGATTAATAAATAAAACTATAGAAAAAATACTTTCAAAAAAAGAGATTGAAGAAAACAGGATTGACGTTACACTAAATTCAGAAATACCTACAGGATATGGATTAAAAAGTTCAAGTGCAATTTCATCAGCAATCGCTCTTGCATGTGCAAAAATATTCAAACCAAAATTAACAGATAAACAAATTTTACTTGCAGGAGTTGATGCATCATTAGAATCTAAAGTAAGCATAACTGGAGCATATGATGATGCATGTTCATGTTATTATGGAGGATTCAATGTAACTGACAATCTTAAAAAAAATAGAATTCATTCAGAAAAAGCACCTGTAAATTTAATTGCAGTGATATTTATTCCTAAAAATAGAAAACGAGGAAATTTAAAAAATCTAAAAATTCTTTCAGATGTATTTAATGGCGCATGGGAGTTAGCAAAAAAAGCAGAGTATTGGAATGCAATGAACATCAATGGATTAGCAACAGCTGCAATATTAAATTCAGATCCGAAAATAATTATTAATTTATTGGAGAAAGGAGCGCTAGGAGCATCAGTTTCAGGGAACGGTCCTGCAATTGCAGCTGTGACAAAAAAGGAAAATGAATCAAACATAAAAAAAGTATTTTCAGTATTAGAAGGAAATGTAATAGTATCCAAAATCAATAACAAAAAGGCCGAAGTACATGAATTGTAAAGTAGAAAAATCAAAAATAACAGGCCACATCACATGTCCTGCAAATAAAAGTTATTCACACAGAGCAATCTTTCTTGCAGCACTTGCAGGCAACGATAGCAAAATTGACAATGTGTTGTTTTCAGACGATACAGTTGCAACAATAGACACATGTAAGAAATTTGGAGCGGAAATTGAAGAGTTAGATTCGTCAATAATTGTCAGAAAACCAATAAAATTTGACATAAATGTACCTGAAATCGATGCTAAAAACTCAGGAACGACCATAAGGATTGCATCGGGAATTGCAGGATTATTCGCTAATGAAATTACATTGACAGGAGATACTAGTCTTCAAAAAAGACCAATGCAACCACTACTTGATGCATTAAAAAGTATAGGAGCAAAATGTACTTCAACAAATGGAATGCCACCAATCAAAATTACGGGAAGAATTTTAGGTGGAGATATTTCAATTCCTGGAAATTTTTCGAGTCAATTTGTATCAGCACTACTAATTTGTGCACCGTTAACTGAAAAAGGAATTAACTTAAACATCGATGGGAATTTAGTTTCAAAACCATATCTTGATGCAACCATTGCAACAATGAGAAACTTTGGGGTTACAGTACAAACATTAATTCCATATAAAAAATACAATATTTCACCCCAATTATACAAATCATCTGCATTTACTGTACCAATTGATTTTTCAAGTTTAGCATTACTACTTTCAGCTGCAGTATTAAATGGAGAAAATGTTGTAATCCATGGTAAAATTGGAAACCTACCTCAAGGAGATGAAGTGTTTATCGATATTTTAGAACAAATGGGAGTAAAAGTAACCATAGCAGAAGAACATATCACAATTAAAACACCAGATAAACTTAGCGGGGGAAGATTCGATTTAAACAATTCACCAGACTTGCTTCCCCCATTAGCAATTCTAGCAGTAAAAACAACAAATCCAATTGAAATTATAAATGTAAAACATGCAAGATTAAAAGAAACAGATAGAATCTCCATACTATCTAGAGAACTAGTTAAAATAGGAATTAAAGTACAAGAGAAAGAAGACGGTTTAATTTTAGAGTCGTCAAATGAATTAAGAGGGGCGTTATTAAATTCCGAAAATGATCATAGATTATTCATGGCATTTTGTATTGCTGGAATGTATGTTAGTAATTGTATCGTAACAGATTATGAATCAGTATCAGTATCATATCCTAATTTTGTCAGTGAGATGAACAAATTAGGGGCAAAAATCACACTAGAGTAAAATTTTAAAAAATTATCAAAAAGAGGTAAAAGGCGCGACCCTGTATAGAGTGAAAAGCATTCTCCTCACCCACTTCGTTTTTACGAAGATAACATGCATTTTTCGCAGAGCCGCGCAAATCATTTGTTAGATTTTACACGTTTTTGCACATATATTGTACGTTATTTTGATATTTAAATATTAATTGTAATAATTATAATTATTTTAAAGAAAATATGTAATTATTAAACACATGTAAATTGATACAAAATTCGTCAAATTTGAGAAAATTTTTTGTGTTTTTTCATAATGAGGAATTATAAGCATCAATTTACTATCACAATATGTTGCCTGGAAGTTCAATTGGTCAGCGTCTTGTTTTAACCAGTTTTGGTGAAAGTCATGGAAAATCCATAGGAGCTGTTTTAGACGGATGCCCTGCAGGATTAGAAATTGATGAAAAAGAAATTCAACAAATGTTAGATCTTAGAAAACCTGGGCAGTCATTGATTTCTACACAGCGAAAAGAAGGAGATATTGTAGAAATTATTTCTGGAATTTTTAGAGGACATACTACAGGTGCACCGATTACAATGATAGTTTGGAATAGTGATCAGAAATCAAAAGACTATGAAAATTTGAAAACAAAACTCAGACCTGGGCATTCAGATTATCCAGCCATGGTAAAATATAATCATTTTAATGATTATAGAGGAGGAGGTAGATTTTCTGGAAGATTAACTGCAACTCATGTAATGGGAGGAGCAATTGCAAGAAAATTATTAAAAGTCACACTAGGTGTTGAAACAAATTCATTTACAGCACAGATTGGAAAAATAAAAATGGAAAATAAATTTAATGAAAAAATGATTAACTCAATTTATAAAAACGAAGTAAGATGTCCTGAAGAAAAAACTGCAAAAAAAATGAGAGAATCAATATTAGATGCAAGAAAAAAAGGAGATTCTCTTGGAGGGATAATAGAATCAATCACAACAAATGTACCAGTTGGAATTGGAGAACCTATCTTCGGGTCATTAGAATCAGATTTAAGTAAAGCAATATTTTCAATCCCATCCGTTAAAGGAGTAGAATTTGGTTCAGGGTTTAAAGGCTCAGAATTATCAGGTTCAGAAAATAATGACTTGTACACAATAAAAAAAGGGAAAATAATTACAAAAACAAACAATTCAGGAGGAATTTTAGGCGGGATATCAAATGGTATGCCAATAACAATTAGAATTGCATTCAAACCTGCATCATCAATAGCACAAAAACAAAGTACTGTGGACATTAAAACCAAAAAAGACACCATACTGCAAGTAAAAGGAAGGCACGATCCATGTGTAGTTCCTAGAGCCCCACCAGTAGTAGATTCGTTAGTTGCTCTAACTTTGGCAGATCATGCTCTTTTATCTGGAGCAATCAAGCCTGTATTGTAAAGATATGTCAGATATCAACCAACTTCGAAATAGAATCGACGAGATCACCATAGAAATGATCAAGATGCTAAAAATGCGAACAGATATTTCTAAAGAAATTGGAGAAATTAAAAAAAACATAGGAAAAGGAGTAACAGATGAAACTCGTGAAGATAATCTTCGCTCAAAAATAATCACATTATGTAACGAATTAAAATTTGATGAATCAATTGCAACAAAATTTTTAAACTTTTTACTTAATGAATCAATTAAGGTACAGTCAGATAATAAACAAACACATCTATCAATTTTTCATAAAGCTAAAGCAATGGAACGTGACGGGAAAAAAATCATCCATATGGAAGTAGGTGAACCAGATTTTTCCCCTCCTCAAATTGTTAAAAAAGCTCTGGAAGAAGTTTTTGACAAAGGATTTTTAAAATATGGAAATGCAAAAGGATTGCCTTCATTTAGAGAAGCACTCGCTAAATATTCATCTGAGAAATTCGGAGTTGATGTTTCACAAGATAACATAATGGTTAGTCCAGGTGCTCGCTTTTCAATTTATACCGCAATTAGCACTTTATTAAATCCAGGAGACGAATTAATTGTAATTGAACCATCATGGCCAGCATATAAAGAGTGTGCATTAAATTCTGGAATTAAAGTAAGAACAATAACCACTACTTTGGAAGGAAAGTGGGAACCAACAATTGAACAAATTCAAAAAGTTATCAACAATAACACAAAAATGATCATACTAAATTATCCAAACAATCCAACGGGAAAAATTCTTCCCGAAAAACTACAAGATGAAATTGTAAGGTTAGCAATTAAAAATAATTTATACATTTTAAGTGATGAAATTTACTCTCAATATGCATACAAAAAATGGAAAAGCATACTTTGTTATAATTACGATAAAAGTATCATTACTCAATCATTTTCAAAATCACATGCAATGACAGGATTTAGGATAGGATATGCTATTTCAAGACCAGAAATTATAGAAAAATTATCAAAACTAGAGGCTCTTTGCCTTACAAATGTGTCTGAACCTATTCAATATATTGCCATGAGAGCCTTGGAAGCAGACATATCAGATAATACTAATACAGTACAAACCAGACTAAATGTATTGGTTGAAAAGGCAAAAGAGATGAATTTAGACTTTGTTGCTCCAGATGGAGCAATGTATCTATTTGCTCGCATCAATCAAGAGGGTTTTAGCGGAGTACAATTTGCAAACAATCTTTTAGAAAAAGGATTAGCTGTTGCACCTGGAGAGGGTTTTGGAGAATTCAAGAATTTCATTAGATTATCGGCATGTCAAGACGAAAAAATACTAATGGAGGGAATGAATATACTTGGTAATATGTTGAGAGATAAGCAATGAAGAAGAAAATTACAATAATTGGAGTTGGAGGTCAAATGGGGCAATGGTTTGCAAAATATTTTCTAGCAAATGACTTTGAAGTTACTGGTTATGATAGTGAAAACAAAATACAAGGAAAAGGAATAATCCAATCAGATTCTCTGGTAGGAGGTATTTTAAAAGCAGATTATGTTGTGTTGTGCACTCCAACAAGAAGAACACCAGAAATAATCAGATTAATTGCAAAAGAGATGAAAAGAGGAACATATCTAATTGAAATATCATCAGAAAAATCCAAAGTAGTAGCGTCATTATCAAAAATGCCTGCAAAAATTAATCCCATATGCATTCATCCCATGTTTGGTCCTGGAGCAAAATCAATCAAAGGACAAAACATAATTTCAGTTCCAATAAAAGATGCAAAAAAAGAATTGACAGTTGTAAAAGAACTTTTTGATGGTGCAAATTTTGTAACAATTGATGCAGTTGAGCATGATAAAAAAATTGCAGTTATTTTAGGATTAACACATTTGATGAATCTTGTATTTGCAAATATCATTTCAAAAGATGAAAAGATGTCATTAACTGAAAAAATGTCAGGAACTACATTCAGAGTTCAAAAAATACTTGCTGAAAGTATAATGACAGAATCTCCAGAATTAATTGAAACGATTATCGCAAATCCTGAAATTAGAAGAGTTGCAGAAGAACTTTGGAAAGATATAGGCAGACTACTGACAGCAGTGCAAGAATCAAAGACGGAAGAAGTAATAGATTACATTAAAAATTGTCAAGAGAAACTCTCTGCAAATACAAACTTGGAGGATTCTTATAAAAAATTGACAAAAATGGTACACGCAGTTGAAAAATAAGAAAAATGCGTGTAACCAAAATTGTTACATCTTTTATTAAAGATGAGCAAAAAATACTCATTCTAAAAAGAAGCGATAAAGTAAAAACTATGAAAGGATTGTGGGCAGGAATTAGCGGTATCATTGAAAAAAATGAAACTCCTTTAACACGAGCAAAAATAGAGATTTTTGAAGAAACTGGGATTGCAGAAGACAAAATAAAATTAATAAAATCTGCAAAAAAACTTAGAGTAAATTCACCGCAATATGAAAATCATGAGTGGGAAATATTTCCATTTTTATTTGAAGCAAAAAATCCAGAAATAAAACTAAATTGGGAAAATTCAGAATATTTGTGGATAACAATGGATGAATTAAAAAAGTATAATTCAGTTCCCAGTCTTGAAAAAGTATTACTAAATCTGTTGTAATTTTTCTTTATCATATTTTCTTTGTTGAGGTAGCATAACATAGACACATGCTCCACCACACATTGTACAAGGAACATTGTTTCCTGGACGTTGTCCAGTTCTACCATGAATCTTAGCTGCCTCTTCAGGATCAATAGATAACGCAATTTGTTTTTCCCAATCCAATGTTCGACGAGCTTCAGTCATTGCCATATCCCATTTTATTGCCTTATCTCGAAGTTTCACCAAATCAGCTGCATGTGCTGCAATTCTATATGCAATTAGACCGGCCTTTACTTCGTCAGCATTAGGCAATGCAAGATGTTCAGAAGGAGTAAGATAACACAATAGATCAACACCTTCACTTGCAGAAACTGCAGCACCAATAGCACTTGCAATATGATCATGCCCTGAAGCAACATCCGTTACCAAAGGACCTAATACATAGTAAGGAACGTCACCTATCAAAGATTTGGCTAACCGGACATTGGTAGCAACTTCATTTAATGGAACATGTCCTGGTCCTTCAACCATCACTTGAACATCTTGTTCATGAGCACGTTTTGTTAGTTGAGACATGTGTATCATCTCTTGAACCTGAAGTTCATCATGAGAATCAAGAATAGAGCCAGGTCGTAATGCATCACCTAAGCTAAATGTAACATCGTATTTTTTAGCAATTTCAATGAGGTAATCATAATGAGTCAGATACGGATTTTCTTTATCATGTCGCAACATCCAAGCAGCAGTGATTGTTCCACCTTTGCTCACCACACCACCATATCTTTTGACTTTTAGAATTTTTTTTGCAATATCTTTTGTGATTCCACAGTGGATAGTAGTATAATCAACACCATCTTTTGCGTTATTTTCAAATGCGTTTAAAAAATCATCTTCAGTTAAATTTAAAGGATTTTTATGAACTTCAATACCATAGTTGTATGCCTCATAGATTGGTACTGTTCCAAATGTGATAGGTGTAACTTCTAATAATGTCCGTCGTATTTTTTTGACATCACCGCCATCGCTTAAATCCATCAATGTGTCTGCATGATATTTTACAGCAACCTTGGCTTTTTCAATCTCTTCTTCAAGGTTGACATTCAATGTAGAAGTTCCAATGTTTACATTCACTTTAGTTTTTAGACCTTTTCCAATTCCAACATTGTGAATTTTTTGAGGTCTGACATTATTACTAGGAATTATAATAGAACCATTTGCAATTTTAGGGATAAGCCATTCTAATGTGACATCCTCATCTTTTGCCACAGTTTTCATTTCGTCTGTAGCAATACCCCTTCTGGCTGCAGTCATTTGAGTACCCATGCATAATCTACGTTTTTGCCTGATTTAAACAATCATGAGTGTCAAGCGATAAAAATATTCGATAACACTGTCACTATAAACGTAAAATTGATCGATCTTATATGCTTAAACCGATAATAGATAGTATGAGAATGGCAAAAGAATGTGTACATTGTGGGAAAGAATTTCAAAGTTTTAAAGATGAGTTTTGTTCATTTGAATGCGCTAATCAAACATCATAATGAATTAGCAATATCATCTAAAAATATCAAATCGCATAGTTAAATGTAAAATTATGATAAAATACAGGAACTAGGCACGATATCATCAGAGTAAAACCATTCATCCCATTTGACAGATTAATTTCAAATAAAAAATATCATATGGTTTTTCATTTACATGATAATTCTACAAATAGCAATTTTCATTTAGCAGAACTCCAAGTTTCAGATATACTATACTCAACAACAGAGTTTGAAACAAAATATTTTTTGCCACATTTAAAACATTGCCAAAGAAAGACATTGTTAATTTTCTTTTGATATTGCATCGGTAACAAACATACAGTACATCTCAATTCAGACGGAGTATCATCAACCAAAGGAATTTTTTCAGTCAAATTAACAATTAAGAATTGTATTAGATCTATAAATGCTCTATCATAATAGAAAAAAATTAAACAAAAAATACAAGCCCATAAAAATATAAAAAATAAAAATCAAATGGAAAAACAGATTAGTGTAATCAAATTAGATAATACTAAATGAATTTACTTTCAATAGGTGGTTCTGATCCATCATCTGGAGCTGGCATACAAAGCGATGTTAAAACATTCGATATGTTAAATGAGTATGGGTTGACTGTCATTACCGCAGTAACAGGACAAAATACATCTGATTTTGGAATGATTCAACCGGTGTCAAAAAAAATATTAAAAAATCAACTTGAATTATTGATTTCAGATTTTAAAATAGACGGAATAAAAATTGGAATGGTATACAATTCAGACATAATAAAAATAATACATAATGAATTAAAACAGTTAAAGATTCCAATTGTATTAGATCCAGTAATAAAATCAACCACAGGAGGCTTACTAATAGAAAAAAATGCAATTAAAGATTTTAAAAAATATTTAATTCCATTAGCGACAGTTATTACACCAAATAAATTCGAAGCAGAATTCTTATCTCAAATTAAAATAAATTCAAAAAAATCACTTCTAAAGGCTGCTCTAAAAATTCAAAAGATGGGTGCAAAAAGCGTCATAATTACAGGAATAGAAACAAAAAATAAGAAAATCTCAGATTTCATATTAGAAGAAAAAACAAAATACACTGTATCGAGCAACATAATTCCAAAAACTAATCATGGTAGTGGTTGTAATTATTCATCTGCACTACTAGTTTCATTAGCAGATGGAAAATTATTAAAAGAATCAGCCAAGTTTTCAAAACAATTCACGTACAATTCAATAAAAAATGCCAAAAATATTGGACGTGGGATAGAAATTACACAAATAAAAAAAAGAGATAATATTCAAATTGAATTATCAAATGGGGTTAACAAATTCATTGGAATCAAAAATATTTATAAAAATATTCCGGAATGCCAAACAAATTTTGTCTTTTCAAAAATAAATCCAAAATCAATTAAAGATGTAGTAGGAATTGCAGGGAGAATAGTTAAAACTGGGAATAAGGTCATGATTGCAGGAGATTTGGAATATGGAGGTTCAAAACATGTTGCTACAGCATTGATTGCTATGAATAAGAAATTTCCAGAAATACGTTCAGCAATTAATTTAAAATATAATGAAGAAAATATTTCAAAATTAAAAAAAACAAAATTAATTATTTCTAGCTATGATAGAAATTCAGAACCAAATAAAATTAAGACTAAAGAAGGATTATCCATAGAGTGGGGAATAAGGTCCGCAATAAAAAAATTGGAAACAGCTCCAGATGTGATTTATCATAAAGGAGATTTCGGTAAAGAACCAATGATCATTATTTTTGCCAAAACTCCAGCATCTATTATTGAAAAAGTTTCAAGATCATTTAATTAATTTTAAACTATAAGAGAAATACATACTTGAACATAAATAGTCATATCTCAATTATAGATTCATGAAAGCCGTAATACTTGCAGGGGGTTTAGGTACAAGATTGCAACCATACACAACTTTTCTACCAAAGCCGATGCTTCCTTTGGGTGAAAAACCTATTTTAGAGCACCTAATAGAATGGACACAAAAAAACGGTGTAAAATCAATAGTGTTATGTGTAAGTTACCTAAGAAAAACGATTGAAGATTATTTTGAAGATGGCAAACGTTTCGGAGTAAATATTGAATATGCGGTATCTAACAAACCATTAGCAACCGCAGGTCAACTTAAAACAGCAGAAGAATTCATTGACGATACTTTTGTTTGCATGTATGGAGATTCCATATTTGATTTCAATTTACGAAATATGATAAAACATCATAAACAAAAAAAATCATTTGTAACAATGAATTTGTATGAATACAAAACAAATTTACCATATGGAGTAATAGAAACCACCAAAACAGGAAAGGTAGTTGCATGGAATGAAAAACCAGAAATCACTGCAAATGTAAATACTGGATGCTATGTGATGGAGCCAGAGATAATGGAGTTGATTCCAAAAAATGTTCCTTATGGAATGGATGATGTGATTAGAAAAGCAATGGCAAAAAATAAACTAGTTAGCAGTGTTGTGTCTAAAAAAGGGTTTTTGGATATTGGAAACAAAACAACATATAGAAAAGCAAATCAAGAATATCTTCAAAAACTAGGAAAAATTTAAAATAATAAAAATGAACGATTTAACAATTAGAAAATTACAAAAAGAGGATTTAACAAATGGATTTTTACAAACATTAGATTCATTACGGCAAACCAGCAACACGGATAAAAAAACTATAGAAAAAACATTTGAAAAAATAAATTCGAATCAAGATCAATTAACCATAGTAGCATTATTAGAGGGAAAAGTGGTAGGTGCAACTACATTGTTGATTGAAACTAAATTTATCCACAATGGTGGCAAAGTTGGGCATATTGAAGATGTCGTAGTAAATAAAAAATATCAAAAGAAAGGGATTGGAGAAAAAATGATAAAATATCTTTTAAGATATGCAAAGGAACAAGGATGTTATAAAACAATTTTAGATTGTGTAGATGATGTCAAGCCATTTTATGAAAAATTAGGCTTCAAACATAATGCAAATGCACTAAGATTTGATCATACTTAGAAATATTCTTTTTTTGGACGTTTCTTGTTTGTTTTAATTAAAATCAATCCAACTATTATCACAGGTATAGAAACGCCCATGAACAAAGGCGGAGTTATGACAACAGCATCAACCATGTAAGAATCAGGAATTTTATCTAAAAGAGAATAACAATATGCCATTCCAATTAACAAAATAATTCCACCACTAAGAATCATAGAACCAATTTGCTTAGAACCATAACGTTTTGATAGTAAAAACGCAAGTCCGGATAAAACACATGCAGGAGCCACACCGATTGAGATGAATTGCAATATTTTTGGACTTGGTTCAAATGAAGTTCCAAATTCAAAATTAGCAGGCATGTTAATTATAAAATTAAATACAGAAATAATTTCTCCAACAAACATCACATACAATCCAATACTTGCAATTGCTACCCATTTTTCTAGTGCCATTACAATAACAAAATCAAGTTAATAATTAAACTATTCAAACAATACCAACCAAATTGGCTAATTCTTTTCTACAGGACGCACCGAGTTTCTCAGCTGCCTGTTCTGGAGATATGTCATTAAGAAAAATACCATAACCGCGTTCAAGACCAGACCAGGGTTTAGTTATGGGATAAACTTCAATATGCCAATGAATTTGTCTGCTATTTTTCTTTTCAGGAGATAAATGGAATACCATATTATATGAAACATCTTTAACAGTTTTCGACAAACCACCAAGTGTAGCTCGTAAAATAAGCGAAAGATCATTAATTTCTTTTTGAGTTATTTTAGAAAAACTAGTCGTGTGTTTTTTTGGAGAAATGCAAAATTCGTATGGATATGATGGAGACCAAGGACAAAATGCAATAAATCCTTCAGTTTGAAGAACTTGTCTTGGCCCACCCATTTCTTCATTGACAATTTGGCACATTGGGCATACACCTTTTTCGTTAAGGATTTTGTAGGAAGCTTCTGCTTCTTCTTCAATAACAGGAGGGATTGTTGAAAAGGTCAAAATATTCAAATGCGGATGTGGGTTTTTACTGCCTGCAGATTCTCCCTGATCAGCATAAATTGAAACGTATGTCACACCTTTTTGGGTATAGAGCCATCGTAATCTATCCTGAACAACCACAAGAATGTTGGACCATTGTTCAGAATCAATAGTAGCAAGAGTGTCTTTTTCTTTAGGAGATGCAACCACAATGTAATGATAACCGTAAGCTGGTTCACTATAATGAGGTCTGTCACTGTATGAATTTTCAGTTTCAATAGAAACTATAGGATTTTTACTCTCAAATACTCTAATCGACCAGCCTTCAACATATTCATCTTCATTATCCTGAAGACGTTGCAACATACCGTCTTTTGCAACTAGTGATAGAACAGAAGGATTTGTCATTGATTCATTTCCAGGAGCATAAGGAGATTTTTTTGGATCTACAACTTTGTCATCTTTTTTAGAGACGATCATAAAGCGTTCAGAAACATAATCTTTACGCATGTCCCCCATAATTCATAATTGAAGTTTAAGTATGTTAAAACGTTTTCCAATATACAAGAAATTAAAAATAAAAAACAAATGATGATAGAATATCATTTTGAGATTTTTCATATTCTATAAACACTAACAGCAAACAGAAACAACATCCCTCAAATCAAAACTAAAAATTTCATGATCGCATATTTTTATGTAAGATTTAAAGGAGAGCAGCAAAAAATTTGGAAATACGGATAGAATCAATAATTCAGACATTCATATGATTTATGTTCTTTTAGATGGGGTAGGTGATCTTCCACATCCAGATCTAGACGGTAAAACTCCACTCGAAGCGGCAACCACCCCTACTCTAGATAAATTAGCACAAAAGGGCGTAATAGGAGAAGTCATCTCGGTAGGAAAAGGAATTGCACCAGAATCAGACATTGCAGTTTTCAACATGCTAGGATATAGATTTCACCATGTTGATTACGCAGGAAGAGGAGTAATAGAAGCAATAGGAGTAGGAATTGATTTTAAAGACGGAGATTTAGCGCTAAGAGGAAATTATGCAACATTAAATGATGAAGGAATTATTATCGATAGACGTGCAGGAAGACATATTGAAAAAAATGACGCAGAGGGAGTTGCAAAAGAAATCGAAAATAAAATTAAATTTTCGTTTCCAAATACATCGGTAGTAGTATCGCCTACCATAGGTCATAGAGTAACAGTAAGAATTAGAACTGATAACGAAAAATTATCATCTCAAATCACTAACACTGATCCTGCATATGCCAGAGTAGAAGGCATGGGAATAGCAAAAGCAGTTGGAGATTTTTTACGAATTGAAAAATGTTTACCGTTAGATGAAACTGAGAGTGCTAAAAAAACTGCTAAATTAGTTAATGAATTTACGACACAATCACTTCAAATTATGAAAGAAAGTCAGATCAATAAAAAAAGAATTAATGAAAAAAAGAAAAGTTTGAGTTGTATTTTACTAAGAGATGCAGGAAACAAATATCCAGACGTAAAGCCCATCAATGAAATGTATTCTATGAATTTTTCATGTATTGTAGATATGCCAGTAGAACTTGGAATTTCAGAAGTGTTAAAGATGAAAGCGTTTGAAGCAGGGGGATTAACAGATTATGAGGAAAAAGCAAGAGTAGCTGCAAAAGCAATGGAGACTCAAAATGCAATTTACGTTCATCTAAAAGGACCAGATGAATTTGGTCATGATGGAGATGCTATTGGAAAAATGAAAAACATTGAAGAGATTGACCGTAGATTTTTCAAAACACTACTTGAAAATATTGATTTTGATAAAGTTGCAATAGTTATTTCAGCAGATCATTCGACACCGTGTATCAATAAAGGACACAGTGATGATCCTGTCCCAATTTTAGTATCTGGGAATTTTATCAAAAACGATGGAACAACTAGAGTTACTGAAGATCAAGCTAAAAAAGGAAGCATTGGCTTAATTCAAGGAGCAGATGTTGTGACAACAGCTCTTAATTTAATCAAATCTCAAATATAGTTAATTCTTCAGTTTTTTGCATTTCTTTGATTTTATTTCTAATCCTATCGACATCTATTTCACCATAAGTTCCAGGAGAGTCACCCAATTTTTCTAATGCTCGCTGCAACATTCCAATACCTATACGAGATTCATTTTTTTGTGCATGAGCAAATGCAACTGCAAGAAGAATAATTCCCTGAACAAGTTCTTTTTCTCTGCCATAGCATTGCTTCCATACACCTTCTAAAGATTCATGACTCTCCCAAAATCGTTCATTATTAAAATAAAAGACACCATCACGAGTTCCATCTTCCTTCCCAATCTTTTCTTCAAAAATATGTCTTGCATTATCCAAAGGTCCGATTGGAGATAATTTTTCAATTACAAGATCTAAATCGTCAGGATTTACAGAGACGTCAAATTCCAAAAATTTACGTGCAACTCGAGCAACTCTTACTGAAGCTGGAATGGTGGAACATATTTTTCTTGCATGATTTACAAGATAAGAGGAATCTTTAGGACTGTAACCATTATTTTTTAAATGAATCATATATCGTTCCATGTGGGGATTAGACTGAATTTTCTTAAATTTGTTCTCTATTATCAATCAAGGTTTATATGAAATATCTTAAGGATTTTGGATACATGTCTATTATTCAGACCGTAACTGACGTAAATAACGCCTTCCTATCAAGAAGAGAACTGATCTGTAATTTTACAGGATTAGGCGGTAAACTCAAAAAACTTGAGGCAGTAGATATGATTACAAAAGAATTCAAACTTTCTGGAAAAATTGTGATTCCTATGAGATTGCAAACTCATGTTGGAAAAGCATTGGTTACAGGAACTTTCTTCATCTATGACGATGAAGGATTGGCAAAAAAACATGTTAATCCAATAATCTTCAAAAGAATTGAGAAGACAAAAGCCAAACAAGCAGAAGCAGATAATGCAAATGCTGAAGCAACCGCGGAGAAAACCGAATAATGGCAGCAAAAAAAGCATCTGCGGGAAAAAAAGGCTCTAGTCCAAATGTCTATAAATATTTCAAAGTAGACAAGGACAAAATAACAAGAGGTAGAAAAAATTGTTCTAGATGCGGAAAAGGAGTTTTCATGTCTAAACATAAAGACAGAAACACTTGTGGAAAATGTGGATTAACTGAATTTAATCAATAAAGCATCAGTCTAATTTAAATTAAAAATTGGTTTTAATTTTCACAAAAATCTTCATATCAAAATATTTTAAAAAAAACATAATAAGAAGACAGGTGGGAGTTAAAAGGATTGATGAAAAATGGATTTTGAAGAATTATGCAATAAAATATTAGAAGTAGATCCACATGTTAGATTCACAGGAGTCTTAGATTCAAAAGGTGATTTAGTAATTGAAAAAAATCGGGATAACGTAACATTACTAAATGAACAAGAAGTCAAAATGTCAATTCACTATACTTTTGAAAGATGGACTCGTCTTCAAAATTTATCTTATAAATTTGGTAAAGAAAAATTGTCAGTTACAGAATATGAAAATGTCATTTTAATTAGCATTCAATTCGGTAAAAATCTCTTTTTACTAAGCACAGATCCTAATATTGATTATATGAATATAATTTCTAAAACTAAAACAATTATCGCAGAATTACAAAATTAATTCGAGACATAATAATTATACATTAATATCAAAAATGCAAGAATAAAAGAATATCAATAAAGTTTTTTTGTTCTAATTTTTGCACTTTTTTGTTCAAGTTGTGCTATTTTATCTAAAAACAAAGGATCCAGTTTTATTTTTGCTATTGATTCAGCAGATAATTTAACGGTGTTAGAATCAAGTGAAATATTGATTTTTGGGAGATTTTTCTCTATCCAAAATTTCATCACCTTATCTTCTAATTTGTAATCCCTAAAACCAGCTGGAAATCGTTTAGTAATGTGATCTAACAGAGTTCTATCTTTAAAGACAGCCTTAGGCTCAAACAATCTTCCCTCATCAGCATAAACACTTTCAAAGAGATTTCCAGTAATTTCATCGGAAAGTAAATCCATTTTAGAAATTTTTCTAGTCAATTCAAGAAAATGTAAAAACTCGTGTGCCAAAATTGCATGAATTGTACCTTTTAGACCATATGCAACCAGAGGTGCAGAAATTTGAATCACTACATGAAATTTTTCATCAAAAAATATAGGGATTGTTCTAGCAAATAATATTCCAAACTCATAGGAATTAGGATTTGGAGATGAAATAACAATTGAGGGTTCTACGTAAGCAGTTGGGTAACGAATCCCAGATGCTTTTTCAATTCTATTAATTCCCTCCACAGTTATAGGAAATCGTTTTACAATAAGATCATAAACATCATCTGGGATTAGTCCTTTAAGACGGGCTTCTTTTAGTCGTACTAACGGATCCAATGTATCACTTCGCGGAATTAGAATGTAAAAAGGTTGATTCTATCTAGATTTTGGCTTTCCAGATTTTGCAGTCTTTTTTCTACGTCTATCAGCTCGTTGATCGGCACGTCTTGCATGTTTACCTTTTTTTCTCATGGGCATGAATAATCTGAAAAACAGGGATTAGTTAATTGTTATCATTTAGGTTAATTTCAAGAAAATCAAATGCCACACAAGTGCACCCATCACTCATCATTTGAGTGATTCCAGGTGTTACATCATCGCCATCAACAAATCGTTTTACAGGTAACCCACCTTCAGCTTTAATAATGAGATTAAAGAGATTTTTGGATATTTTTTTATATTTTAAAATAGAAACAGTCTTTTCAGAACGTTTTCCAGATTTTTCATAAACCACAACAGAATTTGAAAGCATATTCTTTAATTTCTTCAGATTCTCAGGAATGATTTCATGCTCCGTAGATATTTTTAATTCTATTAGTGAGTTGAATTTAATAGGAGTTTTTGGAGGGTCAGATATAATTTTTAAATTATGAATAGCAACTTTATCAGAAATTATTTTTTTGGGGAGTGAAATATTTCTTTTAAATGGATTTTGAAGTTTGACAAAAAATGGACGACCTGAGCCTAAAACTAGACTTGATTGATCTTCACCTCCAACCCAAGTAAATTTTGTAGTAGTACCGCCAAATGTAGTAAAAAGAAATTCAGATATTTTACCCTCAACACTATCATACTCAGAAATGCCATGAAGGTTACAACTCTTACAACCTTTTCCATAACAGTTAGCACAAGACTTTTGTTTTTGGGGCAATCCTCGCTCAGACTTTGTATATCGTCCGTATAATACAATGGATTTTGAGCGTATTTGACATGATTCATCTTTAAAGTTAATTGTAAATGTAAGATCAGGATTTAAAAAATCAATAATTTTTTTTGTTTTTTTTATAAATTGTTTTCCAAGTTCTTTTGTAATATCAGTTTTAACACTATCAATTCCACGTAGTTTGTATTTTGATTTTATATAATCATCTCTATCTATAATGGATGGTTTGATTAAGGCTCCAATAACTATTGAAGAATAATTATATTTTGAAGAAGCATCTAACATCAATTTTAAATACATAGAAAGATTATCCAATAAATTTTTACAAATAAAACATTTTTTTGTTGATTTTTTTACATGTGCCTTTAATTTTTTTCCAAGTAATTTATTTGAAGATAAATTTAGCTGTTTAGAAAAAAGCCTACCTAGACAACTATCGCATAGACCATAATTTTTCATTAATTCATTTGAGATAGGGATAATTTCTTTAAGAGTAGTCATTTTAATTTCCAATATTTAAGAAATAAAAATTCTAACCGAATCCCATGCGACGAAGAGTACCCTGCATCTGTCTTCCTTTTGATGCTTTCATCATACTTTTTGAATTTTTATAATTTTTTAGTAATTCTTTCACTTCGTGTTCTGGCCAACCAGATCCCCTTGAAATTCTTTTAATTCTAGATGAATTCATTAGATCAGGATCTGCTTTTTCTTCCTTTGTCATACTTTGAATAATAAATCTCCATTTAGAAACTCGTCCTTCCATTTGATCTAATTGATCATCTTTAACCATACCTGAAAGTCCTGGCATATTATCAAGAAATCCTTTCAATGATCCTACTTTAGTAACTTCTTCCAATTGATAGAAGAAATCATCCATGTTCATTTTTCCACTTGAAATTCTTTTTAGTCTAACGTCATCACCCTCATTTTCTAATCTTTTTGCTAAATCTAAAACTGCTTGAATATCGCCCATTCCAAGCAATCTGCCAACAAATCGTGTTGGTGAAAACTTTTCTAAATCATCAATTCTTTCACCAGTTCCAATATACATGATTTGAGCACCAGTAGCTGCAGATGCAGCTATTGCACCGCCGCCTTTTGCAGAGCTATCTAATTTTGTAATAATAATTCCACCTACTGGAATTGTTTTATGAAATGCTTCTGCTTGATTAAAACACTGTTGACCGATAGTTCCGTCAATTACAAGTATTGCGAGGTCAGGTTCTGCCACCTTGTTAATTTGTTCCATTTCAGACAAAAGATCTTTTTCTTCTTTATGTCGTCCAGCTGTATCAATTAATATCACATCTAAAGGCAATGATTCAAAATACTTTAATCCATTTTTCACAATATCTGGAGAATTTTTGTTATTCGGTTCACCATATACCTCAACATTAGATTTTTCACACATGGTTCTTAATTGCACTAAAGCTCCAGGTCTGTACGTATCAGCCCCGATAACACCAACAGAATATCCTTGTTTGGTTAAAAATTTAGCAAGTTTAGCAGTTACAGTTGTTTTTCCACTACCTTGGATTCCAAGCATGATTAACTTGTTTTGTTTACCAGATTTAAAATCAAAATCAGATTCTTTTCCTAGTAGTTTTGCAAGTTCATCATATAGAATTTTTACAATATGATCTTTTCTAGAGAGTCCGGGAGGAGGCGTTTCATTTAATGATCGTATTTCGATTTGCTTTGTAATTTCAAGAACCAATCTAACATTAACATCTGATTGCAATAATGCTCTCTGAACATTTTTTGATAGTTCTTTGATAAGTTCTTCATCTATACCAGAAGATTTTACAATTTTCTTAATTGCATCACGAAGGTTATTCTTAAGACCATCAAGCATTATAATTTAGCCTCGCATCCACTATTTCAAACCTTCCTCTATATCCATCCCAAATTTTTTCAGATTTAATAATATCAATTGAATGTGAAAAAAGTGGACAGTCAACAACAAACGTTTCTGCTTCACCACCTTCAAAATTTAAATTAAAACCAAATTTTTTAGAGAGATCATATAAAACAGATATGTCATTTTTTGTAATTATCTTTCCAAGCCATGAATCATCTAATCCTCCAGACGAGACACTGGAAATAATGAATCGGAAATTTGAAGAGATTAATTCATTCATGTATTCAAATGGATTACTATTCCACAAGGGAGTAACAGATTCGAGATTTAGTTTATTACATAAATTTTCAAATTTTTCTTTTTGAAATTGGCTTTGTATACCACCGTGTACTATTCCTTCAATTCCATATTGAGCAATAGATTGTATCAAAACTTCTTCTAGCAAAATTATTTCATTGTTAGTCTCATCTGAGTTTGATTCGATTATTAATTGAGGAATTTGCATGGATTGGGATTGGAGTTTAGTCCATTGTAAATTAGGATGATGTAGTAAATGACTTTCAGCAGATTTAGGAAATATGCTTAATAGACAATTTATTTCATAGCCTTGTTTTTTTGCCAAGAATATAGAATAAAGGCTGTCTTTTCCACCTGAAAAAAGAGATGCAAGTTTCATTTCAATATAAAAAATCAACAAACCATTGAAAAAGATATGTGGGATGCTTCATTACTCATAATCCTCATCATACATCAGACGGCTTTTCCGCTCATCATCAGCATCCGTATTAATTTTTGCGATGAAGTATTTTAGTTGTGGATATTCCAAATTATTACTTGAATTCTCAGCAAACATGTGATTGGCATTACTAATGAAGAGACAAATATATCCCATAATGGAAAATAGTCAAAAAAATAAAAAGAGATAGCCCTTAATTAAAAAGAGCCGTCAATTCTGAGGATATATCTATGGATTCGACTACTGATGGAAGTGTATCACCAATTGGAGTAGTATTTACTTGACCAACTAGTATCAATGGGATTCTGATTTGTGCTTGTTCATTGATAATTGCAGATCTGTGAAATGCAAGTGCAAATGAACCAGCATCATCAGCTACTGGTGCAAAATAGCCATTGAGATGAATCAATACATTGTCAAATTCGTTAGTTGTTCCTTTAAGAGAAACATGATTTCCTCTTGCATGACCTTGAAGATCAAATGTTACATCTCGATCTCCAATTTCAGCAGTTGCGGTTCCAATTATTTTCCAACCACGTGGACCAATTTTTCCGGCTTCACCAGAAAGATCAAAGGTTGCAGGAACTGCCTGACCACTAATAACTGCCCAACCAGATACTTTACCTGTAAATTCCAATGATGGAATTACATCAATCTCAGCATGTGCAGATAATCTGTCATTTCGCAAGTTTTGCAAATCAGTTAACTGTAACTTTAGATCCTGTCTTTGTTCTTTGATTTGTTCACGAACTTGTTGTTGTTTTTCTTTGTAGATTTGTTTGTCAGATTTTTCAGCAGTTACACTAACATCGGCATTAACATCTGTTTGTGCAAATGCCCCAGTCATAGGAGATATTGTGACTGCCATAATAATTGCCAGTGCTGAAAACAATTTTACGTATTTCATTACAACATAATTTGTTAAATTGTATTAAGTAATTTCGAAGCTTTCTTACTGATGATTTATCGGTGTCAGATTTTTTATATACACTAATTTAAAAAATAATTAAAGATAACATAACTAACTAAAAGAATAATTCCAAAAATCACCAATCCCTTTATTCCAAATTTTATTACAACAAGCACATATGAGATCCACGGAAGCAGTAACAACATAATTTCAACAGATCGAAAAAGAGAAACATTATGCTCATTTACAAGTGGCTGAAAAATATCAAAAATTATCAAACCTATTCCACTGGGAGAAAAATCAATACTTGTTTTAGTTGCAATTGCTAAAAACAATCCATTAAAGATAGATGGGAGAAATAAAGCATGATAAAAAGAAACCATGTGATTTTAAGAACATAGTAGTATTTAGTAAACTAGTTGTGTATATCTTTAAGTTGAATTAATATCAAAATCAGTTATTGTCTAAAAATGAATTTTCAGAAATTAATTTCTTGGCAGATAAAGTACATATTCATCATTGGCCACTTGATACTCAAAAATGGCCTGATGTAATTAATAGTCATGTGGATAAAAACATCAACAAAAATAATTTAAAAAAACAGTTAGTAATCAGAGAAAAAACTATCAGGATTGATAAATATGAGTTTAAGAAAATTAAAAAAGTAGGAGTAACCATACCTTTATTTAAAAAACAATGTACGTTGGTTTTTGAAGGCTATTTTAAAGATGTGTATGGTCACATACATATTACTACTAAAGAAAATAATTATTTGGAAATTTTCAATAAGATCATGTCTTGGAGAGATAGATATTTTCAGGACAGTATTGAATCATAAATCAACCAGATAAAACAAACATAGAAAAAACTAAAAGAATACAATGAAAATTAATTGAGAATTAACTTTTGATACGCATGATTTTAATTCGGCCCATAACATTCCAGTATTCTACATTTTGACCATTTGCAACAGTTCCGTTAATTTCCTCATCGATTAACGTGACGTCAATTGTTTCAAAAGTTTCCGAGTCCATAATTTGGATAGTTTCTCCAATTATTGAAATTACTTGACCTACTCTTTTGTCAATTAACGGAATGTGAACTTGCATGCTAACTGGTCCGACATGGGGTCTTTTTTGACCATCAAATACACCCACTCCTACGATTCTGGCCTTTGCGGCACCATGTTTTCCAGGTTTAGATGTATCATATTCTACAATTCTACAAGGTTCACCATCAGGTTGATCAGATACTGGAAGTAAAATGTAAGAACCTATTTTCAATGAACCAAGATCAGCAGGCTTACTCATGATGAAGCTGATTTTAGTCGAATATTTAACATTTACACTTTTTCAAGCAATTACAAAAATTGATAAAAAATTACTAAAATGATCCATCAGTAATTTAAATAGATAGTTTTTACTTTAATTTTTCAAGAATTGAGAGACTCAACAAATTAGTCATCGTTAACCCTTTTCGATTCACATCGCGTTTAGTTTGGTCGCAGTACTTTTTTACGCTTTGATGACCTTTTTCACTAGCAACCTCAATTATTACAACATTGTTGGAATATGGAAAAGTGAATTTTTGAGGCAATTTACAATATGTATTCATGTGACCTAATCCACCAACACAGATTTTTTCTCGTTTTAATAAAATATCTGCAACTTCTTGAAAATCATCATGAGATTCCCCATATTCTAAATAGTAAACAGTAACAAAATTTGTCTCCCCAGATACAATTCTTTGAAATAATTCGTTTTGCACATTAAAAATAAAAGATGTTTTTTCTTGATTATGTTTGATTAAATCATCTACGATAAATTGGCTATCTTTGAATTTTCCCAAAATATAATGATTCGATGATTCAGAAAAGTAGGGTTTGCTCTCATCTGAAAATGTTCCAGTTACAAAGTATAATGCCTCAATATTGCTTGAAGACATCCATATGTCTTTTAATTTAACAGACTCATGATTGTGCAAATAAGGAGCACAGACGTAACCAGAGTAAGATAGTTGCTGTTCTGTCAACGAACTTCTTTTCTTAAAAGATGGTATTTATGCCTATACAAAACACATATGATCTCTAATCAGAATAGTTTGGCTTCGATAGTTTTTTAATACTAGAATACTTCGTTGTTTTTGTCCCAAGCTAGCTCAGCCTGGTAGAGCTCCCGGCTGTAGTTGTTGGCTTTAGATGGCTGACTGAATAACAGCATATCAGGCATACAGAAACCGGGTTGTCGATGGTTCAACTCCGTCGCTTGGGACCATAGTTTTTTTAAATTTTAAAATAAGGATTTCGGTTCCTTTTGTTCCTAAACTCTGACAGATAGTGTCAGGTATAGTGTCAGATTTAACAAATTACTACATGATTTTACCTGTTAGGCATAACAACTAGAAAAATTTGTTAACACTTGACACTTGTTAGGAATCATAATTGTTAACGTTTGTATGCAATGTGTTAGTCATAACAAAAATTAACAATCACTACACTTTGATTTGTTAGGCATAACAACATGATTAACACAAAATCTGTTATGCCTACATGTCGTTTTTTGTTATGCCTACATTGTTAACAGAGAAGAAGTCTGTTAAACTAGCGTAGAGAATAGACAAATAACATGTAGTGTTAATTTTCTTCTAACAAATGTGATGGCAGATAGTCATAATAGAATTGAACTTCTACATTATAGGGCATCTCTTTTACTTTGTACACAACACAAAAAGCAACTGGAATAGATACACGGTTGGCAGTATTTAGTTGGTTTTTGCTAACCTTGCCTCCAAAAGTCTTGACTTCAATCCAACGAAAATCACGCGATCCTTTGTTATTTATCTCCGATAGAATCTCCTCCCCATCGCATAATCTGCAAGCAAGAAAATCAAAGACGTATGACGGATTGTTATCCTGTATGTAGAATGGTTGTGTAATTTCGATAATTTCATTTTGAATATCTTTAGGAATTTTAATTTGAAAACGCTGAAAGCCCAGTTTGAACTCTAGATAGTCATCTTTGAATCCGTTTTTATGGATTTGCTCAAGTGAGACATATGCCCATCCTCCAAACTGTTCACAGTATTCCTTGTAATAGACTTCCCCTAGCGAACCCACTAATCTTGGAGTTACCTCAAGATTGCCCATGTGAGATGAAATAATTTATTCTACTTTAGTCATGTGTTGTTTTTTTCGTACTACAGATTTTAGAATGGATAAACGAGTTTAGGGATTAAGAGTAAAAAAATAGAAAGCCCTCGTTTTACTCCCAGAAATATGACGCTTCTCGTAAAGGTTAAGATCTAAAACTTTTCAATCATTTACGAGTATTCGCAGTCTCGCCTATTCCTATTTTTAATAATATCAAATTAAGAATTGTGTTCCAGTTTTCATTCTTTGATTTTTTAGGCATCTGTTTAAGACAAGTAAATACAACTTGGAAATGCTTATTGATCAAATCTTGTAATATGTTTGCATCAATATGTAGTTTGAATATTTCGTCTATTGATTCTACTTGTTTGTATTCATCAATAAACTCTGAATACTTTTTCTTTTCTAATAATTTCAACGCAGTATTGATTTTATCTTCCTCCACTTTAACCATCATTTGTATATCGTCAGAGGTTATTCCTACAGGATAATCGGAATTATCTAAAATGACTTTTGTGTTTTTTAATACTTTACTTAATTCAGTAATAATACTCTGAACATTATTTTTATAGAAATTAGTATTATCTATGAATTCTTTGAAATCTTCAATTGTTTTGTCGATATTTGTATTAACAGAAGATTTGGATTCGATTAGCGAGGTGGTTTTCTCAAAATACTCTTTCATTTTTGTTTCTAATTTTTTTCTATCTCTGTTGGTTCCAATGCTAACTATGTTAGCTATAGCCAACGCGACAATTATTCCAATAAGTAGATAATTTAGATCGTAAATCTTTTGTATCTTAGAATCATCATCAGATGTCTTAAGAGCCTGATTTATTTTATCTAATTCGTCAGAAATTTTATCTAATTTTGTTCCCACTTCTTTACAATTATCCGTAACATTTTGTTTACACGAATTAAGATTAAATTCAAATTTTGCTAAATCCTCAATTGTTACATTCGCGTTTACTTGAAAATTGTTTTGATTTGTATTACTTTGATTTGTATTAATTTTATTTTCAATATCTGAAATTCTACTTTCCAATTTTTTTAGATTGTCTTGTGTGATTTGATTTTCTAATTGATTAGAGATATTTTCTAATGGTGATTCTTGAGCAAAAACAGGCATAATCATACCTAAAAGTAATAGCAAAATAATCAGTTTCATATTAAATCCATATTTGTATGGCTTATTTGCTTTATCGTGGTATTATTTTCATAAATCCTTAAGTTTTTAGACAATTTAGAAAGGGTATGACAAAATTAACCAATAAACAACACGAGCAACAACAAGATCGAAGATTGACAAAGTTGGAAAAAAGAGCAGATGCAGATGACAGAAGAGTAGAGAAATTAGAAAAAAGAATTGATGCGTTAAAAGAAGAACTATCTAAACATAAAGCAAAGCCCAAACATTAGATTCATCTCTTTTTATAACTACAATATTCGAGTTTATGAATAGTGCTAACTGCCTTTATCAATTCTATCAATACTTCGATAATATGATTTTAAAACTAAAATCAACATTCCAATTCCAATAAAAATTATCACTATTCCTGAATTTCTGTATATTTCAATTACTTCTTTTATTGTCATGCTCATCGAAAATGAAATAAGAATAACTCCTAGTGAAATAATGATGCCTAACATTACTGCCATCATTGTTGCTTCAATCTGTAATTTTGCTAGTTTTTTCTGAAAACGCCTGTCATCAGACATGATCATTATGATTGTAATTTTCTATTAAACTCTCTGTAAATCCTTAAGTTCATAATCTTTTACTGTTGTTCATTGGGATTTGGTAAAAGATCTAAACGATCAAGAGAACACAGAAAAAGAAATTATGACAATCATTGGAAACAAAAATTTCACCAAAAGAAAATAGAATTACAAAAACAGAGAAAGAAAATCAAAATATTGCTTGCATGTATGATTGCACTTGTTCTAATCTTTGTATCCTTATTTGTAATAGGATACACTGGTAAGCAAATGGTCATGCAAGCAACAGAAACTGTGGATTCATTTAATGTTTTGATTATTGGAACTCTACATGAATATCAAGATACCCTTATTGGAATTGCCGTCATTTTCTTTGTAATACTTGTCTTTGTGATAGTGATTTTATCATGGATGCCTAGAACTGAATACCATGGTTCTGGTGCTTATTGATTTTTCGAATTATGTTATGAACTCTACTCTAAAATCATCCTCATGAAAAATTAATCTACACCTCAAGCCGATGTAATCTGGTGCAATATCAAAAATGACCCATTATCTTATAGAGTTTAGATTTTCAGGTTATGTAAAAGGGGCAATAAGAGAATTAAAAGACAACATATCAAGAAACTATCATGTTAACAGAAGAAAAATAGTTCCACATATTACACTTGTAGGGCCATTATACACACGCAATGAAAAACAGCTAGTCGAAGAAGTAAAAAATATTGCAAAGAGGTACGACTTAGTAAAATTTAGCATAGATGGTTTTGATAGTTTTGAGAATCGTGTAATTTATGTGAGAATAAGACCATCAGAAGAACTCCAAAAACTTCGATTGGAATTAAAGGAAAGACTAGAAAAATTCTGCGAACTCTCAGAGCATGATTTTGATAAAAACTTCACATTTCATGCAACGCTTGTTTTCAAAGACATTCAGAGAAAATTTGACAGCATCTGGGATTTTCTTCAAACTTGGAAGATACCGAAAATGGATCAATATGTTTTAAGAATTGCAATAATAAAAGACTACAAAATATTGGCCGAATATGATCTGATGCAAAGAAAAATTCTGGATCGTTCCAAAGCACTGGACAAAAAGACACTTCAAAAATCAATCTCAAAATTAGAAAAAAAGCAAGAAACCCCTGAAATAGAATTCGAGGATATAACAGAAAAGAAAAAGATTTTTGTGATTAGCGACACTCATTTTGATCACACAAATGTCATTAGATTCTCTGATAGACCGTTTGCTTCAACAAGACACATGAATCAACAACTAATCTCTAGGTGGAATAATACTGTAAACAACGATATTGTATATTTTTTGGGAGATATGTCATTTGGTAGAAGGAGAAGGCCAATAGATTATTGGTTAGGAAAACTTAACGGGCAGATATACTGTCTAAGAGGAAATCATGACAGTGATATTATTCAAAATGCTCCGGTAATTCATGATAGATATGGAATCAAATACCATGACTACAAATTTTTGTTAATGCATCATCCATGGAGGCCACATGGATATGATGGATGGATTATTCATGGACATACACATAACACAAGTATGAAAGATCATCCATTTCTTCATCAGAAAAACAAAACAGTTAATGTCTCGTCTGAGTTGATTGATTATACTCCAATAACACTAGATAGAATTATCTCATTAATTGAAACGGGACGAAGTTATAAAACAATGAATGGCTAGAGGATATTCAAGACATTTTTAACAGTATAACTTGCAGACAATACAAAAAATTTAGCAAAGTTGTGAATAAAACCATGAAAATATAATAAATTTTTCATTTTTGTGCCTATTTTGAGAAGAATAACTAAATCTAGCTCAAAATGCTCATAATTGATGAGTGATGATGTAAGTGCCGACAGTTATCTATTATTAAAAAACCTTGAAGAAAAAATAAGGGAATTTATTGAAAAAGAACTTTCTGAAATAAACTCTAACTGGTGGAAACAGCGAATTCCAGTTGATGTAAAGCAAAATGCAGAAGAAAGAAAACAAAAAGACGAACGAAGAAAAAACTGGGATTACAAAAAACAACCTCTGATATTTTATATTGATTTTACAGACTATGAAAAAATTATTACTCAAAAAAATAACTGGAATGACGTATTTCAATATGTTTTTCATGATAAAACTGCAATTTCTGGAAAACTCAAAGAAATTGATCCTATCAGAAATGCAATATCTCATACAAGAGATTTAGATTCATATGAAATAAAACAAATCAGATTTTATTCTGAAGAGATTTTACGTGCTATTTCCTATTATGATAATAGCAAAGAAGAAATTAAATTTGAACAAATTCAACCCACAGAACAAATTTCATTAGTGCCGATTTCAGTATCTTTTGATAGAACAACTTATCCAATTAATAGCACTGTTCATTTACGGGCTAATATCCCAGAATTAATTCCTAGCGAATCGGTATTTTTTCAAATTTTTAATGATGAAAATAAAATCATTTTTGAAAGAGAAATAACTAGTGATAAATTATCTGAAATTGAAATAGCATCAGATGCGAGAATCTATGAAACATCATTTACTATGAATGAACAATGGAAAGTAGGAAAGAAATATGTCCTCAAAGGCACATATGTCTCATCAGAAGCATTTGATGATGCCATTATTGCTGTACGTGAACCCATCATTCAGTCAGACAAAACTGTCTATCTGTGGGGATCAGATATGATTTTGACAGTAATTGATCCTGATGCAGACAAGGATAATCAAATTGCAGAATATGTAGGTGATAAAAAAGATGCAAAATTGACTATTCAAAGCAGTAAAGGACAGTTAGAAAATTTCAGACTGAGAGAAACTGGTGACAGTACTGGAATTTTTCAAGGCATTATTGGTTTTATAGGGGTAAACAAAGACGGTACAAAGAAACCATATGAATTAGATGGGAATATGTATACAATTACTCAAGGACACCAAGTAGATGATGGGTTTATCGAAGTATCTGAGAAAGACGAACTCAAAATTACATATGCAAATGCAACAAAAACTACAAAATTAACTGCATCTGTAGTAAAAAACATCTAGAGGTTTTACAGAGAAAGCATATTGTTGTAACTGGTATCATTCACATAGGAAAAGAGAGCAACAGACTAGATGAATCAGAATTGTTTGGATCAGATGATTCAAGTTATGAGATATATCATGATGAATCAAACATTGATGAGAAATTCTGAGAATTGGCTCCCAAGATATTGGAGTTAAAGCCAAAGGATGTCAAGAAGTTTGGAATTTCAAAGCAAACTTTATTGAATGTAAAAAATTACATCATTTTCAATCAAATCGATAGAATTTCTTTAAAAATCAAGATTAGATTAATTATGTATTTCTGATTCTTACTCATCAATAAAATATGAGTCATCCATATCGGGGTTAGGTTTCAAATCATTCCACATGATAAATATCCTATAGGGATCACTTTTCTCTTTATTGTTACATATTGCTTTGATTTTGTTTATCTCGTCACATTGTTCTTGAGATAGATAAAATTTGTGTACATCAAACCAACGCATTATATCATGATATTCTTCACTATCCAGAACATCTTTTTCAAATTGAATTCTTAATCTGTTTAAATATTCTTCAATATCGTTTTTCTTGATCCTAGATAATAAATCGGGATACAAATCTACCATCCCGTCTTCAGATATTATTACTGCGATACATTTTTTCTTATTATTCTCTACATATCTGATTGCTGAATTATATCTTGCACCTCTTTCGGAAGTTCCTTTATTTGTTGACATTCCATCAAGTATAGCACCAATAGAATGACAAATTCCTTTACTATCCAACAGCGTGGCCCCATCAATTGATGTAACATTTCTTATCAATGACTCGTTTAACAGAGTTGGATTTACCATGGTAGATTGATTTTTTAGTCTAATGGCCTCTTTTTCTGCCTCACTTGAAATAATCAAAAGCGTGCCATGTTTTTGAGTTGTTGCAATATCTACAATACTCCATAACCTTTCAATGTCTTCAGAAGATATTTCTTGAAATGTTCTCTCTAACAAGTCGTTAAAAATATCTTTATTGATCTTTAATTTCGGTATCTTTGGATTAGTATTTTCAACAGATAACATCGTATGAGAACCATGAATCAATTCCCATTTCTGTGCACCACTAAAATTAATTGTCAGTAGATTTTTATTTTTTTCATCATATTTTCCTTTGATTTTTCCTAATCCTAAAATTTGTAATCCATCACTGTATAATGACAAATCTCTTGAAGCAATTTCTAAAAGTTTTCTAATTTTTCTGTACTCTGTTAATTGAACAGGCGATGCTAATTTTAAAACAACTTCCAAATTTGGATGTTCCTCTTCTTTACATACAATTAATTTTCCATTACTAGCATCACCCTCATATTTTAGTGAGGATACATAATTACAAGTGTTCAAAAAATTCCATGACCCTCTTGATTCACATACTGTAAAAATTATAGAGCTGACAAAATCTGAAGCAGCTATCCGCATGACTTCTTTTTCATCTGTTAAAATATTCTGCGGTGCTGTAGCAGCTCTTGGTCTATACATTGTATCTAATGACTCGCCTAAAAAGACCCATATCAAAGAATCAAGAAGAGATATGCGGGAAAACTTACTTGTTCCTTCTAATCCATAAAAAGAATTGTAGTCATCCTCATCAAATTGTAATACGACAAAAATCTCATAACCTTCAAGATGTACGGATTGAGAAACAAATGACATTACTTTTTTTCCTTCAAAATTTTTATCAACTAATTGTTGAACAGCACTACGTATAGAATCTCTTTTTACTTTAGCATGATGATTCTCATGAATATAGGGCATTCCATATAACATATTTCGTCTTCCATCTTTCTCCCAAATTGAATTAGCTACACTATCTACATCATTAAATAATTCGAGATTAATTCCACATTCTTCAGGCTGTATGCATATGGGAAATTGAACATATTCTGCCCCCTCTTTCTTCTCTCGTAAAATTCCTATCAAAAATACTTGTGGTTTTAATTTAGGAGAAATTTCTTGAAATAATTCTTCAGCGTAATTCTGGATACTATCTCGTGTGGAATGTTGATGTGCCCACATGAAATAGGTTAAAGGAACCCCACGATACATGTTATAATTTGACATGATTCACGTTATTCAACATTATCCAACGTGTTATTCTATGATACGTCAATGATTATTATAATCAACGTAGTTTTCAAAGCTAAATGTCCCATCAAAATTATAACATCTTGCAAAATCTAAATCATAAGCATTAGCAATTTTATTTGAGAATAATTTTACAATCTCTTCTATTTTATAATCAGTTAATCCATTCAAACTGACTTCCTTTTTTATTAAGATATTTCGGTGATATGTTTTTGTGACGTTATGATTACTACTGTCATCATAAATTCCTCCCCATATTCTATTCTCATTAATTTTACCTTTGAATCCAGTAAGACTAAGGACATCACTATTTCTAACAATTATTCGCAAGTCTATGTTTCCAGAAAAGCCTAGTTTTGTATAATATTTTTTTAAAAAATACAAAAAACACCAAAAAGCAATAGTTATTCTTCCCAAACTAACTCCATAAGGATCATCTTTTCTATTTCCATATATCATTGGAAATGCAAATCCTTGTTCTATGAATCCATTTTCATAAAATTCAACATACTGTCTAACACGATCGTTAAAATCATCATTTAAAATCAATGAATCGATATCAAAATGCGTTTTAGATACTCTAAGATAGTTAATTTCATATTCTTGAATTGTAATGTTGGAATTCTCTTTAATCCATTGAATGTGACTTGAATCTTTAACATTGATTTCCATTAGATCAGTTGGACATGATGAAAATAATACAAACGGTACTTTGGCTTTAGATTCTGAATTTGTTTCATCATGTAGATTTTCTGAATTGTGATTAAGACCAAAATCTTCAGATTCTGGATTAAACAAATGTCTAAATTCTAGAAATTGTTCAAAAGGCTTCTTTTCCATAGTTACTTTACTTTAGCTTGCTCTATTTTCTCTTTAATTAATTCAAACAGATTGGATTGAATGTTTCCCTTATCATGTTCCTTGTCAAGAAGTAATTTTAATTCCAGTATCACTTTTTCTACATTTTCTAACTGCTTTTGATATTTTTCTTTCTCTGCTCTTTCTTTCATTACATCGCTTCTTGCACTCATAGCATCCATGCTTGCACTATCTGCTCTGTTCTTTTCCCAAAATGGATAACTTCCTCCATAACCCATGTCAACTATTACGGCTTTTTACTATGTAATGTTTTGGTAATATTATCATCAAATTAATCCAAAAAAGATCAAATTGACAGTCTCTGTCTAAACATAAAAGTAAATCTGATTGCTGATAGGAAGAAGATATGGTTTGAGAAATTGAGTGATGTTAAATGGTGGAAAGATATAGATTCTATACAAATTTCGTTAAATCATCTAAAATAATCTTTTATACATCTGCAAGTGAAAACCCAGTTTCACTTTCAATTATTTTGCCTTCTCGATTCAACATATCGAGATATCGCAAACAGGATACTCTAGGTAGATGAGTTATTTTGGAAATTTTTATCATTAGTCTATCTTTATCTATAAATTTCTCCCCTTTGTTGAATTCATCTCGCATTATATCTAAAATCATATTTTTTCGTTTTTCCCGTCTTATCACAGCTGCTTCATCGTTTAGAGTTGTATATCCTCTGGAACTACCTGAGCCTACCACCCCGCCAGAACCTCCACCCCCACCAGCTCCACCACCACCTATACCTCCACCAAAATCAAATGACGTTCTTGGCCTTCGAACTTCATCATATATCCGTCGAATTTCTGATTTCAAATCTTTCAATTCCAAATTTATGTCCGATTCCATTCCATTTGTATTAATTTGAAATCCAGAAAAATCAGTAAGTATTGATTTTGAGGCGGATTCTGGATCTTTTTCAACATTTTCAATTTGTTTTTTTAATTCTTTCTTAGCAT
Source organism: Nitrosarchaeum koreense MY1 (assembly GCF_000220175.1). Lineage (NCBI taxonomy): Archaea > Thermoproteati > Nitrososphaerota > Nitrososphaeria > Nitrosopumilales > Nitrosopumilaceae > Nitrosarchaeum > Nitrosarchaeum koreense. Next base: position 410,163 of record NZ_AFPU01000001.1, on the reverse strand, counting down.
CCGTCCATTGTCTTGCCAAACTCATATCTAATGAAATTGCTCGTTTATCATAAATATCAAATGGCATCTTTTGTCCTTCTGCTTTTATTACAATTACTGGTTTTTGAATTGCATTTCTAATTGCTAATTCATAGAATACATTAGGATTTAAATCTGAAACATCTGCAATTACTAATTCTGAATTAATTATATGAGTTACAATATCATAAGAAATTGATCCAGGCGTGCCAATTTTATCAGCACGTATAACTTCATCAAAACCTACTTCTTTTAGAATGGGTTCAAAAACTAAATCGAATTTTTCATTTGCGAGTTCTCTCGTTTCACTTCCTTTTTCACCAATACTAGAAATAATAAAACATGTTTTTCCCATAAGTTGATTTGTTAATATTATGTGATGAATATAATGTAGATCATTACTTTATGATAAACTTACTCTCTCATTCATATCCAACAAATCATAACTAATCATTACTTAGTCCATCTGAAAAAATTGTGCTTAAAGAGGGAGGGATTGCCTTTTTACACACAGTCGATAAATTCCTTTACACTTTGTAATATTGTTTTTTCATATCTTCTTAAAATCATCAAAAAAAGGTCAAATGACACCTCTCTGTCTATACCCCATTGAAAAGACGCTGGCAATCAAATTTGAACCCAACTTTGATAGAATCCATAATTCGTTCAAACTACTACGATTTAGCCAATTATTTCAAGTATCTTCTCAGGAGGAATCTGACCATAACTTTTCTTTAGTTCATCAATTGTGTTCCATCCACCAACCTCTGCAATCAAACCAAAATTGTAATCAGTCTTTGAGAGCCAGTAATGCGCGCCGATGTGACGTAAAGCATGATTTGGTCTGTCTTGAAAATATGAATTTTTTCCAAGATGAGAGTAAATCTGTTTTAGCTGATTTGAAATCATATTGTTAAATCTGTACTTTGGTAAAGTAGACTCGTAAATTTTACCATGTCCTCTGCTCTTTAGCAAATCAATGCTTTTCTGAGTGTCTTTTCTTGTGATGTACTTTATCCATTTGCCTCCCTTGATGTGTCTTGTTTTTGTCTCAAATGCAGTCATGATGTATGTTGTTTTATTAGATGGACTGACATGTTTTGTATAATCAAGACTCATGTTGTATAGTGCGCCAAGCCTTGCACAGCTTTCAATGCCAATCCAGAACCAGCGGTAAATGTCTGAATCAATTCCAAACCTTTCTTTTATGAAATAATCTGCCTTGTTTATCTCTTCATCTGTCAGTCGAATGTCGCTGTACTTTCCATGGTTTTGCACCTTTTGCGACATGATCCCATTTGTACCGCGTGGCCAACTCATGCCATGGTATCTGCAAAAATCCCTTACTCCCTGAACACGATAGTATGTGACATTTCGAATGTTTGAGGACGGTTTTGTACCGCGATTATCACGTAATGCATTTCCATGACGGTACATCTTGACATACTGGCGAAGAATTATCTCTGTGTTTTTTTCTGATATGAGCAGTTTCTTTGGTAGTATCTTGCATGTGTTGCAGACAGATTCAACTGATCTCAGTCTTGTCCTCCATGTCTTTATTTGCTCTCCGCTCTTTCTTGTAAGAAGATCATCAATCCATTCAGACACCAGAGGATCGCTAATGATTGGATTAGATGAGCTGAACCTGTAAAACTTTGATTCAGAATTCTCCTTTGGTAAGACAAGTTTGCCTGAGGATATTGGTATTGACTTTACTCCTTTCATCTTTCTGATGTATCTGTATACTGTATCTCGTGAGACTTGTAATGTCTTGGCAGTCTCAGTTATGGAAAGTGGATACGGCTTTGAGCCCTTACCTGTAATTAAATCATAGATCTCATTTGTGATTTTTTCTTCTGTTGATTTGTGTCCGTAAAGCCTGATGACACATCTCATGAAATGATACCCTCCAAAAAGAAGGTCATACTGAAATTTTTTTCAGATATGAAAGTGTCAGATGAACAGTATGATCTAGCCTCCATACCTTACACTTGAATGTATTTTAAAAATAATAAAAAAATAGACTAATTTAAGAAAACAATGATGAACTCTTAAATTAATAAAAATATCTATTGTCTATGCTGTTTTTTTGACTTTTTGAGCAGCTGGTCCTTTTTGACCTTCGCCGACTACAAACTCGACTTTATCGCCTTCATTGATGAATCCATCAACATCTGATTTGTGAACGAATAGATCGTCACCAGATTCTCTTTCGATAAAACCAAAGCCTTTTGTGCGGTTGAACCACTTTACGGTGCCTTGTTCCATTTGATTAGTTACAGAATTATTCCGTATATTAAGATAAGTTATCAAAATAGATCTGACAAAAGACAACGATATTCAAACCAAAGTTAGCATAAATACGAATAAATGAATTTAGAAGTCTTTGGCAATGTGATTGTTATCTTTTAACCATTCAACTTGTGGCAAGGTAAATCTCCAAACAATGTCACCTCGTTCAGCCTCATTGAAATCCCAAGGTGCAATTATGACAATGTCATTATCACGTATCCAAACTCTACGCTTCAGTTTACCTCGAATTCTACCTCTTCGGGTAACACCATCGGTACATTTTACCATGACGTTTTCGCCTCCAAGCATTTTAAGAACACGGCCAAACATCTCACCTTCTTCAGGCAAACGTATTTCTTTTAATGCACTTTCATTTTTGACTTGGCGCTTACCCATAGCATACACTACAGTTATGAGCATATAACTGTGGGGATTATTTGAACAAAAATATCAGAAGTTTTTTATAAATTTGACACTTACAAGGAATTTTATTCGTATAGAATAAAAATATCTCATGGAATTTAGTTGTATTAAGGATTGTTCTCAGTGTTGTATCGAAAGAGAATATTATCCTAATAAAAAATTTGGAAAGATTGGAGTGTTAATACTACCAGAAGAAAAAGAAAAGATAGAAGATCTTGCAAAAATAAATGGATTAGAAATATCAGTTTTACCAAGAATAGGGATATCAGAAAATGGAGAATCTAGTCCAACAAAGATATTAGCATATCAATTAATGGGAATAGAATCAAATGGGAACACATGTCCGTTTTTAGATACTAAAACATCAGATAGATCACCTCATGGGGGATTTCCATGCAAAATATACAATAAACGACCTCTTGCATGTATGACTTACCCATTAATAGAATCAGAACCAATAACACTAGATCAAAAATGTAAATTTTGTAAAGAACATGGTACCGCAGATAAAAATTTGAATTCAGAAATAGAATCATTATTAAAAATCAAAACAAAAATGACAACAGACGCTCCTCTCATATGGAGATATGCTACTGGGATCGGAGAAGAATCAGATACAAGTCAAATAAAAACAGGCTGGATTCTAGAAGAATAGTTATAGAGAAATCAGACATGTTAGTGATGTTTTAAGCAAAAATTCAAAAGCATGTAAAAGATCATTCTTCTATGAGTGATGACATGTGGTCAGATTTAGATAAAGTAGACCAAAAAATCATTGAAATTCTTAACAACAATGCAAGAACACCATCTAAAGAAATTGCATCAGAATTAAAAAAATCTGGTCACGATGTATCAGATAGAACAATTAGAAAGAGAATAGAAAGACTAGAAAAAAGTGGGATCATCAAAGGATACAAAGCTGTACTAACAGACGTATCTGGAATTAACGAATATCAAACCATCTTAATGAAATTAAAACCATCAAAATCACTAGACTCGATTAAAGATTCAATTAAAGAATTTATTACAAAATTAGACAATTATCTTCTTATTGCAAACATGGATGGAGAGTGGAATATGTTGGTGATGATACAAGTAGATTCTGGAAAATCAAACACCGCACAAAAAATCGTTGAGAAATTTTCTGACGAATTAATCGATTACAGAATAAACGTAGTAGATATCAAAGATGTGAATATTTTAAACATGTCTTTATTATTGTTGTAATAAGGAATATTCAGATTCAGCAATACTAATTGCATTTTTTATTTCATCAAGAGTGAATGGTTTTTGAATAAATGCAGATACCCCAGAACTAATTGTCTTATTTACTCGCTGGGTAGTTTTTTCATCAGCTGTAATTACAATAATTTGTAGATCGAGATTTTCTTTTAATAATTTTGTAGCAACCACGTCCCCTTCTAAATCAGGAAGCCCCATATCCAAAAGCACGATTGGATTTTTATTTGTAGAAAATAGTTTTTGACATCCTTTTATTCCATCTTTTCCATTTTCATAAAGTAAAATTTCACCATATCCTAATTTTTCTACATAATTTTTTAGTTTCATCGATACAGCTTTACTATCGTCAATAATTACAACAGGTCTAAAAACTTCAATGGTTGAAGAAATCACCGATTTTGCTTTTTGATATGAAATTTTTGCTTTATCGTATTCACCAAGAATTAACAGGCATTTTGCAGCACATAATAATGAACCTTGAACATTTTTTGACGTTTTATTTTGAGAGTATTCTAAAAATAAATTACAAGCTTTTTCAATTTCTTCTTTGGATTCTTTACTTTGCCTAGTTTTACATTCTGCAGCTAACATGTACAAGAAAGCAGATTTTAGATGTTCAGTTTTTTTTATAGATTCAGCTTGATTTAGAAATAAATTATGAGCGGTGATGAATTGTTTATTTTTCAAATGAGTTAATGCTACTTCATAATTCACCTTGGAAGTCATAATCACGGTATAATTTTTTTATGTTATAACATTTTGTAGTATCTGATCAAGGATTAATCACTGCACGGCCGACAATCTTACGTGCTTTAAGATCCTCTAAAGCAGTGTTTGCAGCATCAAGAGAGTATCTCTTTGAAATCATTGGATTAATTGTTCCTTTTCGAGCTAAATCTAACAGTTCAACCATATCAGTATAATTTCCAGTATAAGCTCCTTGGATTATAATAGATTTTAGAGGAATTGTAACTAGAGATAACTCCATAGAGCCCCCAAACAAACCAACTAAAACAAGATTTCCTCTCTTTCTTAGAACTGCTAGCCCCATTTTTGCAGTGGGAGGAGCATTTACAAAATCAACAACACTATCAGCACCTTTTCCATTACAAGTTGAAATTATTTTTTGAGTGGTATCAGGATCTTTGGAATTGAAAACAAAATCAGCACCCATTTTTTTTGCTATTTCTAATTTTTGATCATCTAAATCTACACAAATAATTTTAGATTTTGTAATAGAGTGTGCAATTTGTACACCCATCAAACCCAATCCACCTGCACCAATTATGACCAAAAACTCAGGTGAATTTTGATTTGATTTTTTAATTGCATTATAAGCTGTTAAACCGGAACATGCAAGTGAAGTTGCAGATTCTGGATCCACGCCATTTAGTTTTGCCAAATATTTGAAATCAGGAACAAGCGAGTATTGAGAATATCCACCATCTTGAAAAACACCAAGAGACTTTGGCGCATCACATAAATTTTCATTTTCTACTTTACAAGCAGGACATACACCACATCCGATCCAAGGATAAACTAAAACTTCATCGCCTTTTGAATAACCCTTTACATTATTACCTAATTCTTCTACAGTTCCAACAATTTCATGTCCAGGAGTTACAGGATATTTCACTCCTCTATCAGTCACTTTCATAAATTTACCATCACCTAAATCATATCCACCCTCCCAAAGGTGCAGATCACTATGACATACGCCTACGGCTTTAACTTTGACTAGAACTTGATTATCTTTAGGATGAGGGGTTTCTGTTTCAACAAGCACTAAAGGCTCATTAGGACCAGTAATCCTAGCAGATTTCATAATGATATAATTCGGTCTTAACAATATAAGAGTTGACTGGATAAAAGAAAAAAATAGAGCCCTTAGATATTATTGAATAAAAATAGACAAAGTATGTGAGCGAAGAACAGACTCCTAACGGCATTTCCCAAGCACCTGTAAATATTTTGTTTAATCCATCATCTGTTGCTAAAAAAGATGTGTGGGATATTGATCTTATTCAAATTCTTGATTTATTAATTAAAATCCTTGAAAAAAGTGGGAAAAAAGATCTTAGAGTTGCAGGAATGGCTGCATTATCATCTTCTTTGATTTATAGAATGAAGGTAGAAAGTATTTTTGCATTACAACGTGCTGCAATGGAGAAAAAACCAATCAGACAAAGAACAGATGTAGACATAGAGTTAATCGACATACCATATAGACACGAATCAACCTATCCTGTTTCATTAGATGATTTGTTAGGATTATTACAAAATTTGATTGGTACGATAGCCAATCCGCAATCCAGAAGAAACAAGTTGAATATAGAACCAATAGAAGCTCCAGATTTTCAAGAGTATTTTATTTCTCTTGAAAACATTATTGGAAAATATGAAGATTTGATTATTAAAAAAATTACAGATTTGGGATACGGTATGCTTCAAGACATAATAAAAGATCTTGATGGAGTTGATTCGATTAGATGTTTTTTTGCAATTCTGTTTTTGGCAAGAGATGAAAAAATAGACTTGGAGCAAATAGAAGACGACATCAAAATCATTCTGATAAAGGAGAAGTTAACAAACTGATCAAAAATGAAGAAAGGATTTCTTTAAGTAGATTTTGTAGGAAAAATAGATAATTGGTAAAAAACGATTTAAATGATGAAGCAATAGCTAGAATCGAAGCAGCGCTTTATTCTGCAGGAAGACCCTTAAAAATAGAGGATCTGATCAGAGCTTCAGGCACAGAATCACGAACAAAAACATACGAAATTCTCAACGAGTTAATGAAAAAGACAAAATCAGCATTTAAGGCATTGGAGATAGTCACACTCCCTGACGGTTCATATGTATTTCAATTAAAACCAGAATACAGTTCAACAATCAAAAGATATGCGTCAAAACCCATTCTTCCAAATGCAACCCTAAAGACATTATCATACATTGCATATATGCAACCAATTTCATCAAAGCAACTTGTTGAAACTAGAGGTTCTGGAGTATACGAACATCTTAAAGAATTAAGGCAGTTAGACTTTATCACTCATCAAAATGTAGGTAGATTAAAAATTTACAATACAACAGAAAAATTCCAAAAATATTTTGGCATACAAGGAGATGTAGAAAATCTCAAACAGAGACTGTTTTCCAAAGTGAGAAAAACAGCAAAGATGTCAGAAACAAACCCCTCTGCTGAAATAATCACAAAACTAAACTAAACAAATTATCTAAGCCTATTTTTTGCGTTTTGTATAAATTAGAGTAATTAAAAGAGCATTCGTGCGAAAATCAGTAGAAAATCTTGCAACCAGCAAAATAACTGGAGGTAGAAGAAAGCCAGCAAGAATTAGAAGAAAATACGAAATTGATAGATATCCAAATGAATCAGTCACAGGTGCACAAATAACAGTGACCAGAAGAGTAAGAGGAAATAATAAAAAAACAGCTTTGAAAACAATTGATTTTGTAAACTTAGCAACAGGAGATTCCAAAGTTAAGAAAATTAAAATTCTCAAAGTATTAGAAAATGCTACAAACAATGATTATCAAAGAAGAGGCATCATTACAAAAGGTGCAATATTAGAAACAGATGCAGGAAAATGTAGAGTTGTTTCTAAACCAGGACAAACAGGAATAGTTAACGCAGTTTTAATAAAGTGATAAAATGAAAGATTACGAACATGTCGTAATCTGGCTAGATTATTTTAACAAGACATTACCAAGAGCTAAAGGAAGGAAATTAGAAAAAGAGAAATGTGTTTTTGATCCTTCACTAAAAGAATTAACAGAAGCTGCACAAGCAGCAGGATTTGAAATCACAGAGACTGATGAAAAAGTAAGATTTCCAAGAAGACCATATGTCAGGTCAGGTTACATAATTTTACCAAAAGGAACTACTAAGACAAATATTCTTAACAAGATTTCAGAAAAATTAGTTTCAAAAAGAGCCAAGCAAACAAAATAAAATCAAATCTAGCTCTTAGCTAAAGTAAAGTTGACAGAAGTCTATGATAACAATATCATGATTACAGTTTCTAATTGCAGGAGGTAGGTGAAATAATGCACTTAGCCGGTAGCGGCAGAGTGATCATTCAGCTGACTGAAAAGTTAGATGAAGGAGCAATACTCTGTGACGAGACAGGAACTAAAGTAGCAAAAGTAATGGAACTAATCGGTCCAATAAAAAGACCGTTTGCGTCAGCAACTCCATTAACAAATAATATCAAAAAATACATTGGCAAAAGCGTTTTTGCATTTGAACATTCTCCTGCAAACACACAAAAATTTAGGAGAAGAAGAAAATGAACATATTACAAACCCAAAGCTGTCCTGAATGTAAATCATCATTAGTAGATGACATTCAGAATGGTGAAATAATCTGCTCTGGTTGCGGCGTAGTTGTTGCAGATCAGATGGTAGATTATGGTCCAGAAACAAAGAGCTCAAATCTCGAAGACAAGATGAAGCTAGCAAGAGCAACAGGACAAACAACTTATTCTCAACATGATTTGGGAATAACAACTGAGATATCAATTAGCACAAAGGACTTTAGTGGAAAAACAATCAACCATCAAGTTGCTAATCAAATGCACAATCTCAGAAAATGGCAACAAAGAGTACGCGTTTCTTCACCAAGAGAAAGAAGATTGGCAAATGTTTTATCAAAAATGGGTGAGACATGTGATGGTCTAAATCTTTCAAAAAATGTCTTGGAAACAGCTTCTATGATTTACAGAAACTTGGATGGACATGTAGAGGTAAAAGGAAAATCTGTATCAAGCATTACAGCTGCTACAATCTACATGGCATGTAAACAATGTGACGTTGTAAGATCATTAGAAGAAATTTGTAGAGGAATATGTGCACCAAAAGATGTCAAGTCAAAAACAAAACTTGCAGCAAAATACTATAGAACCATGGTAATGGAAATGGGTCAAATAAGCGCCCCAGTTGTTACTATGAACAAATACATCTCAAAGATTGCAAACATGACACAAACTGAAGTTAGAGTTGAAAGACTAGCCTTAGAAATAGCAGAAAAAACTAAAGACAGTAATATTGCAGACGGAAAAGCACCAAACGGAATTGCAGCCGCGTATCTGTATGTAGCCTCAGTTTTGTTAGGACAAAATGTCCTTCAAAGAGACGTCTCAAGTATTGCAGGTGTCACAGAAGTAACAATCAGAAACAGATGTAAAGAGATTCTAACATGCTATAAACTCAAAATTACTTTGAGACCGTCTCTGGCCAAATTTTAATCCCCCCCCTCTTTTCATTTTATTATTTATTTTAGAAAATTCTATTAGGATTAGCTAAATTTCGTCGGTATTATATATAGAAAGAATCAAAATTGAATTATGGCAGTGCTTGAGATTAAAGATCTTCATGTTACTCGTGAGGGTAAAGAAATTCTCAAAGGAGTAAATCTGAAAACAGGCCCAGGAGAAGTACATGCAATCATGGGGCCAAACGGTTCTGGAAAAAGTACTTTAGCATATACATTACTTGCACATCCAAAATATGAGGTTACTAAAGGAGATATTTTGTTAGATGGAGAAAGCATTTTAGAATTATCAGCTGATGAGCGTGCAAAAAAAGGATTATTCTTAGGATTTCAATATCCTACCGAAGTTTCAGGTGTTGGTTTTTCACATTTTCTTAGAACAGCTTACAATTCACTAAGTAAAGCACTTCAAGGTGATGACAGAGAAGTATTCATCACAGTAAGAGAATTTCAGAAATACCTCAAAGATAATTTAAACAAGGTTGGATTAAAAGAAGAATTTCTTTCAAGATATCTAAACGAAGGGTTTTCAGGTGGAGAAAAGAAACGTGCTGAAGTATTGCAAATGGCAGTTTTAAAACCAAAGATTTCAATTTTAGATGAACCAGACTCTGGGTTAGATATCGATGCAGTTCAAGCAGTTGCACAAGCAATTAGCAAGGTTGCTGGAAAAGATTCTACAATAATTGTAATTACACATTATGCAAGAATTTTGAAATTTTTAGATAAACTAGATTATGTCCACGTATTTGCAAGAGGTCAAGTTTTAAAGACTGGTGACGCATCCCTTGCAGACAAATTAGAAAGCGAAGGATATGATTGGGTTTTAGAACAAAAAGCATAATCAATTTTAATATATTTTTAAAAAGAATAAGCGTAAATGATTTTTGATATCATTGTCGCTATTCAAAGTTAATGTAGAGTTTAACAAAGAATTTTTCAGTATTGAGAAAGACCAAATCACCATAGGAATAAAAACAAAACCCATCAAAGGGAAAGCTAATAAAGAAATTATTAAAAAAATTGCAAAACATTTCAAAGTTTCAACATCAATGATTCAAATAAAATCAGGACATAAGTCAAGTCAAAAAATCATACAAATACAAGATTAGAGAATCTAGTTTTTGTTTAAATAGGGTTTTAAAAATGGAAAAGCATGGAATCAAATAACGAAGAGCAGTATTTTTTTAATTTCTCGTTTTTCAAGGTAGATCCCAAATGGAGATGGATGGCAGATTTAGCTAAAGCTGAATCTGCAAAAGAAGTAGAAAATGTAATTAAAAATTCAGGGATAAAATTTAGAACATATTCAACATTAGGATTAAGAGATGATGCAGACTTTTTGTTTTGGTTTGCAGCAAAAACTGTAGATGAGATTCAAAAGGTAATTGAAAAACTATACACGACGGTTTTTGGAAAATATATCATACCAGCAAAAACGTATTTGTCTTGCACTAGACCTTCAATCTACATAAAATCTGGAAAACCGTTAGGGTTTATCGTAGATGAAGAAATGAAAAAACATGTAATAGTTTATCCATTTACAAAAACCAGAGAATGGTATCTATTACCAAAAGAAGAAAGACAATCAATAATGGATGAGCATATTGAAGTTAGCAGGAAATACCCACAGATCATACTTAATACAACATATTCTTTTGGCATTCATGATGAAGACTTCATGTTAGCATTTGAAGTGGACGAAATCAGAGATTTTCAAGATTTGATAATGGATTTGAGAGAAACAAGAGTTTCAAAATATGTACAAAAAGATACTCCAATGATCGTATGTGTTAAAAAAGACATTGTTCCTTTGATAGGAAGTCTTGGATAGTGGAATCTCTAAAAGAATGGGCAACTATTGTTAGTGCACTAGAAAACGGTGATCAAACAGTTCTTTTAAGAAAAGGTGGGATATTAGATGTCACATCAGGATTTAGGATTGAATCAAAAAAGTTTCTATTGTTTCCCACACAAGAGCATCAAGAATACAATCACATAAAACCACAATTTCATAAATATCTCGAACAAGTAAAATCAAACCCACCAAAAAACGGATTTAACAGAATTACATCGTATGCTGAAATATTGGCAGAAATAGACATTTCAGTAGAAGAGACAATAAAAAAATTATCCTCATTTCATATTTGGAGTGATTCCTACATCAATGAAAGAAGAAATTGGAAACCAGAAAATCCTATGAAAGTCATGTTTTTAAAAGTCTACAAGATTCCGGAATTAAGTATACCATTAAAATCTGAATACCAGGGTTGCAAATCTTGGATAAACATAAATGAAGAAATTACAGAGGGGAAAACTGTTTTGAGTAATACAGAAATTGAATCAAAACTAGATGAGTTCAAGGAGATAGTAAATTGAAGTATAAGACATTAGGGAGAAGCGGAATCAAAGTATCTGAAATTGGATTTGGGGCATGGACACTAGGTCTCGATTGGTGGGGTAAGAAAATAGAAGAAGATGAAGGAAAACGAATGCTCAAAAAAGCATACGATTTAGGAATTAATTTCTTTGAAACAGCTGATATGTATGGTAAAGGAATAACCGAGAAACTAATTGGACAAGTTTTCAAAGGAATGAGAAATGAAGTAGTAATTTCGACAAAATACGGATATGATTTTGCAAATGCAGAGCAAATAGGACATGCAGAACTACCTCAAAGTTTTGAACCAGAGTTTACAAGAAAGGCACTTAGTGCATCACTTGAAAGACTACAAACAAATTATGTAGATGTTTATGGATTACATAATCCAAAATTAAATCACATTAGAGATAACACCACTTTTAATTTATTTGATAATTTAATCCAGGAAGGAAAAATAAAAGCGTCACAAGTTGCACTTGGTCCAGCAATAGGATGGGCACAGGAAGGACTAGAAGCTATGGAAAGAAAAAGTGTCACAGCAGTTCAAACAGTGTATAATATTTTAGAACAAACACCAGGAAATGAATTAATTGAAAAAGCAGAGAAACAAAATGTTGGAATTTTAGTCAGGGTACCTGATGCATCAGGAATTCTCACAGGCAAAGTAAAAGCAGAGACGGTAATTCCAAGCAATGATCATAGAAAAGACAGAAAACAAGAATGGAGGCAAGAGGCACTAAAAAAAGTAGAACAGTTCAGACCAATTGCTGAACGAAACGGATTAAACATAACAGAATTTGCAATTAAATTCATTTTATCAAAAAAATCAATCGGATCTGTCTTACCCACAGTTGTAAGTGTTGAAGAAATTGAATCATTTGCAGCAATATCAGACGGTAAATATCTGAATTCCTCAGATATGAAAGAGATTGATGACTTGTATAATACATGGCCTACATACGAATTAAAAGCAACTCAAGCAAATTAGTTTTCAAATGGACAAATCATTAGATGTCATAAAGACATTAGAGATTATAGACAGAATGAAATTTGCAAAGATTGGAGAATATAAAAAATGGAATGCCATAGTTAAAAAAATTAAAAATAATGCGGAACTAAGTCCTTTAGATTTAAAATATTTTTCAAGCATGACAAGAATTTACAAAAATTCAAACAAAACTGTGAGAAGTAAAGCATACCACACAAAACTATCAAAACAGGATGAAAAACCACCATGTAAGATTTGTAGGAATAATTCAGAGTATTATTGCAACATGAATGATCAATACTTTTGTATGATTCATGTAGTAGGACACGATGAAAACGAATTCTAAGATGCTGAGATTGTTTCTTCTAAAGTAAAATTATTTTCAACAAAATATTCAACACGGGTCTTTTTAAATTCACGTGTACTAAACAATATTTTGTAATCATCCACATTAATTTGATTTTGAATAGTTTTTGCAACCTCTCCTGCTTCACTTTCAGATTTACAATGAATCATAGAAAATACACTATATGGCCAATCAGGATATGTTGGTCTTTGGTAACAATGACTGACTTGAGGGAAAGCACCTAATTTCGAACCAACTTCTGAAATTTTATCATCAGGTACATTCCAAACAATCATGCCATTAGCTGTAAAACCAACTTCCCTATGTCGCAAAATTGCGGCAAATCTTCTCATAACTCCAATTTCCTCATAATACTTTAGTTTATCAAATAATTCACTTTCAGTGAGTCCGAGTTTTTTTGCAGGAATTAAAAATGGTCTATCAACAATATCCATATCTTTTTGCAATTCACGGATGAATTCTTTGTCTTCTTCAGTAGGAACAAATTTTATATTTTTAATTTCTTTTTTTGCTTCAGTTGGTGCAATATCATGTTTTTTTTCATCAACCATATCCAGTTTTACTCCAATTTTGAACAATTGGATTGTTGGAAGCATTCTAACTTTTTTAATCCCTTTTAAAACAGAAAATTTGTCAACCTCAGATTTCAAATCTGAACCAGGTGGCACAGCTAAAGTAAACCATAGATTAAACTGATGATCCCGTTCATAGTTATGACTTACACCAGGATGACGATTAATTTGATTTGCCACATATTCTAATTTATTAGATTCAATCTCCATTGCCACCAATGAGCTTTTGTAACCAAGTCGTCTTGTATCAAATATGGCACTAAGCTGTCGCAGTACTCCAATTTTTTTTAGATTCACTAGTCGTTCTTTTATTATTTCAGGAGTAGTTTCAAATTTTTTTGCAATGTCGTCAAAAGGCATTGGGGTGAGTGGAAAAGTCCATTGAATCTCATTAAGAATTTCCTTATCCAGATCATCCATGGATTGAGTCAATATAACACCAATCTCATCATTCAATTAAAAATGTAGCTAGGGCATTACGCATTAGTGTTTAATGTATAAATAGAAACAATTATTGTTTTGATCGGTGATAGTTAATCTAAATCTTCAGGGCAAAGTAGTTATCGTCATCGGAGGAGGAAACGAAGCACTAAAACGAATTAATTCATTATTAAAAGAAGAGTGTCAGATCATAGTAATTAGCAATACGATAAACAATCAGATAAAAAACCTAATAAAAAATAAAAAAATTAAATTTAAAAAACAAAATGTCCAAGATACATCTATTCTTTCAATCCATAAACCATACATGGTAATCACAACAACAAATGATAAAAAACTAAATCAAAAAATAATTAATGATGCCAAAAGTAAAAAAATCATAGCATATAGTTCTGATAATCCAGAATTAAGTGATTTTTCGAATCCTGCAATTATAGATTTTGAAAATTTAATTCAAATTGCAATATTTACAGGTGGAAAAAGTCCAGCAATGGCTAAAAAATTGAGAATTGAATCAGAGAGAGTATTCAAGAAGTTAATTACAAAAGAAGAAATCAGTCAAATGAAAATTCAGAATATTGTAAGAGAAATTGCAAAAAATAAGATCGCCAAACAAAATGAAAGAAAAAACTACCTCAATAGCATAATGAGTAACAAAGAGATCAAACAGTTAATAAAAGAAGGTCAGCTGAAAAAAGCAGAAAATCAAGCTAGATCAATATTGAGGAACTGGAAATGAACCAAAACATAATCAATGCAAGGATTACTTTTCGTAACGCACCTATTCATATTCTTGAAAGATTTACCATAAGGGACTTAGAAAATGCATATGTTCACTTCAAAAAACATTCAGGGTTAGAGGAATGTGTAATTATTCAAACATGTAATAGAATAGAACTGTTTGGTAAAGCAAAAAATTACAACATTGACAAAATTAAAAAAACATGGGCCTCATTAACTGGACTGGAAGAAGAAGCATTTGAAGAAAACATAGAAGTTGTTGAAAACCTGGAAGCTATTCATCACCTACTAAAACTCACATCAGGATTAGATTCAATGGTCATAGGAGAAGAGCAGATTCTAGGACAGATAAAAAACTCCATAACATCGGCTAGAAATGCAAAGGCGTCTGGTCAGCACCTAAATAATTTATTTGATAAAGCAATCAGAATAGGAACAAGAATTAGGAATTCCTCAGGAATTAATCGTGGAGGCATCTCAGTTGGATCAATGGCAGTAAAATTAGCTGAAGAAAACGTAGACGAGTTAAAACTAAAGAAAATTTTGCTAATTGGAACTGGCGAGGTATCAACGCTTGTTGCAAAATCACTTGCACGAAGAGGATATGATTTTGTTGTAACTAGCAGGACAATGGATAGATCCCAGGCATTTTGTGAAACCATGGGAGGAAAACCTGTAAAATTCGAAGATGTCTTATCTGGATTTGAAAATTATGATGTATTATTTGTCGCAACAACTGCTCCTTACTTTTTAGTTACTCAAGAAAGAATAGTAAAAGCAATGAAAATAAAGAAAAGTGGAATGATGATTCTAGATTTATCAAACCCTAGAACAGTTGATGAGAAAGTTGCAACTATAGGTGCAGTGAAATTAATGAATTTAGATCAAATTGCCGAGATGGTTGAAAAAAATATGAAATCACGATTAAACAAGGTAAAAAGTGTTGAAAATATAATTAGTGAGGAAGTATCTGTACTAGAGGCCTCAATGAAAAGATTAGATGCAGAACCATTGGTAAAAGATGTCTTCAAAAATATAGATTCTCTAAGAGTAAAAGAATTACAAAAAGCACTTCAAATGCTTAATGAAAAAGATGAGAAAAAAATCAAAATTATTGAAGAATTGACAAAGGCTGTAGTAGAAAGTATCGTATCAACACCTATGAATAATATCCGCAAGGCATCAGAACAAGGTGAGCCAGATATTATCGAAATGGCAAGTAAATTATTTGACTATAAAAAACAAAAAGAATTAGACTAGAATTATATCTGACCCAGAATAAATTTTGATGATGTCATTTCCAACCAGACGACTTCGTAGATTAAGAACATCAGAAAAAATGCGAGAATTAATTCAGGAAACCACTTTAACACCAAGAGATCTAATTTGTCCAGTATTTGTTCAAGAAGACCTCAAATCTCGAATAAAAGTTGAATCAATGTCAGAAATTGAGAGATTACCTTTAGAAGACATCAATGACGAAATTGGAACAATCTCTGATCTAAACATCCCATCTATCATGCTGTTTGGAATTCCTACAAAGAAAGATGATGCAGGTACTTCGGCATTTGATGATAAAGGAATTGTTCAAAAGGCGATTTCTCAGATTAGAGAAAATTTTGGGGATAAAATAGTAATCATGGCAGATGTATGCTTATGTCAATTTACATCAACAGGTCATTGTGGAATAATCAAGGGAGATAAAGTAGATAACGACTCTAGTCTAGAAACACTAGCAAAAATTGCAGTCAGTCAAGCAAAAGCTGGTGTTGATACTGTTTCACCATCTGCAATGATGGACGGACAAGTATCTGCCATTAGAAAAGCATTAGACGAAGAAGGTTTCAAAGATGTGTCCATAATGTCGCATTCTGCAAAACACCGTTCATCATTTTATTCACCATTTAGAGATGCAGCAGAATGTGCACCAAAGTTTGGAGATAGAAAGACGTACCAAGTTCCATTTACAAATGCACGTGAAGCAATGATGGAAGTTGAAATGGACATCAACGAAGGAGTAGATATTGTAATGATTAAGCCAGCTTTAGCATATCTTGATTTGATAGCAGAAACTCGTAGAAGATTCAATGTTCCAGTTGCAGCATATAGTGTATCTGGAGAATATGCATTAGTTAAAGGCGCATCAAAACAAGGCTGGATAAATGAAAAAGACATTACAGAAGAGATACTTTATTCAATTAAACGAGCTGGTGCAGACATGATTGTAACATATTTTGCAAAATCTGCAGCAAAGTTTCTTCAAAAAGCATGAGAAACGATGAACGTTTTGAGATAGAAAGGGCTTTTGATTTATTACCACACATAGTAGGCTCAAGCTGGGCAGTAATTTGGTTTAGATTAAACAAAATTAAAAATCCTACTCGTGAAGAGTATAGGAAAAAAGTTTTAGAATACCTAAAAATGATGGAACCTGTCTTTGAATCATACAAAACAGACAAAGGTCTTACAGAGATAGCAAAATACATTGAATCAAGAAAACAAGAAGAATATCATAAAATTATTTCTGGGACAAACGTAGAAGTTGAGAAGAGATATAATCGATATATTGACTATGGATAAAAAAATAAAAAAGAGTTATGAAAAAAGCCTATGGTAGTCCTAAAGGAATAGACATCTTGCCATATGGTTCAGATATTCTAAAGAAATATTCCTTAGATGAATCATATTCAAATGTAGTTCCACCATATCCAATGTTTGGTCCAAATAACATGTTGAATATTTCAGAGGTACCAGGTTTTACGACAATTTGTCCATTTGTAAAATCCATTCCAGAATACTTGAATGCTTTATCGCCATTCCAAACATCATAGTTACAAACTGCAGGACCAGTACACATCATAGAAACATTGTCATTACTAGTGTTTACAGCTAAAATTCTTATGGATAAAATAGCTTGCCCACTTTCAGATATTTCAAATGAATTTCCTTCAGTGTCTAGACCTGTCCAATAATAAACTAGAGGACCTACATGGTATGATTGTCCATTTGCAATTATTGTGTAAGCTTCGATTGCATGTTTTGCGGTTCTTTCACAATTTAATCTAGGATATGCCTGTTTGATTTCGGCGCATTTTTCTAATTCTGCTTCAAGTGATGCAAGTTTTGAATCATCGGATGAAACAGGTAGAGATTCAGGAGATTTAATTTCAGCAGAAACTGAAATCACTCCGGTTTTTATCAAATGCTGAATACCATTGACAAATTCTTTATCTGTAATTGTTCCATCTGCCCACCATCCTGCATTATTTTTTATCCATTCAGGAACTGATTGAGATTTTTCTGCAGACATAGTAGTTGGAGGAATTACAATTACATTTTCTTTTATCAAAAATTGTATTCCTTGAATGAATTCAGATTCAGATATTGTACCATCTGCCCACCATCCTGCATTATTTTTTATCCATGCTGGAACTCCTTCTGCACTAGCAAATGTAGTTGAACCAACCAAAATAATTGCAGTTATGATGGTAATTGTTGTTTTCATTATTGATTTTTTAGCAGTTATCATATTTAAGATGGTGCTAAATTTCCATATAGTGCTAACTCCTAAGAAAAGAGAAATTTAGACTAGTGCCAATAGGAAAAAAATGAAATTGGTTATTTAAGCAATGAAACAAAAATAAAAAAAGTGAATAAACTAAATCCATACTTTAATGATAAAGATTGCAAAATATCTGAAAAAGACATATCAGATTATGTGATACAAAGATTTGAAGATGTAAAAAGTTCAAATAAATTCAAAAACATGTTAGCGTTTCACACTGCCAACAAATTCATGATAATGGCACATGATCAAGTAGAGTTAAAAAAATTAGGAAATATTGTTGCAAGTCATAGAAAAATACCATTTTCAGAATTATTACAAGAGTATGAGAATCATCTAAAACTCGCAATGGATAAAAAACCAACAGTAAGAACACATTCTAATGTAATCATGCATATTTTTGGTTATTTTTTAAAACATTTAGATCAAAATGAAAAAAGAACATTTTTGAATAATTTAGATCAATTTAGGGAGGGTAAAAAAACCATAGGTCAGATTCTCTTAGAGATAAGCCCTATTACTTATCGTTGTGATGATACATATCTTGCAAGTCAAACATATTTTTTGTTATATTCAGATATTGAACATAGATCAATATTTCAACCAACAAATATCAAAGAGGATGAATAACGTAATTAAGATAATATCAAATGTCAAAATATAATAAATTTCTATTTGTATTTTGTCGAGATTTAAGATTAGAAGACAATACAGGATTAATTTATGCATTAAAAAACTCTAATCAAGTTATTCCATGTTTTATTATAGATACGGAGATTATTAATAATTAAAAAATCTAAACAGGTTTCCCTTTGTTTTGATAATCAATGACCTTGTGAAAAGTATTATGAGATGCAATTATTGCAATCGATACAACAGCAAGTCCTATAAAATTCCTTAAAGCGAACATTTCATTTGGAGGTGAAGCCAATATAGAAGTATTAAAAACAAGATTGAAGTTATCAAGTGACCAAAAAATCAGAGTTATCCAAGATAAAACACCGCTGATCATAAATCCCAATCTAGTTTTACTATTAACAAAAATAATTGCAGATACAATTCCAGCATACCAAATAATTCCAGCTAAAAGCCAAATTGGCGTATAAACTTCAGGCCGATCATCAAGCCAATAATGCGTAGTTCCAATTATTGCCATCACAGTTAGGGAACCAAGTAAGAGTTTTTGATTTATTTTAAAGCCAGTTTTTTCTTCTCTATGATTTATTTCGGGAGGATTTTCTCTCATCTCTTTTGTTGCAATATCAATGGATTCTCTAACTGATTTTAATTGAATTGGGATAATCTTAGTAATCGAATCGTCATTTACGACTGTATCATGAACTAAACTATCTATCAATGGGCGTGCTAGAGAAGCCTTTACAGGAGTAATTAGATCCACCCAATACGATGAAAGCCTAGTTGTTAGAAAAGGAATTTGGATTACAAAGAGATTTTTATTTAGATAAGCAGAGTAAACACGCATTAATTCTTCATACGTCATTTTATCTGGTCCTCCAATTTCATAGATTTTACCACTTGTTTCAAGATGACTCATACAACCTACAAGATATTTTATAACATCATCAACCGCAATAGGTTGTGCAAGTGATTTTACCCATGACGGTGTAACCATAATTCGTAATCGTTCTACAAGATATCGAAGCATTGCATATGAACCTCCTTGGGCACCTATGATCAAAGATGCTCGTAATTGAGTTACAGGAATACCACCAGAAGCAAGTATTTCACCAACTTCTTTTCTGCTCTGCATGTGAGGGGATAATTCCAAACTGTCATTTACTAACCCACCAAGATAGATTATTCTTTTCACATTAGCTTTGGTAGCAGCTTTGAGAAAATTTTGAGCTTGAATTCGCTCTCTTGCTGCAAATTCCCTCCAATGTTCCTTATCTCCTTCCATTGAATGGAGAAGGTAATAGACAATATCAATTCCAATCATTGCTTTTTCTAATTGCTCAACATCAAAAACATCAGCCTGGACGTACTTTACATTATGTGTATCAGAAAGCTTTCTCCTACTCATCCCCTTAATAGTAAAACCAGAAGAAGCTAATGTCGAGATTAACCTAGAACCAATAAATCCAGTAGCACCCGTAACTAATATGGAATAAGAAGCGAATCCAGAAGATGTAGGATGACCTATTTTTTGATTCATGATTTATTTAATTTGAGATTACTTGATACACCTATTTTCAAATAAGATAACTGCAAATCATAGAAAAAGTGCATAAAAACGCTTAATCAAATTAATTATTTAAACTAGTGCTACAGTAAATGACTAGTGCCAAATACTAATAAAAATCGAAAATATGTTTCAAAACAAGGCTAATTTCATTTAAGGTATAAAAAATTTAGCACTAGATGTAAAAGTTAGCATTAATTAAATAGTGCATATAATAAAAATTTACATGGTATACATTAGGGCTAAAAAAGTAAAATCAGATAATTATCTATATTTAGTAAAAAGTGTCTGGGATTCTAAAAAAAATACATCAAAACAAGAAATTGTAAAATATTTAGGAAAAGCATCAGAAGTAGTTAAAGATGACATACCACTAGACTATAGAAATGATCCAAAGATTTTAGCGGTTTTGGCATCACATAATCCAAAAGATATAACAAAAAGAGAGGAATCAACAAAAAAATCAAAGCAAGCACTTTACAAAAAATTAACTGAGGGAGATATTCAATCATCTGTAAAAATTTATGAAGAATATATGAAGATTTTTGATCCAGCTGACTTTTTTGATAAGATTTTAAGACCAGTGATGTATAAAATAGGAGAAGATTGGGCAAACAATACAATCAGCATTGCAACAGAACATGTTGCAAGTAATGTTGCACAAACACTAGTTAAAATCATAATGGATAAAGTATCAAGTAATACAAACAAAAAGAAAATTCTAGTATGTGTTCCACTTGGAGAAGAGCATCATTTAGGATGTGATGTGTTAGAGACTTATCTTTCAATAAAGGGATTTAAAGTATACAACATAGGAACATCAATACCCACAGAATCAATACTTAGTTTTATTGAATATAACAAACCAGACATAGTATTGGTTTCAATAACTTTGGAAGACAACATATCAGCAGGTCAAAGATTAGTCAAAAAAATAAAAGATCAATATAGCATTCCAATATTAGTAGGCGGATTTGCATTTCAATCTGAAAAAACTCATAAATTTAATGCCAACGTTATTCCGGATGTAAATTTGGATGAAATTCCAAAGATTATCAGAACGACATAAAAAACAACATAATTAAAAATTAGCACTAGTCTCATATTCAATTTCAGTTTATATCAATATAACACGTAAATGAAATATGCAAAAAAAGAACCAATTACGAATCCTTGTGGTGAAATTTAATGGGTAGAACATGTAAAGGAATTTGCCAGATGCATAAAGCAGAACCAGTTCCAAATAAGATCAGATATGAAATTGGACAAAAAAGGTGTACTTTTTGTGGTATATTTTTGTCACTGGACGATACTCGATGTATTTGTTGTAAAGCGGTTTTGAGAACAAGAGCCAGAGGCAAGAAAAATTGAATCAACTATTGAATTTCATTTTTTAGTTGATTCAAAAAATTATTCAAAATTTTGGTTCTTTTTTTAGCCTCAATTTTACCAGATTGTGTATTCATGAGGGATTCCAATTGGAGCAGTTTTTGATAAAAATGATCCAGGGTCCAAATTTTATCGTCTGGAAGTCTATTTTTACAAAATGGATCTTTTACATTATAAAATGGTCTTTTTTCAGAACCACCAACTGCAAAAACTCGAGCAATTCCTATCGCTCCAATGGCATCCAATCTATCGGCATCCTGAAGAATTTTACCAACTATTGTTGAAGGAATTTTATTTTGAGAGAAACTATGATCATGTATGGCATCAGAAATTATTTGAATTTCTTCATTATCAAAATTAAATTTTTTTAAAATTTTTTTTGATTTTGCAGCACTTTGTATTGAAGAAAGTTTTGAGCGTTTGTCAGACTTTGGATATGAGACTATATCGTGAAGTAAAACTGCGCAGAGAACAAGTTTTTTGTTTACTCGTTCTTTTTTACATATCATTTGGGCATTTTTATACACACGCATTATATGAGCAAAGTCGTGTGCAGAATCATTATCTATTAACCCTCGTACTTCCTTTTTTAACAAATTTACAACGTCCATATTAAAATCTCCACAGCCTTGGCCTTACAAATTTTAATTTTTTGTATGTAATTAAATGGGCCCAATTAATTGAGGTAAAAAATATAACAGTACCAATACTTATTCCATCTAATAATAAAATTCCAATATAGCGTTCTTCAAAAATTTCAAGAAGAGGGGTTAAAACAATATTACTGATAGACAACATTACATAATAAGATAAAGCCCTTCCAAACCAAAATCCAACATACAATCCAAAACTTTTTGCCCTCATCAAGCCATATGTAATAAACAACATGTTACTAGGAAGTGGGGTAGCTCCAAATAGAAAAGATGCAATAAAGTATCCATGTTTTTTTCTATTAAGAAAATCACCGATTATATCAAGATTGGATTGTTGTTCAGAACCTACAAATTTTCTAAAATAACTACTTATGTTTTTTAAAATGAATCTTCCAATTGTTGCTCCAGTTGCTCCAATTATTGAAAGGGTCATCAAATTCAAACTTGGGTCTAATGCATAAAATGATGATAGAATAATCCATGTCGGGGGCACTAGTATTGGAGAAGCATTTACTCCAATGAGAATAAGAAAAATTCCAAAATAAGAAAACTCGGTAATAATTTCTAAAATATCCAACTTATCTTCGATATAATCACGATTTTTTTATTTCTAAACCCTTGGATTGAACTTTAAGCATGAAAATACAACAAAATGATCGTAAAAAGACAAAAAATTACAAAAAAAACAGATCAATGATCAGAAATTGGAAGAAATTGCATCAATCGTTCAATATACTTATAAGCAAATTACGCATATACAACACATGGCAGAAGGAAGATGGAAATGTTTTAGATGCAATCTTACATTCAAAGATGAAAATATTGCAATGATGCACAAAAAAATTTCAAAACATTCCATTACCAAAGTAAAACAAATCGTAGCCTAAATTTTTCAAAAAATATCGAATATTTTCAGAATTTTAAGAGGATAGTGCAGAGGGTGGGATTTGAACCCACGAACTCCTGAGAGAAAGGATTTCCTATTTTTGAGGATCTTGAGTCCTTCTCGGTTGACCGGGCTTCGATACCTCTGCAATGAGACTCAATAATGACCGATATTTTTCGATTGCTATTGGATTAAAATTTGAGAAAAGATCGTAAAATGTCAAGAGTTTTTTAGAATATATTTTCCAAGTATGAAACATTACAAAAATAGTTTAAAAAATAAAGATAATACGTTTTGTGAAAAAATAAAATAGGATAAACCCAAAATCTCACTTGGTAATTAGTGATTATAAGGGTAAAAGATCATAAAATAAGATGTAAAAAATAAAAAAGAAAAATCACTCACACTAGTTTTTTACTTGTGTGAATGGGGTTATCCAAGATTGGACAATGTTTCTATTCAAGTCAGCAAAAGCACTTACGTTATCATTGAATGTTTTGATATTTTGTACTGTTGCATCAATTGTGGTTTTTACAATTTGATTTTGGACAGTATTTGCTTGAACAACTTGCTTGTTAATATCTACAAATGTAGTTTTCATTGCATCTGGAATTTCAGTTGAAAGACCATTCTTTTTTGCAAATTCTTGCTGCATTGAGAGTGAAGCATCGATTGTTTTTTCGCAAGCTTTGACACATTCTTCTTGCAAATGGGTCATTGATTGAAAATACTGTGGTACATTTTTTGTAACGTTTTCAAAGTATTTTTGAACATTTTGCTTGTACATTGAATATGCATTACCCGACTGATTTGATTGTGGGTTTTGTGTATTCATGCCATTGATTTCATATTGGGATATATATATTATTGGTAATAAATGGTAATCAATGGTAATAGTTGGGTATAATCGTCATTTATAACAAAAATACGAAATTATCCCAGATCGAACATAAAATGCTAAAATTAACATAATTTTCACATATTTTTATTGTTCATGCTACCAAATCAATGGGTTTAGAAAATCTCAAGATATTTTTTGAGATTAAATTGAACTTTTTTAATCAATCAAAAATATTTAAAAAAGCTTATAATTGTCCAAACTAGAGTCAAAACACATGGCAGAATTTCAATCAGTAGCAGAAGTAAAAAAAATGCGAAGCGGTATTAATCTTAAAGCTGAAGTAAAAAGTAAAGGAGAACCAAGAACAGTGAATCTCAAGACAGGTGGTACTGTTGATGTATGCGATGCAGTAATATCTGACGGTGCAGATGACATGAAACTAACATTATGGGGAGATGATATTAAAGCAGTAAATGTAGGAGATACAGTAGTAATTACAAATGGATACACAAATGAATTCAAAGGAGAAGTTTCCTTAACAAAAGGCAAATTCGGCAAGATGGAAATTAATCCACAGTAATTTTTAATGTAGATTTTTTACTCATCAACTAGTTTCAAAAATTATAATTTAAGCAAAATAATCATTCAGAAACTTCGTTTATTGTTTTGGATATTTTTCCAGTCTATAAAGTATAAAATAATCCCTATAATTAACATAAAAATACCAAAAATCAATAAAATACCAGATATTGCTAAAGGTAAAATTTTATTTATAAATGGAGAATTTGGATTTGATAACCCATTAGAATTATCAGGATCTTCAGAAATCATCACTACAACATCAACCATTCTAGAACCATGATTTTGAATTTCAAAGTTTAATGTGTCAGATTTAGTAATTTCTAGCATCTCAAAAATTATTGGACCATCTTGTGGAAATACACCGAAATCATCTCCATAAATATTAGAAATTGATATTGAAAGATTATCCCCATTATCATAGTCAAGTATCTGAACTCCCCATAACAAAGGAATGTCATAAGATTTTGGACTGTAAGAATAATATCCTAACCCACCTGGATAAATTGAGATTTTTTCAGATATTTGATTAAACATTCCTTCAAACATAGAAGGAGCATAAAAATCTCCATCAGTAAAACTAGAAGTTGGAAAAACAGATACGATAATCAAAAGAGATACAATCACTAGCACTAAACCAGAAATACCAATTATAGGACCACGTTTTTTCATTTTAATTAAAATTCTAAAGATAAGGCCTACTTTAACACTAACGATATTTCTGAGAGATGTTATCTAAATGAGATAAAATTACTTTCTAGATTTTGACTTTTTCTTTGATGCCTTCTTTGCTGGAGCTTTGGACTTTTTCTTTGATGCCTTCTTTGCTGGAGCTTTGGACTTTTTCTTTGATGCCTTCTTTGCTGGAGCTTTGGACTTTTTCTTTGATGCTTTCTTTGCTGGAGCTTTGGACTTTTTCTTTGATGCTTTCTTTGCTGGAGCTTTGGACTTTTTCTTTGATGCTTTCTTTGCTGGAGCTTTGGACTTTTTCTTTGATGCTTTCTTTGCAGCTTTTAGTTTTGATAATTTTCGTTTTTTAGCCAATATTGCCTGAAGAGTAGAAGACGCTTTTTCAAGTGCTTTTGCAGCCGCTGCCTCAGCTTTAGTTTTTTTCTCTAAATCCTTAGTCAGTTTTTCAGCAGCCTTACGACTGGCACTCATTTTTTCTCGCAAAGAGGGTTTAGATTTGGCCTGTTTTTGGATTTTTGTGCTTATTTTTGATTTAACATCATTGATTTGTGCGACCTCATCGGTGATCTTTTTTGCCATTTTTTCCCTGATTTTTATCTCAGATTCCAGTTCCTGAATATGATCTTGAATTGTATTAATTCTAAATTTTGCATTTTGTTCCTCTTCGGGATTTTTAGCAAATTCCAGTTCTTGTTCAAAATTAGTTAAAGATTCTTTTTCACTGTTTAAACGCTCGTTTGCAGACGCAATTAATCTTTCAATACTTTCTAATTGGGATGTTTTTTGATTAAGTACTCCAGAGACATCGGTTACATCTTCCTTTTCAGATTCAATTTTTCTATCAATAGAGTGTAAACCTGATGACGATCTTCTTTCAAGTGATCGCAACTGTTGGAGTTGTCTTTCAGACTGTTTTCTTAAATTAGTTGCTTGTTGTTTCTTTTGTCTTAGTTTAACTACTAATTTTTCTAGTGATGCCAATATTTGATTCAAGACAAATCCGTCGGTTAAGTTATGAATATAATCATGATTTGACTTACCAGTTAAGAAAATTAACATACATTGATCGCAGAAATAGATTTTTAAAAAAATATTAGTATAAAGAATTATTAAAAAAGAATGGATTTTCATCCAAAAGACTTGCCAATAGCTAAGACGTATGATCTCAAAGATGTCAAAGATGCATCAGATGCTGTTGATGATATGGTAAAAATTGGGTTCAATAATCAAAAAGAAGGCTTCAAAGTTCTAATGCCAAAGGAAGCAAAGATTGCAAAAAGAATTGGATACACCGTGACAACAGGTGTCACACATGGGCTTAGACAAAAAAATGAAATCAGAGATATAAAATATTGGACATATCATCACGACAAAGATCATTATGCCATAGTCTTGATTAGCAATAAAATATTAACAGAATTAGGTTTTTGATTTTTCAAATATTTTGTATAATTTTGTTCTTTTTGCCATTACACCAGCTAACATTATTCCAAGAACTGTACCTCCTATCACATCCATTGGGAAATGCTGAAGAACATACACCCTGCTTATCGACACCAATAATGGGTAAAGTAACAACAAGTAACATCCCCTAGGAAATCGTTCAGATAAGGCATAGCCAAGCACTATTCCAAATATTATTGCCCTGGCTGCATGCCCAGAGGGATAAGAAGCATTGTACCCACCTTCACAAAACAAAGCAAATGTATCATGACTTATTTCAACTGGAAACGGAGTACCAACATATTCAAAATCTGGCCTATCTCTGTCCACTCCACATTTTATGTATCCAGTAAGCAATGTGGATAAAACGATTAAAATCATCAAAGTAATTCCAATTCTTCTAGTCTTTTTTACCAAAAGCATCAATATGCCAAAACCCAGCATCCAAATGGTATCACCGCTTTCAGTAATGATTTGCATCGTAATATCTAATGCAGGATTATCATCATTATTTGCAACAAAAGAAATTACAGACTGATCAAAGCCTTCTGTAATTTGAAAATAAACCAACATAGATAAAATTACAAATAAAAATACCAGTAAAACAAATGATCTAGACCGTATATCAAAAATCCAATTTTGCAATCAATTAAACCTCAAGTATGTTATTTTTAATTTTTCTCAAGTAGATAAGCATTGAAAATATTTTCAAAATTTATCAAACCATAACAAAAAAGATCGGCTAAAGAATTTAACCAAGGGGATAATAGAAGAGGCGTGAAGGTACTCACATTAGATGATTTTGACCTAAAAGGTAAAACCGTTTTTTTGCGAGTTGACATGAATTGCCCCATAGATCCGGATACTATGGAGATCTCTGGAACTAAACGTATTGAAGAAGCTATTGAGACCTTAAAATCTCTAGAAGAAGCAAAAGTTGTTGTTGCATCTCATCAAGGGAGAGTTGGAAACAAAGACTATACAGGAATGGACAATCATGCCAAAGTTCTTGAAAAATTAATGGGTAAGAAAATCAAATACGTGGAGGATGTCATTGGCATTGCTGCACAAAATGAAATAAAGAATTTGAAAAATGGTGAAATATTACTTTTAGATAATTTACGTTTATGTGCTGAAGAAAATTACGAGTTCACACAACAAGAAGCTGCAAACACGATTATGGTCAGCAGGTTATCAAAGTTGTTTGATCTTTGTGTGTTGGATTCATTTCCTAGTGCACATAGATCACATCCATCCATAGTTGGATTTCCTTATGTTCTTCCAGCATGTGCAGGAAGAATCGTAGAAAGAGAGGTAAGAAACCTCGACGAGATAATGACAGTTGCAAAAGCACCGCATGTGATAGTGTTGGGAGGTTCCAAGGTTCCTGACAGATTAGAGGCAATAAAATTACTGATTCAAAATGGCCGCGCAGACCATGTATTGTTAACAGGATTAATTGGAAATGTATTCATGCGTGCACAGGGAAGAATTCGTTACCCATTGGGGATAAAAAGAGAAGATGAAGTGGTATCTAAAGCCCATGCTCTTATTGGTGAGTATCCAGATGTTTTTTCAACACCAGTAGACATTGCAATTGACAAAGATGGAGATAGAGTAGAGATGGATGTACGAGAACTTGAGGTTGGAGACAAAATTTATGATTTGGGACCAAAAACTGTAGAACACTATTCAAAATTAATTGCTGGTGCAGGAACTGTTTTCATAAGCGGGCCTGCAGGGTTCTTTGAGAAAGAAAACTTTAGTTTTGGAACAAAGGGGCTGCTCACATCGGTTGCAAATTCCATGGCAACAACAATAGTTAGCGGAGGTCATTTGACATCGGCATTAAAAAAATATGGACTTGCAGAACAAATAGATCATATCAGCACTGCAGGTGGAGCACTGGTTCTTTATCTAACAGGTGAAAGACTACCAATGATAAAAGCACTAGAAGAAGCAGCTACAAAATACAGATCAAATAGTTGAATTACACAAAGGGTTAGGGCAAATCGGTTTTTCATTCATTCCAAGATACACATCGAAATTACATGTATTGCAGTGTTGTTTTTTCATAGGTTCAAACAACTTCATCCAAATCGTTGTAAAGTTTTGTGCAATATTTCTTGCAAGACCAGAATTGCAAATATCCATAAAATACGATTCAATGTCATCTATAATCCAGGAAGGATCCAGATCGCCATTCTGTTTTATCTTTTCAAAAATTTCATCATTAGTAAATTTTTCATCAACATCATTATGGTTTTCAAAAATTATTTTTCTGATTTGAAGTTGAATAGGAGTTACAGGAACAAAGCTATCCATGTTAGTACAGGCTTGCTGCCTCTTCTTTTAACTTATCGACATCTTGCGAATCTTTCATATGAGTTCCAAGATAAGAGTAGAGAGCAGATTTCAATACCTTAAGCGAAAGCAATGCACATTTTATTCGAACTGCCTGCAAATGTTCTAACCCAAGCTCACTTAATACATCATGTTTAGTAATATTTCGAACTTCATCAATTCCCTTACCTTTTGTAATCTCAGTTAGTACTGAAGAGCAGGCCATACAGATGGCACAGCCTTTACCATGAAATTTGATATCAGATACCTTGTTATCGGTAATTTTCATATCAATGTCAATACTATCACCACATAATGGATTTGAGTCATGAAAAGTAACATCAGGATTTTCTATTTTTCCAAAATTAATTGGATTTCTTGAATAATCAATTATCATCTCATGATAAATGTCTGCATTGCCGCTCATAATTTGAAAATCCTCGCAACTTTAGTTAATGCTGTAATTAAAGAGTCAACTTCTTCTTTAGTATTGTAAATGTAAAAACTAGCTCGAGATGTAGCTGCAACATTTAGTCTTTCCATCAATACTTGAGCGCAATGATGTCCTGAACGAACTGCAATTCCTTCCTCATCTATTATTTGAGCTACATCATGAGGATGAACATCTGAAAAATTAAATGATATTACACCTCCTCTTTTAGAAATGTCTTTTGTGCCATAAATCGTAAGTCCCTTTACTTGGGATAGTTTTTCAATAGCATATTTAGTCAGTTCAATTTCATGTTCTCGTATATTTTCCATTCCAAGTTTTGTAAGATAGTCAATTGCAGTGCCTAACCCAATAACATCAGCGATGTTTGGAGTGCCAGCTTCAAATTTGTAAGGCAGATCATTCCAAGTGGTTTCATACTTGTGCACTTCTCTTATCATATCACCACCACCATGAAACGGATTCATAGTTTCCAATACAGATTTTCGTACCCATAAAACTCCAATTCCCGTAGGTCCTAGCATTTTATGACCAGAAAATGCAAAAAAGTCACAACCTAATTTCTCAATGTTTACAGGCATATGAGGTACAGCTTGTGCACCATCAACTAAAGTAAGAACACCATGTTCTTTACATTTTGAGATTATTTTTTCTGCATCAGTAATTGTACCAAGAACATTAGACATTAAACTAAATGTTACAAGTTTTACTTTACCTGTTGCAAGGTATTTATCAAGATCATCTAAAATTAATTCTCCATTATCATCCATTCCAATGTATACTAACTTGGCTCCCTTTTCCTGTGTCAAAAGCTGCCAAGGTACGATATTGCTGTGATGTTCATATTCAGTGGTAACTATGATATCATCTTTTTGTATATGATTTCGACCCCATGCATATGCAACTAAATTAATTGCTTCAGTTGTTCCCCTAACAAAAATAATCTCTTCTCTATTTGATATATGAATAAAATTTGCAATCTTATCCCTAGTAGATTCATAAAGTTCGGTTGCCTCTTCTGCCAAAGCATAAACTGCCCTGTGAATGTTTGCGTTATGATTTCTATAATAATCAGTAATGGCATCAATTACTTGGTTTGGTTTTTGTGTTGTAGATGCATTATCCAGATACACAAGTGTTTTGTTATCTCTAACTATACGTTGTAAGATAGGAAAATCTTTTCGTAAATTCGCAAAAGTAGTTTGTGCGCTTTGCATTTCTAAACCTCCACATAGATCTCGTTTTGATCTATTTTAACATTGTATGTGTTTAATGGTATTTCAGCAGGAAGATTCTCAGGTTTACCATTTTGCAAATTAAAAACAGAGAGATGTAACGGACATCGCACACCTTCATCAGTAAGAAATCCTGTAGAAAGATCCGCATCTGCATGAGTACATATTAGATCAGTTGCAAAAATTTTTCCTTTTTGATTTGCTAAAAGAATTTTTTTATCGTCATGTGTAAATCCAAAAAGCTGACCTGTCTTTACTTGGTCTAATTTACACGCTTTAATCCACTGGGCCAGGTTAATCACCGATACTTGTAGTGCTGCTCAATTTCAGAATCTTCGTTGTAACGTGTTTCTTCAATTTCAACAAACTTTGTGAGCTCTTCATCAGTGTTAATTGTTAATTCGCGTGATTCCCATTTAGATTCAATCAAGTATGCAATCCATGCTCTAACTTGGTATGACATTTTTCGAGATAATGGCTCCAAGAATCCTTCAATAATTGTTCTTTCAGCCTCAGCTTCGGTAAGACACCTTGTTTTTAAATAGAAAATCTGTTCCTCATCAATTTGGGCAACAGATGCAGAGTGTGTTGCTTTAACGTCATTTGTAAAAATCTCCAGTCCTGGAATGGCATCAGATTTTGCATCCTTATCAAGTAGGATAGAGCGACCAGACAAAAATGAATTTGATTTTGTTGCTTTTTCTTTAATTCTAATCATTCCTTTGAAAAGTGATTTTGATTTATTTCTTAAAATTGATTTTTCAACTACTCGGGCATCAGTAGATGGACTTTCATGATTCACGTTTGTTTGAATATCAAAAGATTGTTCATTGTTTCCAAATATCACTTCAGAGTCATTTGAGGATGCACCAGTTCCATTAAGAAAATATTCTATTTTGTATCTAGATAGCATTGATCCAAACAATCCAGAGTACCAATTTACTTTGGCATCTTGTCCCAAGTCGGTTCTTCTAGTAGAAAAGTTTACAGTTGTTTGATCCATCATTTGCAATGTTGTAACATCAAGTTGTGCATTTGCGGCAATGTTTGTGTTTAATAATTCAAGGTATGCTTGTTGTTTTTGTGCCTTAAAAGAATATAATTCCTGAATGATTACCGCCTTACTGCTTTCATCTGCAAAGATAACATTTCTTGCAATGGTAGAAATTCCATCATCGGATAAGCAAGACAAGATATGAATTGGTTTTTCAAGTATCAAATTACGTGGTATGTGGATAAAGATTCCGGAATTAAATGCAGCATTGTTTAGTGCAGTAAACTTATCTTCTTTTGAATTTGATGCCTCTAATGCTTTTTTTACTAGTTCAGAATTATTTTTTATTGCATCATCAATGGAAGTGATTACCAATCCTTTTGATTTTAGATCATCAGGGATGTGAATTTTGTGTGTATTACTTCCTATTTGGATTATGCTAGTCTCTTTTTCTAATTCAGATAATCTTTTTTGAAGAAATGATGGAACATTACTAGTCGTAGTTGCAGAAAATGAAACTTGTTGAGGATCCATTTTTTTTGCGTCAGTGTATTTGTTGTATAATGGAGACGTCTCAATTGGTAATGCATCATAAATGGATAATGAACTCTGTCGGTATTTCTTTAACCAATCAGGTTCATTTCGTGATGAAGAGATTTCTTCAACATGTCGAGAGTTAATTTGCGATAGTGTTTGAGACATGATTAATCGAAATTGAAAGTGAGTGGTTTAACCCACTGAGTCGTCCATCTCTAATTTGATGAGGCGATTTAATTCTACGGCATATTCCATTGGTAATTCTTTTGTGAATGGTTCCATGAATCCATTGACAATTAGAGATAGTGCTTCTTCTTCTGTAAAACCTCTAGTCATCAGATAGAAAATTTGTTCATCTCCAATTTTTCCTACAGTTGCTTCATGGGTAATTGTTGCGTCTTCTTGATTAATTTCCATGTAAGGATATGTATCAGTTTTTGATGTATCATCTAATAGTAATGCGTCACATCTTACAGTTGATTTTACATTGGTTGCGCCCTTTGCAACATTGAGTAATCCTCTGTAAGTTGATCTTCCATCTAGTCTGCTGACAGATTTTGATGTAATTTTTGATGTTGTGTTTGGTGCAAGGTGAACCATTTTAGCTCCAGTATCTTGGTGTTGTCCTTTTCCTGCAAAAGCAATTGATAGTGTTTCACCGTATGCTCGCTCACCTAACAGATAGATTCCAGGATATTTCATTGTGAGTTTACTTCCAATGTTTCCGTCAATCCATTCTACAGTTGCACCTTCATATGCATAAGCACGTTTGGTAACTAGATTATACACATCACTACTCCAGTTTTGGATTGTGGTGTAACGTAACTTTGCATCTTTGTGAGCTACTAGTTCAACTACTGCTGAATGTAATGATTCAGAAGAGTAAACAGGTGCAGTGCATCCTTCGATATAGTGAACCTCAGAGCCTTCGTCAGCTATGATAAGGGTTCTCTCAAATTGTCCAATGTTTTCAGCGTTAATTCTGAAATATGCTTGTAATGGCATGTCAACTTTGACTCCTGGTGGAATATAGATAAATGAGCCACCACTCCATACTGCACTGTTTAATGCTGCAAACTTGTTGTCCTCCGGAGGAATAATTTTACCGAAATATTTTTTGAAAATTTCAGGATATTGTTTTAGTGCAGAGTCAGTATCCAAAAACAAGACACCTTGTTTTGCCAAGTCTTCTCTTAGACTGTGGTAAACAACTTCTGATTCGTATTGTGCACCAACACCTGCCAAGAACTTTTTTTCAGCTTCTGGAATTCCTAATTTATCAAAAGTAGCTTTTACTTCAGCTGGAACATCGTCCCAATTCTTTTCAGTTTTCTCAGTTGCTTTTGCATAATAGTAAATATTTTGAAAATCAATAACACTAAGATCTCCACCCCAAGTTGGCATTGGTTTTTTCATGAAAATTTCAAAAGATCTCAATCTAAAGTCAAGCATCCATTGTGGTTCATCTTTCATTTTGCTAATTGCAATAACAGTCTCTTTTGAGAGTCCTTTTTTACTGAGATGTACATACAAGTCAGTAGAGTCTTTAAAATCATATTTTGTATAATCCATGTTTAGATTTTCTGTAGCCATGCATAGCATAACATCGTTATATTATAAATACATGAGGAAAAATAGGCACAGCTAAATAGCTTAAGCTAAACTTGAGAGTTTAAACAAAATATCGATTTGAAAATCAATATTATGCACAGATGTACGCATAATAGAATATTTTAATGATAAAAAATATTCAGAACATTTTCAAATTGATTTAATTGACATTAGATAAATTTGATGCTCTCAAAGTTCATCAAGTCAAATCCATAAAAATAAAAAAAGAGATTAGTTGACAGGAACTGCGAAACCATTTTCAATCATTCGAAGCGCCGAATCAGATTTTAAGCACATTGGCAATCCGTTTGATGATTTCATTACAAGACTGTATCCTTCACGACATTCAATTTCTCCAGCATCAATTCCTGCAGCTACTTGCTGTCGTGGTGAAATCCACGCTAATTGCGCAGATTTTGCCTTTTCAATGAATTCTGCTCTAAGTTCTTGTTTTTCCTCATCAGTTAAGATAGACGATTTTTCTCGCAATTCAGATTTTAGTGCCTTCATCTCTGCATGTCTTGCTAAAATATCAGCTTTTTTCTCATCAGTGAGTTTACCTAACATTGCAGATGCATGATCTTTGAATTTTGTTTGTAGTTCAGATCTTTTCTCATCTAAATCACCATGCTTTTCTTGGTACTTTGCTCTAAGATCATACATTTTCTCTTGAGAAATATCAGAAGACATTATCATGGCTCGCAATCTTTGAGATATATCATGATTTTCTTTCATTCTCTCCAGTGCATCAAAGTGTTTTTCTTTGAAATCCATTGCAGCATCATGATTTTCTTTTTTGTATGCTTCTCTTTGTTCAGGTGTCATTTCACACCATTCAGAAACTTTGGCTAATTTTTCAGCGTCAGTGATTTCTGTAGCACGTTCATCAGCAGTCATTTCACAAAATCTTTGATATTCTGCTTTATGATTACTCATTTCTGTGTGTCTTTTTTGCATCTCATCTACTAACATTTGATGCTCATCAATGTAAGCATCTCTTCCAGATTCATCTAATACACAATATGCATCCAGTCTATCTTTTAGATCTGTTTTATCAAAATCTGTCAAAAATGATTCCTTGTCAGCATCAGACATTAAACAATATTTTTCTAGTTTGTCTGTCATGTCATAATCAGATTTTTGTTTAATTTCTTTGATGAAAGATTCAATAGAAATTTTGCGTTCATCTTCGCTTTGCTCACAAATACTTGCCAGTCTGTCTTTGAATTGGGCTATTCTTGGATGATCCAAAAAGAACTGCTCTTTTTCAGTATCAGTCATGTTGCAAAAGTTTGCAAGTCTTTCTTTGAGGTCGTTTTGTTTTTCATCTGATTCAGCATATACCACATTTCCAGCAGCAACGCCAGTAACCATGATCAGTGAAAAAACAATACTTAGAAGTTGTGTCTTTTTCATTATCAGATTTTGATGAACTATCCATATAAAGAATAACGGATCAATAATCAGGAATGGCTATTAACAAGAGACAGTCAGATAGGTGTGCTCAATCTATTAGTCCATCTATAACTGATGCAATAATTCATTCTTTGGTTTTCTGTATCATTTGTAATGTCAAAATCAAAGATAATACATGTTATTAGATAAAATAATTCAGATTTAAAATTAAGATTGTTTGGCAGTTGCAGTTGCTGTTGGTGCAGCGTTAACTGGGTCAACTGTAATTGTCACAGTATCAGTTGATGAACGGCCATTGTCATCAAAGACTTTGAGTTCAAAGACTAGTACTTTGATTTCATTATTTGCAACAATTGGAGATGTAAATGATGGAGTTACTGAAGATGTTGAAGACAGGGTTACTGTTTCACCAGATATTTGGCTCCACATGTATGATAGTTTTTGTTCTTCTGGATCATTGCTCTTGCTACCATCTAATGAAATCTTGACATTCTCATTTACAATTTGATCAGGACCTGCATCTGCTACGATTGGTAGATTCAATGTATTTACAACTTTAATGGTCATGCTATCAGATGAAGATAAGATACCATCGGATGCAGTACATGTCATGCTGATGGTTTGGTCTGTAGTTACTGCTGGAAGTGTTACAGATGTACTTAGAGATGAAGGCATATCAATTACAATATCACTGTTTGATGAAGTCCATGTGGATGTTACTGCATCACCATCTGGGTCATATGCTGAACAAACTAGATTAACCATGGTTCTCTCATCAGCAATTTGATCAACACCAGCATCTACGATTGGTGCACTGTTTTCTGGAACTACAAGGAGAATCAATTGGTCACTTCCCTTTTGGTTTTCAGAGTCAGTTACTGTTAATTGGAATACCATTCGTTTAGTTTCACCAGAAACTACTGATGGTGCTTTAAATGAGAATGTTGGCTTTGTAGGATCAATTGTAACTGTCTCTCCTGCTAGTTGTTTCCATTCATATGTGATTGGTAGACCTTCAGGATCAAAGCCTGAACCAGTTACAGTTACTTGAGATTCTCCAATAATCTTTCTATCTGGACCTGCATTTGCTCTTGGTGGCAAGTTTACAGTACTAACAACTACAGATACATCATCTTTGTCAGAATTGCCAGAAGGATCAGTTACAGTTAGTTCGAAAGTCAGAGTTTCAGAACTAGTATTAATCATTGGTGAGAAGAAATACACAGAGAATGAAGCCTGCTCGTATAATTCTATATTCATTCCAGATGTTTGTTTCCAAGAATATCGTAATTTGCTTTCAGCATCATCAGGATCAGTAGCTGTTCCAATTAATTTTACTAGTGCTTTTTCACCTACACTTTGATCTGGACCTGCATCAGCTAATGGGCCAGCGTTAGATGGAATTACTTTAACTAATGCTAATGCATTTGCCCATCCATTTCCAGCTGAATATCCAGTTACTTGGAACGATAGAATCATTTCGGTTTCATCTGGAAGTTCAGGAGCTGTAAATGTTACTGTTGGACCAGTGTATGAATTCAATGATACTCCTGTTCCAATTAGTTGTACCCAAGAGTAACTGATTGGTTGTCCATTTGCAGTTTGACCAGTTGCACTAAGTGTAACGGTGTCTCCTTCATGTACAGTTTGCATTGGGCCTGCTTGAATTGAAATTAATCTATTTGATAAAAGACCAGTTAATGGATAAACGCTTACGGTGTCACTTCCTACACCGCCAAAGCCATCTTCAACAGTAAGTTCGAATGTTAGAGGATTGGTTTGAGAATAATCAATATGCATTGGAAGAATAGTCAGATATTTTCCAGTAGTAGAAGATAATGGAATTGTTTGACCTGCAATTTGTTTCCAGTTATAGGTCAATGAATCACCGTCAGGATCGACAACGCTGCTGACTAAAGTAACTACGTTAATTGTTTTAAATGTGACTTGGTCTCTGCCTGCACTGACAATTGGAGCATGATTAACCGGGTTTACAATGACTTCAACGGTATCAGAACTTGCTGCACCAAATGGGTCAGTTACGGTTAATGTGAATGTCAAGACTTTGATTTGACCGTTTACAACCTCTGGTGCCATGAATGTTGGCATTGCAACATTATTTGAAGATAGTTTGACTGGTTCACCGTCAACTTGCACCCATTCAAATGTTAGAGTGTCGTCATCAGGATCAACTCCTTCGCCGACTAGTGTAACGATTCTATTTTCAACAACTTCTACGGTATTGGTTTGAGCAAAAGAGTAAGTTGATACTGTGCCAGCTAAAAATAGACTAAAAACTACAGATAGTAAGATAATATGCGAATTCACTGATTTATTATAAAATATCGGATATATATTAACTATACATATGACTTGTCTTTGGCAAGTTGATCGGAAAAAAGAAAGGTCAAAGTTGGGGAATACAAAATGAAAGTTTGGTATTTAGCCAGATTCAGAATTATTTCGAAAATAACAAAGTCAACAATCAGTAAATCATACAGATGTGATCAAAATTTCAGGAAATTCTAGGTAATTGAAAAAATAGTTTTCACAGTATCAAATGCACCTGAAACAGTATGGACCTGAGATATAGTATTTTTAATTTTAAATTTTTTGAGCTCATCAGATGTAAATGGTCCAATTGAGATTACTGATAATTTTGTCATATTTTCCAACAATGAGTTTTCATCATAATCTTTTGTCATTATTTCAAAAAATGCTCTAACAGATGATGCGCTGGTAAACACAATTCCATCTACTTTATTTTTTGAAAATAATTCCCTAAATTCATTCCATTGAGAGATATCCCTAAAGGCACAAACATCGTATAGATGAATTTCCTTTACGTTAATTCCTATTTTTTCCAATAATTCTTTCAAAAAAGGTGTTGAAGCACCACTTCTTGGAACAATTACTTTTTTTCCAACCGCATGTATTTTTGTAAATAATTCTCCAACGCCTACTGAGGAATAGATATTTGGCATGTAAGCAACTTTGATTCCTTCATTTTCTAGTGCAATTTTTGTTTTAGGCCCCACTGCCATCACCATAGTATTTGCTACAGCAAGTTGGAGTTTTTCAAATTTGGATATTTTTTTTGCAGTATCAAAAAGTAGAGTTACTGCCTTTGAGCTCATAAATACAGAGTAGTCGGGATTGTATTGTGTTATGGATTCTAAA
This sequence comes from Nitrosarchaeum koreense MY1, assembly GCF_000220175.1. Lineage (NCBI taxonomy): Archaea > Thermoproteati > Nitrososphaerota > Nitrososphaeria > Nitrosopumilales > Nitrosopumilaceae > Nitrosarchaeum > Nitrosarchaeum koreense. Next base: position 371,387 of record NZ_AFPU01000001.1, on the reverse strand, counting down.
AACTCATCTACAATTTTTTCTCCCTTACTAACTAGTTCAATAGTTGGTAACGAGATTGGGATTGCGTTATTTTTTGTCACCAAATCTATGAATTCAGCGGAATCATCTTTAGAACGAGTGATTGCAATTACTTTTCCTTTAAGCATTTTTTCTCCATCCTATAACTTGAGACAAATTGACAACTTTTCCTATAATGATATTTGTAGGAGGGGTAATTTTATTTTCCTTTACGAGTTTTGCGATATTTGAAACAGTACCAATAATCATTTTTTGTTTTGGTGTAGTACCATTTTGGATTACAGCTACAGGAGTTTGTTTATCTAATCCACCTGCAACAAGTTGTTTACATATTACATCTAGTCGAGACAATCCCATCATTATTACAATAGTATCCACAGATTTTGCAAGACGTTTCCATTTTACTGATTCATTTTTCTTTTCAGGATCTTCATGGCCTGTAACAAATACAACAGATGATGCATGCTTTCTATGAGTTAGTGGAATTCCAGCATAAGTTGCAGAACCAATTCCAGATGTGATTCCCGGAACAATCTCATACTTTACTTTGTTTTCTTTAAGAAATTCAGCTTCTTCTCCACCTCTACCAAAAATTATTGGATCACCTCCCTTTAGCCGAACTACGTTTTTCTTTGATTTTGCAAACTTTACCATCAAGTCATTTGTGTTATTCTGGTGTGTAGTGTCATCCCCTACTGCCCTTCCTACGTATATTTTTTGAGCAGTCTTTGGAATCATTGAGATTATTTTCTTGCTTACCAGTCTATCATACAATACAACATCGGCTTTTTGCAATAGTTCTACTGCCCTTAGTGTGATCAGTTTACTATCACCTGGGCCTGCCCCAACTAGATACACCTTACCTGTCATTGTTTGTTCCATTCCTCCACTTTTTTTCTCCAATTTATTGCAAGGTCATTTACGCCTTTCTTGCGTAATTCCATTCCTACGGTCTTACCTAAAGATGCAGGATCATACTTGCTTCCAGACTTTTTTACAAAAAGAGATTGTTTACCATCAACAGAAAAAGCAGAAACGCTCAAAGTCATTTCATCTCCATTTGATTTAGCATATGCACCAATTGGAAATCGGCATCCAGAATCAACATAATCAGAAAGAGCACGTTCTGCTTCTATTTCCAATCTAGAGTCAGAATCTTCAATCTTTGCCAACATTGAATTTGTATCAGAATCATTTTTTCGTGAAACTATTGCAAGTGCTCCTTGGCCAGGAGATGGTGAAAAATCATCAATAGATAATTGTGTAAATGTAGTGTCTACGCCCAATCTTGTGATTCCTGCTTGTGCCAATACTATGGCATCAAATTCATTTTCAAAGACTTTTCTAATTCTGGTTTCAATGTTGCCACGAATTGGACGAACTATAACATCAGGTCTCTTTCTTGTTATTTGTACAGCTCGTCTCAATGAACTTGTACCGATAACAGCTCCTGGTTTTATAGAATCAAGATTAGTTCCATCAGATGAGATAAAAATATCATTTACCATCTCTCGTTTTGGGACAGATGACAAAATCAAGTTATCAATTAATTGCGAGGGAACATCTTTGAGACTGTGTACTGCAAAGTCCACTTCATTGTCAGCAACGGCTCTGTCAATCTCTTTTTCAAATATTCCTTTTTGATCAATTGTAAATAATGGTCTTGCATCAGTATCACCTTTAGTTGTAATTGTTTTAATTTCAAATTCAGCATCTGGATTTATTTTTTTTAGTTCAGATTTTACCCAGTTTGTTTGTGCGATAGATAGCTGACTGCCTCTTGCGCCAATTACATATTTCAATTCTTCACCGATTTTAATGCAACATCATAAGCATTTATGGTATTTTCTAGATCAGTTTTTGTGTGTGCATCAGATAAGAAGACTACTTCAAATTGAGAGGGCGCAATAAAAACGCCATTTTTTAATAATATAGAAAACATTTTTTTGAATTTTTTTGCATCTGCATTCATTGATGAGATATAATCCACTACAGGTTTGTCTGTGAAGAAAATTTGAAACATTGATGATGTAAAGTTAATTTGATGCGGTATTTTCAGGTCAGTAGCGATATCATCAATAGCATGAGTAAGCATGATATTGTATTTTTCAAGTTTTGAATATAGTTTATTTTTTATTTTATTGATTGTCTTAATTGATGCTATAGCTGCACTAACAGATGTGGGATTTCCTGCATATGTGCTTGCTTGGTAGACTTTGCCTCCAGGAGAAAGAAGATCCATAATCTCTTTTTTGCCACCTACTGCTGCAACTGCAAAGCCACTTCCCAAAGCCTTTGCCAAAGTTGTGATATCGGGTTTAATTCTGAAATGTTGTTGAGCCCCTCCAGGAGATATTCTAAATCCAGTAACAACTTCGTCAAAAATCAAAGGAACGTCATTATCTTTTGTAATTTTTCTAATCTCAGATAAAAAGTTCTTTTCAGGTAAAATTAATCCCATGTTTGCAAGTATTGGTTCAACAATAACGCCAGCAATGTCTTTATTTTTTGATATTATTCTTTCAAGTTCTTCGGAATTGTTGTATTGTACAACAAGTGTGTTTTTTGATACCTCATCTAATCCACCATCAGAAACAGAAATTCCATTATGTGCAGACCCAGAACCTGCCTTTACCAAAACAGAATCATGGGCACCATGGTAACATCCCTCAAACTTTATGATTTTTTTCTTTTTTGTAAAACCGCGAGCTAATCTTATAGCAGTCATTGTAGCTTCGCCCCCAGTGTTTACAAGTCGAACTTTTTGAATTGAAGGAAAGTTACTAACAATTAGTTTTGATAGTTCTATTTCAGATTGAGTAGGAGTACAAAACATTGTTCCTTGAGTGAGTTGTTTTGATACTGCGCTTAGAACCTCTTTACGTCGATGTCCTAAAAGTAACGCACCATATCCGTTACAGAAATCAATGTATCTTTGATTATCTTCATCCCAGATGTATGCTCCATTTGATTTTTTTGCAAAAAATGGATACGGTTCAAAATATCTAACAGGACTATTCACACCAGAAGGAATTACTTTTTTAGATTCGTTGAATAGTTTTTGAGATTTTGACAATAATCAACTCTATTTTTGGTCATTATTATTCGTAATAATTGCTAGAAGGCTATTTTTGGTTACGAAATTTGTTTCTAAATAAAAATGCAGTAATTACAGTTCCGACATATGGAGCAGTCCAATATAACCATAAATTTTCAAACACTCCAGAAAACAATGCAGGTGCCAATGCCCTTGCAGGATTCATAGACGCGCCTGAGATAAAAGCCAAAAAAAAGATATCCAGCCCGACAATCCCACCAATTACTATTCCTCCGAATCCTCGTAATCCTTTTGTGTAAACTACAGTAAAGATTACAGTCATAAGTAAAGCAGATGCTAAAACCTCAACGGGAAATACCAGAGACATTGAGAAATCAGGATTAGGTGCGTTTGCACCAAGATTTGCTTCTGTTCCAATAAAGGTCAAAACAAACAATGAACCAAGTAATGCGCCAATGATCTCAGCTGTAAAATAAATTACTATCTGAATTTTAGAGATATGTCCAGTGATGTAAAAACCAATAGTCACTGCCGGATTAAAATGAGCTAGTGACACTTTACCAAAACAGTAAATCCCAATAATTAATGCGATAAATGGTGCAACGGCTGCAAAAGCAATTCCAAGTGTTCCACCAGTTTGCACATCATACACAATAGAACCAGTTGCAAATACAACAAGAATAAAAGTACCAATTAATTCTACGATGAAAATTTGCAAGTTAGAATAAGTCATTAGTTCTATTCCTCAAATGATTTGATCAAATCCATCACCTTTGATTTAATCTGATCACGAATTTCTCTTACTTGTTCAATTGGTTTTCCTTTAGGATCAGGGATTTGCCAATCAAGAACATCTTTTAGAAATAGCGCAGGACATGACTCTTGGTCTATACATCCCATGTTTACAGCTTTTTCAGATTCAGATATTATCTGTTGTGAGATAGTTTTTGGAGTTTGATTTTTCATATCAATACCAATTTCATTCATTGCTTGTAAAACAATGGGATTTACTTTATCACTAGGCTTTGTTCCTGCACTAATAACTTCAAAGCCTTTTGGCATGAATTTTTTAAAAAATGCTTCAGCCATTTGGCTTCTTCCAGCATTTTCAACACATACAAAAAGAATTTTTTTTGTCATGTTTTAAATTACTTAATCGCCTTTATCACTAGACTTGTAATTCTTCTTCCATTTACTTTTTCTCTTTCCATGTATACTCTTTCTTCCAAGATCTCAATCTTTTCAAAACCTGCTTGTTTCATTGATGAGATATAATTTTCTTTAGTCAAGGCACCATCAATACATTCACACCACTGTTCAGAGTTTATCTGATTTGGTGATATCTCTACATCAGTTATTAGATCAGATATTACCATTCTCCCTTCATTTTTTAAAATTCTAAAAACTTCCTTGAACGCATTTGTTTTGTTTGTCGTTAGATTGATAACACAATTGCTAATCACAGCATCCACAGAGTTATTGTTTAGTGGGATGTTTTCTTCAATGTCTCCTTTTCTAAATTCCACATTAGAATAATTTCCATTTAGAGCATTTTCTCTAGCTTTTTCCAACATCTGATCTGTCATATCAATTCCAATGGCTTTGCCTGAATTTGATACTTTTTTTGCAGCTAAAAATATGTCGATTCCTGCACCTGAACCCAAATCAACAACAATCTCTCCTTCTTTAAGTTCAAGGTAATTTAACGGGGCTCCACACCCAACTCCCAAAATTGCTTCTTGTGGGATTGATTCAAGTTCTTTTTGTGCATAACCAATTAATTTTGTTGCATCAATTGGAGAATCTCCTGATTTACACTCCCCAGGCATACAACAACAATTTGTATTTCCAGTAACTGCTATCTTTGAATATCTTTTTTTGATCTCTTCTTTGATTGATTGTTCCATATGATAGTTTACTAGGTAAACTATTAAAGTTGTCAAGTAGAAACTAATGAAGTTAGTGTAAACATGGAAACTAATAGAAAAAAGCTACCTGTAATTGCAAACAAATGTGAATTTGATGGTTATGATGTATCAAAATTACTAAAAGAAACTTCTACCATACGAGATTTGATAACAAAGAGAGCAACACTTGAAATTCTATTTCCTCTATGCTGTACAACTGAACCAGTAAGACACAAACAGTTCAAAAAATCCCTTAAAGGAATTAGCAGTAAGACATTATCCACAAGATTATCTGAACTTGTTTCTGAGGGGATTCTGACTAGAGAGACATTTGCGGAAGTACCTCCACGAGTAGAATACAGACTAACGCAAAAGGGACAAGAACTAATTGAATCAATTACTGATCTCCTTAATTGGATGAAAAAATGGTCAAAGTAAATCTTGAAAAACTGTTTTGAAAAAATGATGTATTTTGAACCACGATAAATTTCATAATCTATATAGAAATCACATCATTAAATCCTATTACAAATATCATCACAAGATGGGCAAAATATTACATCCTTAGAAAATTTTCCTCTTCGTAGAATTTCGGTTTCCATACTTCCACACTTTTTGCATTTAATTTTATGCACGATTAGTTTATCAATATATGATCTAAAAGAGTATTCTATATAATTTACAAATAACATGTAAAAAAATAAAAAAATATGATTTAGTAAAATAATTAACATACAAATAATGTTTAGAAAAATGTATTTTTGAAATTATGTTCTATATACATTTCACATACATAATTAGAATTTTTCATTACACATCATCTCAGAATTTCAGATTACATAAAAAAATTGAATAGAAGCATGATAGCATATGCAATTACAGCACTTGCAGGAATTGTAATAATCCAAGCCCACACTATTCTTTTACCTATTCCCCATCTAACTGCAGAAAGACGTCTAACTGCACCTGCACCCATGATTGAGCCAGAAATTGCATGAGTTGTACTGGCAGGAATTCCAATATGAGCCAAAATAGCTAAGATGGTAGCTCCACTGGTTTCAGCTGCAAATCCTTGGTATGGCTTTAGCTGTGTTATTCTTGCCCCCATTGTTTTTACAATTCTCCATCCGCCAAAAAATGTGCCAAGACTAATTGCTACTGCTGCAATCAATATCACCCAGAAAGGCACTTCAAAAGTTGTCAGAATTCCTTCAGTCAACAAAATTAAAACAATTATTCCCATAGTTTTTTGGCCATCATTTGCACCATGAGTAAGTGAAAAATAAGTTGCAGACACTAGTTGCAATTTACCAAAAGCAGAATTCACATTAGCGGGGTTTTTGTTTGCAAATGCTCTGACAATTAATGATGCAAGTAAAAACGCACCAATCAATCCAACTACAGGAGAAACAAGGATTCCTGTAACTACTTTTTCTAATCCACTAAAAATTATTGCGTGAGATCCTGCACCTGCAAGACCTGCACCAATAATACCACCAACAAGTGCATGACTACTTGAAGAAGGAAGTCCCAACCACCAAGTAATTAAATTCCATACAATTGCACCAAACAGTGCTGCCATCACAATATGAATTGTGACAAAATCAGGATCAATGATTCCTTTTCCAATTGTAGTTGCAACTGCTACTCCAAAAAGAAATGGTCCAACAAAGTTAGCAATTGCTGCAAGAGTTACAGCATGAAGAGGTTTTAGTACTCTAGTTCCAACAACTGTTGCAATAGAATTTGCTGCATCATGAAAACCATTGATAAAATCAAAAGTCAGGGCTACTATTATGGCACCGATAGCAAGTTCATACATAATACCACTAACCGTATTTCAGAACTATGTCTTCAATGACATCTGCAACATCCACACATCTATCAGATGCAGTTTCCATTGTTTCATAGATATCTTTTAGTTTGATGATAGTTATAGGATCATTACTCTCAAAGAGTTTTTCAATAGATTTTCTATACAAATCATCTACAGTGTGCTCAATTACGCTAGTATTTCGACAGTGAGTTATCATATCTTTAGTATTTTTGATGTTTCTTAATTTTGAAACCATGTATTCAACTTCTTTTGTTGCATTGACAAGCTCTTTTGCTATTTCTAATGTGTATGGTGGAGCAGTAGTAATTTTGTAACTATGTGTTCGTGCAGAAATTCCATCCATGAAATCAATTACATCGTCTATTTTTGAAGCAATTCTTTGCATGTCTTCACGATCAAAAGGAGTGATGAATGTTTTATTTAATTCAGCAAAAATATCTCGAGTAAGAATATCTGCCTCACTTTCAAGCTTTTTTATTATTTCATGTTGTTGAACATTATTAAGATCTGAAAATAATACAACCAATGCTTCTGCAGTCTCTACGGCTTTTTTTGCTAGATCATTAAAAATTTTTAAAAGTTGTTTGTCATTGGATTTCATCCATGAAAACATATGTCCCATGAATTCAGTGAAAATGGATGTACATTAAAACTGTTATCTAGATAGGAGTATAATTTTAAGATCTACAAATTTTTACAGTAGTAGAGATATCAAAAATTAATTAGGATTAGAACTTGAATCGTGTTCGGTTTTTGTATGTGAAGCGATTCTTTCATCGGTTGGACGGTGTTTGCCAGTAACAATGTAATTAATTGCATCACTCATGAATACTGCATGATCACCAATTCGTTCTAAATATCTCAACAAAAGGGCTTCAGCAAGAGCACATCTAGTATTAGTAGATTCTATAAGTTTTGGTAATCTTTCACGATAAATTCGATCAATGAATTTTTCATCTTCTCTAATTTCAATAGCTTTTCGTATATCCAATTCAGCAAAGGATAAAACAGCTTCTTTGATCATGTGCTTTACTTTTTTTGTAGATTCAACAAGGGATGCATTGGTGCATTCAGATACATCACCAAACAAATCACGAACAAGAGTGATATCATAAGCATACCTTCCAAATCTAGAAAACGCGTATGAAATTTCTGTAGACGAACGAATTAATCTAAAGTCATCTGCAACAGGTTGATATTTTAATAGCATGTCAAATGTGAGATCTTCCACTTCATAGTATTTTACACGTATAGAATCAGATAATTTGAGAACTTGATCTTTTGTATTTGTTCCTGTCAGATACGAATCAATAGCCAAAGAGATGGATTCAATTACCATATCACCCATTTCAGACATGATAAATGACAATTTGTGTAGTGATGGATCTATTAAACGAGTCATTTAACCAAAGTGTCCTTGCACATATTTTGCGGTTAGTTCATCTTTAGGATCTGTAAATAGTTTCTTTGTTTCACGAAATTCTATCAGGTCACCTAGATACATAAATCCAGTATAATCTGAAACACGTATTGCTTGTTGCATATTATGAGTTACAATGATTATAGCATAATCTTTTTTTAATTCTGTGATTGTTTCTTCAATTTTTTGAGTGGCAATTGGGTCAAGTGCTGATGCAGGTTCATCCATCAATAACACTTCAGGTTGTATAGCAAGTGCTCTAGCAATACAAAGACGTTGTTGTTGACCACCAGATAATTCAATGGCAGATTTTTTAAGATCATTTTTTACTTCATCCCATAGATAAGCCATCTTCAAAGAATCCTCAACAATTTCATCGAGAATTCGTTTATCACGAACTCCATTTAGTCGGAGTCCTGCAGTTACATTATCATAAATGGACATTGTTGGAAACGGATTTGGTTTTTGGAAAACCATTCCAACTTTTCTTCGGTGATAAATTGGATCTATATCTTTTGAATAAAGATCAATATCATCAATCATGACTTTACCTGTAACTTTGGCATTTTTTGTCATATCATGCATTCTGTTTAAACACCGAAGAAATGTAGTTTTTCCACAACCAGATGGGCCGATTAATGCTGTAACAGATTTTTCTTTGAATTTCATTGTAACATTTTTCACTGCTTCTATACCATCATAACTTACTGTAACATTTTCTGTAATCATTTTGTATTTTGATTCAATAGATTTTGAATCGATATTAGTAAGATTAGAGGTTGTCATATCAGTTGATTTTGTACTCAATGCAGTCATTTTATAGCATTACTCCTCTGTTTGATGAATTTACCAAAGAGTAGATTTTTTTTATTTGAAAAATAATATCTGACTCCCAAATTAATTCCAAGTATAATCATAATCAAAACTAATGCAGCCCCCCATCCCTGAAGTTGGGCACTATCATAAGGCAATAAAGAGAGCCGCCATATTCTCAAAGGTAAAGCATCCATTGGAGTATCCATACTGCTAAAGAATTGACTACTTCCAAGAATTGTCATAATTAATGGAGCAGTTTCACCACCAATTCGAGATACAGAAAGTAGTATTCCAGTAATCATACCGCTCTTTGCAGCAGAGATTACAATTCTAAATGTAATAATCCATTTTTTTAGTCCTAATGCAGTTCCAGCTTCTCGATAAGTAGTTGGTACCATTTTCAATGACTCTTCTGTAGTTCGCGCAACAATTGGAAACATTATCAAGGACAAGGCAAATGCTCCAGCCCAAACTGAGAAATGACCAAGAACTAAAACAATTATCAAAAATGCAAAGATTCCAAGAATGATTGATGGAAATTCCATAAATACATCATTAAAGAATCTAACTGATCTTGCAAGCTTGTTGTCACCATATTCAGAAAGAAAAATACCAGACATTACACCTATTGGAACGCCAATTAAACTAGACAATCCAATAATTATCAAGGTTCCTTGAATTGCAGGCCCTATTCCTCCTTCCCCAGAACCAATAGAACCAGGAGTTTCAGTTAAAAATTCAATACTAATTGCAGTTATACCATTTTTGAATACTTCAACTAAGATACTACCCAATGGAATAATAGCAATTATTACACAAGAAAAAACAATTATTCGAACAATCTTATCTACAAGTAATCTTTTTGCAACATTTTGTTTGAATAATAAACGATATTCTTGTCTTCGGGTTTGAATATCATTCAATTATTAATTGCACCTTCTTTAATTTTTAACATTCTTGTTACAAGCAAATGAGCAACAACATTAATCACAATAGCAATTAACAAAAGAATCAACCCAATTCCAATTAGTGCAGGCATGTGAATAGATGCAGGTGATGCTTCAACGAATTCATTTGCAATGATACTTGACATGGTTTGACTTGGACCAAATAACGACGATGGTATTGCACCAAGTCCAGTTGCATTTCCAATTAGCATCGTGACTGCCATTGTTTCGCCGACAGCCCGGCCTAGACCTAGAATAGAAGCACCTATCAGTCCAGTTTTAGAATATGGAAATATTGCAAGTTTGAACATCTCCCATTTTGTTGCACCAAGCATGTAAGCTGCCTCCTTTTGTTGTTGAGGCACAGCCTTCATTATCTCTCGAGATACTGCAGAAACTGTTGGAATTATCATAATTGCGAGTATAACACTTGCAGTTAGAATATCCAATCCATATGGATTGCCAGAAAATAACCAAATATTATCTCCAAATGCATCATGTAATGGAGTTTCAAACCAATCTCGAAAATAAATTCTAAAAACATACAATCCCCATAGTCCATAAATTACACTTGGAACTGCAGCTAAAAGTTCTACTAAAAATCCCAGAGGAGCTCCAATTTTAGGAGGGGCATCTGAGATAAACATTGCAATTCCTATGCTTAGCGGAACACCGATCATCATTGCAATTGCAGATGTAGTCAATGTACCCAAAATGTAAGGTAATGCACCAAATGATTCTCTGCCTTCCACAGCATTCCAATCAGTTTTTGTGATAAACGACAATCCTTCTTCCTCCCATACAGGATATGATTCTGAGACTAGTTGAAATGCTATCAATACAACTACTATCAAAACATATGCACCAGCAGTAGTAACCCCGATCTTGAATATTTTATCTGAAATTATTTTTCTTTGTTTTATATTCAGATTTACTTTATTCACATTTTTTTGTTAAAAAAATTGGATATCTAGCATATCACTATACTTTACGTGTTGATCATAATTCTATATAGTTTATCGACTAAATTGTAATTAGTAAAATTTCTGTAAAATAGACAGTGAAACTATCTGAAAACACTAAACAAACAAGGAAAATTCAGCTTAGTGGAGGTTCCACATACATCATATCAATGCCAAAAGAGTGGATTGAGGAATTAAAAATTAAAGTCGGAGAAAATGTAACTATAGTAAAAAATTCAAACAAATCATTAACTCTATTTCCAAGAGAACATGGTAATGATAAAAATCAAACTACGGCCACTATAATTTCTAGTCAAAAAGATTCAGGGGAATCAGTTAAAAGAAAAATAATTGCGGCATATCTTGCAGGGTATAAAACAATTCAAATCAAAACTAAAGGTATGAAGATTCCTTCAGAACATTCAAGAAGTGTACGAGAGCTGGTTCACTCATCTATGATAGGAACCGAGATCGTTGAATCTAGTTCAGAGGCAATGACTATTCAAATTTTAACTAGATTGCCAGAATTATCATTTGAATCTGCACTAAAGAGAATGCATCTAATGGCCATCAATATGATTAAAGAGTCAATAGAGGCTTTAGAAGAAAAAGACACTCCACATGCAGATGAAGTTATCAATATGGATGATGAAGTAGATAGATTTGGACTTTATATGCGGCGAAATTTAGTTTTGGCAGTTGAAAATCAAAGCATACTTGAAGATATGGGGTTAAAACGACCATCAGATTGTCTTGAATATAGGACTATAGTAGGCAAAATAGAAAGAATAGGAGATCACGCAAGTCTAATTGCAAAGAGAATTAAATTTATTGAAGATGAAATTGATCCAAAAACCATATCAAAAATTAAAAAATTATCTGAAAAAGCACTAGAAGTTTTTGAAGAATCAATGATGTCTGTTCAAAATCATGATTTTCAAAAAGCGGAAAATGTTGCAGAAAAGGTAAGCAAAATAATTGAGGAAGAAAAAGAAATTATGTCAAAGATAAACGACAATGGAAAAAATTCAACAGTAATAAAATTTATTTTAGAAGATCTGAGGAGAATTATAGAATATTCAGGAGATATTGCAGAAGTTGCAATTGATGAAAATATTCAGAGTATTATTTCTGAAGAATAAAATACACATAAAATATTATCATGTAAAATAAAAAAAGAAGGGAGGTTTATTTTTGATAGAAACCGTGTTCCCAACTGCTTGTGGATTTTAGATCACTTGAACTGATTGTTTTTGCATGTTCAGTTTTTTTCATGGCGTCCATAGCAGGATTACCTGGAGTGTAGCCACTACATTCAAATGCATATTGATCTACAACTGCAAATCCTTTACCAGTGTAACCTTCTTCGTTATCAGCCCTTGAAACCAGAACATAGTTAGTAATTTGACAATCTTTGTATTTGAAAGATCTAACTACATCACCGCCTGCAGCAACTAGTACTTCAACATCAAAGAATTTGAACGGATACTCCATTCCTGCATTTAGGGCATTTTTTTGAGCCTGATCAGCAGCTTGATAAAGAAGTGGTGTTCCACCTGCAATTTTTTCCATAGTAAATGCAGGTTTAGCTCGACCAGTAACACCAGATGGTGCTCTCGGATCATCATCCTGATTCAACGTTGTAGTACCAAACCCACCGCTTTGAGAAAATAGTTGGATTGGAACCATTTCAGTACCATCTCGAAATGAAAATATTGCGGTTGTAGAAATTTTTTCAACAAACACAAATTTTTCTGGTTGAACTGCAACTGTGGCTGCATCAATATCAGCAATATCAAGACCTGTAAAAGATGCAATAGCAAACACTGCAATTACACTTAGTGTCGTGACACTCACTATTTTTTTGTAGTTCATTGATATAGAAATTAATTTAGGTACTATAAATTGAATCAATGTTCTTTACATATAGAACATGATGATAGATGGTAATCGTAGTACTATATAGAAGAAGAAAATAAAAAATGAAGAAAATAAAAAATAAAGAAAATAAAAAATGAAGAGATTTAGACTTTTAGAATACCTTGAGATATAAGATATTGCAGTCCTTGGATATAGTCCTCATCAGTGATTAATCCATCTGCCCACCATTTTGCATTGTTTCTAATCCAATCTGGAATGTTTGAATTTTTGGTTTCTGTTTTAGATGTAGTTTTAACATCATAGTTCCAAAGAATTTCACCATCATATTTTACCTTAGAAAGTCCTTTTTTACTCAACTCCACAACATTGTCTGGAAGTTTAGGATACAACAGACTATGTGAAAATTCCTGTCCATCAGTTATCATCCAATGAATCATGTGAAGTGTGGTTTTTGCTTGTTCTTTGTTCTTTGAAGTATCTTTTAGATCTTCATATAACAGAAGATACGTCAAACTTGAGATAGGATATGAATTAGGACCGGGTGCATTTACCATAGACACTGCTGACCAATCGGCTTCAGATGCAGGAAGTTTATCAACAATACTAGCTGCGGAAGCAGCAATACTATCAATTGTGGGTTCAACAAATTTATTTTTGTCACCATTTTGAACAGAAGCAACAGTCATTCCGGTTTGGAATGCGTATGCCAATTCAACATAACCAATTGAATATGTTGTAGATTTTATAATTCCTGCAACACCTTCATTTCCTGCAGCAGCTAAACCTACTGGCCAAGGAACTGATTTTCCTTTTCCCACTTTTGCATTCCAACCATCTGGATCAACGGTAGCAAGGTAATCAGTGAACACAAAAGTAGTTCCAGATCCATCTGAACGGTGTGCCACTACAATATCTTGATTAGGAAGATTCAATCCAGGATTGTGTTCTTTGATTAATGGATCGTTCCATTTAGTAATTTCACCAAGAAATATACCAGAAATTACTTTTCCAGTTAATTTCAATCCACTTTTAGGAATTTCAGGAATATTGTATGGTATTGTTACTCCTCCCATTGTTTCAGGAATATGTAATGTGTTTGGAGCTAGACCTCGTTCTTTAACAGTTAATGGTGCATCAGTCGCTGCAAAATTTACAGTTTTTTCAATGTGCTGTTTAATTCCACCACCACTGCCAATTGATTGATAGTTTAGGTTTACATTCTTAAAATCGGCATTGTATTCTACCCTCCATAAATCAATCAGCGGAAATGGAAATGTAGCACCAGCACCATTTATGTTATAAACAAAACTGGTGTTTGGAGCTGCAGGTTCTGATTCAGCATTTACATTTAGTGGTGCCATAATAGCAACTATAGTTGCGATCATAAGCATAGATGTCGTCTTTGTTATCATTGAAATATCATATTTTGTAATTTATTTAGCAATAACAATAATAGATTACGAAAAAACAATATCACTCTATTAACTATATAGAAAATCAAAACAATTGTTCAGTAAGATTAGTTTTTCCTAAAATGGTTTGTTGACTTCTCTTGTAAAGACATAGCTTGCCAAACCAATCATCACTAAAACAAACACAGCAATTACTCCAATACTTAAGAATGCAGAAATTCCTCCTTCTGAAACTCCAGTCATCATCTCTCTAACAAGTAAAACAGTATAGGTCACAGGATTGAATTTTGCTATGGTTGCCAACCAATCAGGTAGTAATTCAAGAGGAAATAGTGCTGGACTCAACATAAATAATGGCATCCCAAGAAAATTAATCACTCCCCAAAAAGTCTCCTGAGACTTTGCAGTGGCTGCAACTATAACAGAAATTCCAGAAAAACCAAGAGAAAACAATACAACAATTGCCATAATTGGTGCAATCATCAACAGATTTGGAAAATTTACACCGATTGCCAAAGCAATTCCAACTATCAAACTAGCTTGCATTGCAGAGATTAAAGAGATTGCAGACATTTTTCCCAGTGCAATAGAGGAACGTGAAATTGGAGATGTTAATGCCTTATTCATAAATCCATATCGTCTATCCCACAAAGTATTGACTCCGCCAAAAATACTAGTAAAGATTGCAGTAAGTATTATCACACCTGGCGCCATAAATTCAATATATTCTCCTTCAAACCCAACAGATTGAATCAATGGTTGAGTTCCAGAAAAAGTATTACCAATTACAATAATCCAGATTGCAGGTTGAATTAATCGAATCAAAACTCCACTGCGAGATTTTTTGTATCTTTTCATCTCTCTCCAAAATACAGTATAGGTATCATACATCAGAGAATTCATGCACGTAGCCTCTTCATTTTTGCATGTTCACGTTTTCGATTAAATCCTGCATCATCATCTCTCATTTCCCGACCGGTGTAAGAAATAAAGACATCATCCAAAGTTGGCCTAGTCAACGAAATGGAAATAATTTTAATTTCAAGTGTGGACGAGATTTTAAAAATTTCAGGAATTACTTGTGTTCCGTTTGATGTAAAAATTGTTAACTTGTCATTATCTTTGTTTATCTTTTTAACATATTCAATTTTATGTAATTGTGATAAAAAATCGTCAGGATTTTTGCTTTCAAATTTTAAAGATATCACTTCATTACCCATGGCATTTTTCATATTTTCTGGAGTATCAATGATTTGAATCTGTCCATGATCAATAATTCCAATTCTATCACATAGCTGATCAGCTTCTTCCATGTAGTGAGTTGTAAGAAAGATAGTCATCTCAAATTCTTTGTGTATTTTTTTTATGTACTCCCAAATCTTTCTACGTGTTTGGATATCCAAGCCAACCGTAGGCTCGTCTAAAAACAAAACTTTGGGATGGTGTAGTAATCCGCCTGCAATATCCAATCTCTTTCTCATGCCACCAGAATAAGTAACTACAGAGTCATTTTGCTTATCAGTTAATTCAATTAATTCCAAAATTTCATCGATTCTTTTATTGATTTGATCTTTTGGGATGTGATTGAGTCTTGCTTGTAACAGTAAGTTTTCTCTTCCTGACAGATATTCATCAACAGTAGATTCTTGCTGTACATATCCTATACTTTGACGAACTTGCTTTGCATGTGTCATTACATCAAACCCAGAAACAATAGCTTGACCAGATGTTGGTTTGAGTAACGTGGTAAGTATCATAATTGTAGTACTTTTACCTGCACCGTTAGGACCAAGAAATCCAAATATTTCACCGGATTCAACTGCAAAAGAGATATCATTTACAGCCTTTACGGTACCAAAAGTTTTTGAAAGAGATCTAGTCTCTACTGAGTACATGCTCTGATCGGTTATTGCAATTATAAATTGTTAAGTGTTAATAATCTCACAAAAAATTTAAAGGTCATTTTAGTCAGTCACAACATGAAAGGGCTCTGTCAAAAGTGTCATACATCAAATGTCGAGATTACATTGGATAAAGGAATTCCTATTTGTCTTAATTGTAATAAAAAGCCATAAACTAAGAATTCTTAAAATAAATTATTCTAGTTTTTTATATCCTTCTTTTGTTACTTTAAGAATAAGTTTTTCGCCAATTCCCCAAATTTCAGATTTAGAGATTATTTTTGAATGTAATAGGCCATCTCCAATTTCAATAGACTCCAGTTCGTGAGTATCTGGGTTTTTGTGTAATCGTTTTACTTTGCCTATTTTATGACCATCAATGTCAACTGCGGGAATTCCAGTTCTAATTGGGGGTCTACCAAGCAGCAAAGTTTCCTCTGTAAATTTGTCAATGTAATCAGCACCAAGAAAATAATCTTTGTTAAATCCTTGATGAATGGTAACTCCGGAGACGATCAGAGTTTTTTGATTAATGTGAATATGTTTGACTTTGCCATAAGAAATTCCTTCCCTGTCTATGACTTTTTTTCCAACAAAGTCATCTGCTGTGGCGGTATTTTCAGGCATATCTTCGAGTTTAACTGACATGAGTTACTGTAGTCAGATTTGCTTATCATACCAAATATCATAATTTTCTAGCAATGAGGTTAAATTACTTGACAGAAGTATTGCCTAATGGTAATGAGCCAAGTATTTCGTGCGGTATTAAGCACAAAAGGCAGAAAGACAGGCAGAATACATTCAGTAATGCTTCGTGCTGTAAAGTATAATGAAAAAATCTATTTTTCAAGACACAGACCAGATGGAGACTGGTTCAAAAACGCCGTTGCAAATCCTGATGTAATCATAGAATTTGATAATTCAAGGTATACGGGCAAGGCAAAAGTAGTTGATGATAAAAAACTGGAGGAGAAGATTTCGCAGTTAAAATATCCAGGCGAAAAAAGAGCAGAAGAAAAAAGAGTTGCAATAGAGATTACACTATATGAATAATAGTGGTTAGTCCCCTTCGCTCAAACTCTACATCATTTTCCATTTCACTAACAGTAACAGTAAAGGATATGACATCACGTTGCTTGGCATTTTCTGCATGTAGTTTGAGATGAATGTCCATTAAATCAAAATCTTTTGTTGGCAAATCAGTTTCATCTAAAAATGCACCACATGTAGATTCAATTCTAAATCGATCATCTTTAAAATGAAATCCTAGTTTTGTTTTTCTTCCCTGCCTACCGCTTGATTTTACATTTACATCTATAATTCCAGGTTTTGCCATAGTATAGCTTGATTTGCCATTTACAAAAACACCAAACTCCAATGGCTTTCCTGCTGTGGATTCTGCCATCTTTTGAATTCCATCATTCATGACAACATCAACTGCTTTGATTGTTTGGGCAACTTTAGCAATCCAGTCATTTGTTCTTTCTATGGTTGAGCGAATTCCATTTCGTCTAATTTTGTCTTCATCTTCTGGAAGTTTGTAATAATCAACCCATGCTTCATAATCATGAGATATTTCTTTGATAAAATCCATGCAAGTTATTTTGTAATCATTTACATTGTCTGTTCTTTCAGAACCATCATCGATTCGTACACCGTTGTAATCCATTGGCATTGCCATAATGACAATTATTTTTACATCTAAAAAAACTAATCAGGTCACAAGATTAATGAATATAACCAGTTTCAAATTAATAATATCATGTTATTCACAGAAATAGTAATGGATCTTCAACAACAGCTAAAATCCAATCTCCCACAAATTCGCTTCATGCTAAAGAAAAATCCAGGCATGGCATATGCAAGAATAGTAGAGATCGGTAAGGAAGTTGGCAAGAAATACAATATCAAACTAGTTGTTAATTTTCCAAAAGAAGGAAGAATTGAAGAATTTGAGATGTATGGAAAAAGAGATCTTAGTTTGATTGTAGATTATGATAAAAAGAGATTTCCAATTAACCGAGAATTGATTAAAGAAAAGGCAAAGGAAGTTTTAGGAGATATTAAAGTTCAAGACGCTTACATGTATGATAACAAAGAAGGGGTCAGAGTGTTTACAGATAATTGGAAGATTGACATTTTACCTCATTCAGTTCACATCTGGACTGAATTTGATCAAAACGTTACAAAGTTTTGTGATTGGCTATTAGAAAATGCATATGAGATGAAAATAGATTAAATGTTTTAAAGAGATTCTAACTTTTCAAGCAGGCCATGTGCTTCATAGTTTTCTGGTTGTAGTTTTATGATTCTTTTGCAACAGTCAATTGCTTCATCTTTTTGTTGTAATGCAAGATGAACATTTGTTTTTAGAGTCAAAGTCTCAACGTCATTAGGTTCTATCTTAGATGCCTTTTCAAAATATGGGATTGCTCTTTTTGCATCCTCTAAAATAAAATAGATACTCCCCATCATAAACATATAATCAGGATCATTTGAAAATTTTTTCTCCAAGCTCTTTCCAAATTCAAGTGCCTCTGAATAATCCCCATCTTTAACTAGTTTTTTGAGACGTCGTTTTGGATAGCTGAATAAACCGGTCATTTAATCAACTTTAAAATCAAACAATTTGAATGTACATAAAAAAAGTATCTTTAATCAAGCCATGAGGCAGGGCCAGAACTACTCGAGCTAGAGGTTGAATCTGCTCGAGGAACTTTCATTATTCCTTCTTTGATCAAAAACTGGAGTCCTTCGATAAAGGATTTATCGTCAATTGAGCCATCGGCCCACCATCCGGCATTATTTTTAATCCAAGATGGAATTTGTTTAGCAGTAGAACTGGTGCCCTGGGATGTTGGTGGAATTTTAATTATGTTTTCTTTTATCAAAAACTGAATTCCTTGAACAAAGGAGTTATCGTCAATTGAGCCATCGGCCCACCATCCGGCATTATTTTTAATCCAAGAGGGGATATTTGAGGTAGAACCACCAGACTTGGCAGATATAGGTAGATCAATAACGAGATAATCAATAGGATTCGATGGTACAATTCCCTGAGGAGCCAATCCATAGACATAGACAACAAAATGAGCAATGCCAGGTTTATGGTTAACAGTCATATCGATTGTAGCTAGTCCAGATGGTGAATACAGATATTGATAACCCTGATCTTGTGCAACAGAACGTAATGGTGGTAAAGTGAATTTGTCATCTACAACCATTAGATCAAACTGAACTTGATTCAAAAATTCTGTGTCGTGAAATTTACTAAGGAAGTTTATCTGCCATTTCATTGGACATCCCTCAACAGGGAAATCTGGACTATAGTAAGCATGAATTTGGTATTCAAAGTTTTTAGTAGGTCTTTTTACGGATTTATTCAGAGAATCGGTACTTGGACATCCTTGGAAATTAGAATTATCTTCAGTAGAAATAACTTTTGCAAAAGGATCATTGACAACATTTTCTTTGTAATCTAATAATTCAAACTGATATTCTGTTGGAGGAATTCCAGATGAAACATGTGTGTATGTATGAGCTTTAACTGGGAATGGGAAATTATCAACTACCCAAACATTGCTTCTAACACCACCAGTCTTCCAAGATATAACAACAGTATCAAAGGTTCCAGCTTTGACAGTTACTTTTTCAATAGCGAATGGAACCACTTGCTCGCCACCAATGTTTGCAATTTTACCCCAAGATTTAGCAGAAAATTTTTTTGGTCCTTTATCACCACTTTCATCATATCCATTTGCAAAAGCAGATAACCAGACAATAGATGATTTGAATGCACCCCTATATACAGAAAGATTTTCAGTACCGCCAGATGGTTCAGGAGCTAGTTTTCCAATTTCCATGTTTCCTTTAATCACTTTATTTCCATCATAAACTACAACATCTACAAGCCACTTTTGTTCAGATCCTGCTGCTTTATCACCTTTAATCCACATATCCATTTCAAAAGGAACGCATTCTCTATAATCCACATGACACATTGAATATGAAAAGAAATCACCTTTTTTGAGACCTTCTCCTGCAAACCATGTTGGATCACCTGGAAGTTCAACACCACCTGCTTGAACTTGAGCCATTGCAGTTGGAATAGCATATGAACCTAAAATCAGGATTGAAGAAATAACTAAAACTAAAAACAATGTCTTCATTTCACAAAAAAATGCACATTACGGATAGTTAAACGTTATTCAAATAAGCAAATATAGAGGAAAAATCAAGAATTTACGGAATGTGTGAATGCTCAAAAGTTCACTTGTATGAAGTAGAGTTTAAGCTTGACGGAATGACTGTAGTTCCAACTCATAAAAATTGTGGATTTTCATTAGATGAAAAACAATCCGACAAATTCCAAAAAGAACTAGTAAAATCTTGGGGATTAGAGGAAGAAGAATAATTAAAAAGAAAAAATAAAATTAAAACAACTTTGATTTACAGTTGTTTGACTGCTTCTTTACAAACGTCAGTTTTACATTTGCAATCTGCGCTGCATATACAATGACCTTGCATATCACAATCACATGAGTAAGTTGGATCGCCGCTATCTGCTTCGCATCCACATGCTTGATCTGTCATAGATACGCAATGTAATTACTTATTTTAAAATGTTAGTACAAGATTGTGGAAAATTACGCACCAGAGACAAGGCTTAGAACAGTATTGCACGATTTTTGAATGAGTTTTGCCTGCTGTTCAAGCAGATTAGAGTCAGCTTCAATATCAAAGGCGACTCTAAGGATATGGATTAGATCTGGCTGGTGGTCAATTTTGTCTTTGATCTTTTCAAAATTATCTCGATTTATGTATCCCAAGTAAAAATAGCAATCCGAGAGCATTGAGTTTTTTATGAAATAGTCTGATTTTTGTTGAATTATTTTTGAGTGATTATTTTGTTCTACTTTATCAGAAAAACCGATGGTAGATTTGATCATTCTGTCTAAAAGAGGAAGAGTAGCTCTTTCAATTCCGACAGTTTGAGTCACAGTTGAGATATGCTCATTTATTTGATTTTTCTTGAATTTTCGCATCATATCCAACATATGAGTAGGATTTGGAGCAGATAGATTTAGAGAATAAATTGCATCAGCTAAAAAATAAGATGCACAGATTTGCCAACAAGATGAAAATACATTTGAAGTGTTAATTCCTTCTTTAGTTTTTTCACAACAAAAAAGAGAGCTAAACAGACAATTTTTTGCATTATCTGTGTAAAGAATAGAACGTTTCTCTTTTATTTTTGAAAGAAACATTCGAAGTTCCCATGATTCATCATGAATAATTTGCATTCCATCATATTTTACAAGAATGTTAGAATTAGTTTCATTTAATGAGCCATGATGAATTTTTATAAAGTTATTATCATATGAGATAATTTTTTCTGTCTCAGATTTATTGTCAAATATTGTAATATCATAGTCACATGAATCAAAAAATGAATTAATTGATCTACATCCTCCAAAACCAACAGGGAAATTTGTCAAAGATTGATCTGCGATAAATTTTTTCAAGTCCATAAAATTATTAATTTGGAATTTTGTATAAAGCAACGTACTTACTAATTTTTACCAAAGACTCATTGTCAAAACATTTCCTTTAAATTGAGATGGAGATTGTTTTGGAACAAGCTCCTGTGGTGTAGTCCGGCTAAGCATACTGCCCTCTCAAGGCAGTGATCTCGGGTTCAAATCCCGACGGGAGCATTTAATTTTTGATAATCCATTAATTTTAGGTTCGATTTATGCAATAATTTTTCGGTTTAGCGTAATGGCAAAAGCAACTGATACAAGTGATATTGCAAATGCAGTAACAAAAATCATAGTGTATGCCTCATGGGTTGGAAAGCTACCTGAAATTCCCTCTATTGTACCTTGATGCATTTGCTGAAACATTCCTGCAATAGAAGGTCCAATGGATTGACCAATCAAATTAAAAAGCAATGTCATGCCAAGTGCTATTCCTGCAAATTGAATTGGAGTAGATAACAAAACAATGTTAAATCCACCAATAAATGCAAGCGACAACCCTGCAGCAATTATCGCTAGAGTAACTGTTACCATGTAATCTGTAGAATGGAACATGAGAAGACTAAAAAATCCAATAGCACCTACTACTGTTCCAATTACAGTGAGCCTCTTATTTCCAATCTTCTCTAATGCAAAACCTGACAAGATACTACCAACTAGAAAGATTATCATAAATGGCATCTGTACAGTGGCAGTTGTTAGTTCAGAACCTCCAAAACCTAATGGTTGTGGGCTTTGTATCATAATTGGAATTGTTTGATACACCATGAAAGTGCATAATCCTGCAATAAGCAAAATCAGCATTCCAAAAAGCAGCATTTTGTTTTTCAAGAGTTTCATGTCAATTAACGGTGATTGTACTTTCTTCTCTATTGCGATAAATATTATTAATGATGTAACGGTTATAACAAAAAATAAAATAGATTCAATGACATCCTCGGTATTGTTTTCCAAGTAAGAAATACCAACTAGAAATGAAATTATTGTAATGGCAAGAAAGATGGAACCTTTGATGTCTAAAGAAATTTTATTTTCTGAAATACTTGATAATGATTTTACATGAATGAATTTTAATATGAACAAACCAAGCAACACTGCAATAGGAAAAACGGTAAAGAATGTTGCATGCCAGCCATAATTTTGAATAATATTTGCACCCATCAACAAACCTAACGTAGCACCAGCTGGAAATGTTGCAGTAAAAATAGACTGTCCAACTGCTAATTTCTTTTCAGGCAACACCTCCCTAATTATTCCAAATGCGATTGGGAACATGGAGATACCCACTCCTTGAGCTACTCTTGCTGCAATCATAAATGGTAAGCTATCTGCAAATCCTCCAGCTAAAATTCCTGCAGAGTAAATTGACATTACAATCAGCAAAACTTTCTTTCTACCATACACGTCAGATAATTTGCCAGCAATTGGGGTTGCAACTGCGCCTGCAATCATGTATGAGGATAAAATCCACGAGGATGTGCTATAGGGCATAACAAATTCTTCGATAAGTGTAGGTATTGCTGGTAAGATCATCGTTTCAGCATACATGGCAATTAATCCCAAACAACTAAGGGTTCCAAGGATAAACCAAGCTGAACGAGTAATCTTTTCATTTTTTACTGTCAATTTATGAGCAACAAAATCCAATTTTCAAGTTTAAAATATCTTTACATGAAAAAGAAATACAAGATTTGATCATAGTTGGCAAAGAATTGTTTGTTTAAATAACAAAATTATATTAAAAAAATATTGCGATTACGAGATATCAAGTTCGAAGAAGAGTACCGTTCAGATAGAAATGATATAGTTGCAGAATTTTTCTTTCCGTGTCTATCTACATGTACAGAATATGATAGATGTGTAGATTTTTTGTCAATCCGAAATCTAGCAGGCATTGCAATGGGTTTTGATAATTTTACTTCAGGTAAAGCAAGATTAAGAATGGTCACAGGCAATAAATTCAAAATAGGAGATCTTAACCTACTAACAAAACTCTTCAATGAAAAATACACCAAACGTTTTGATGGAAAGTTAATCAGAGACATTAAAATTCAAAAGCTGCAAGATTTCATAAATAATGGCCAAATTGAATTAAAAATAGCAATTACAAATTCAGAAATGGTTTCCAATTTGTTTTCAGAAAGAATTGGGATATTCAAAGATGGAACTGGAGATGCAGTGGCATTTACTGGAACTTCATCATCGCTTTCTACCAACGTTAGAGATTTTGAATCAGTGGATGTATTTACATCATGGAATGATAAATCACGAATAGAGAGAAAGATTAAAGATTTCGAAGACTTGTGGGAAAACAAAACAAAATTTGTTCAAGTTCATGACTTTATGGAAGCAGAAAGAAACAATCTTTTGAAATATTCACCTGAATGGGTGTTTGAAGTTTAAAGTTGAGACAGTTCTTCTAGACCTGCTTTGTTTTCATAAAAATTCATTCGATTAATTTTATAATAAATTACTTCTCCACGTCTTTCAATAACAGCAATTACAGGTTCTTTACCCATCTGAGTTATTTGTTCAATCTTTTTCTGAAGAGTACCCATTTTTTCTTGCTGACCTTCATTGAGACCAAAAATTAGAAATTTTGCTCCTTTTTCACCGAATTGTCCTCTTTCATAAACCCTAAAGTCAGAACCAAATCCAAATCCGTCTTTTACGACATATCCTCTAGTTTTCAAATCTCGATAGATCAAAAATTTTGTTAGGGTTTCAGGATCATTTTTTTGGCAGACACTCAACAAGTCATCAAAATTAATTTGCTTTTTGCCCTTACGAAGAATTAGTTTATCTGAATATAACAGATAAAGAGACTCAAATGACTTTAAAAATAATTTTTCTTTTTCAATTTCTCCAAACCCTTTGAGTTGAAGTTCATGAATCATTTCTTTATCGGTGACACAAGTTTGTTCTGAGATCAATTCGCCTTTCACTAAAGGGGTTTCTTCCATAATGAGAGAAGGTTGATGGTTTTCCATATAAGCATTGGAGATACGAATGGAGGTTGTCTAACCGTTAAAATATGGGCATTCAGGGTTGAATTATCATGCATGGCGCTAATTATAGAGTTGGAAAGGGGCAACCATTCTGTAGAAAAGACTTCATCAAAGGCAATCCACAGATAAAAATTGCAAAATTCCAAGGAGGAAAGAGGGCAAACTATGATTATTGTGTCCAATTACTCTTAAACGAAAAAGTCCAGATAAGACACATGGCAATTGAATCATGCAGATTATCAGCAAGTAAAAAACTCGAAGAGGCTACTGGCGAAACAGGTTATTTTGGTAGACTAAGAA
Source organism: Nitrosarchaeum koreense MY1 (assembly GCF_000220175.1). Taxonomy (NCBI): domain Archaea; kingdom Thermoproteati; phylum Nitrososphaerota; class Nitrososphaeria; order Nitrosopumilales; family Nitrosopumilaceae; genus Nitrosarchaeum; species Nitrosarchaeum koreense. The sequence continues at coordinate 346,380 of NZ_AFPU01000001.1, read as the reverse complement.
TTTACCCTCATGTATTATTAAGAGAAAATAAAATGGTTGCAACTGCAGGTGCAGATAGAATTTCAGAAGGAATGAGAAGAGCTTGGGGTAAAGCTACAAGCTTGGGAGCAAGAGTTGCACGCAATCAATGCATTATGGAATTTTATGTTAATGCACCACACCTAGAAAAAGCAAAAGAAGCTCTCAGAAGTGCATGTGTCAAAATACCAGGAACTCCAAACATCAAAGTAATTGACTGGCAAAAAAAGATGTCACCATAAATTTTCTAAATCTGATTTTCTACTTTTAACAAATTCTAAAAATTCTGCAAATTCAACGTCTGTTGGTTCACGACCTAGAATTCTTTTTGTTTGATAATAAAATGCGTTGTATAGTCTTCCAACAACAATACCAAGTGCAAATGATTTTGAATCATCAATATTAGAAAGGAATTGAATTAGTTGTTGTATTTCCTCTTTGTTTGAAATAGTATCATGAATCTTTTGCTTAATTTTCTCCATCAGTATTTCATCCATAGGTTAACTACGTTACATTAGTTAAAAACAGTTTAATATCCAAATTCATCCCTTAGGATTGTTGCAGTTATAGTACAGTTTGGTTAATATTCGAGCTTGCCAAGTTCGTGACCCGGGTTCAAATCCCGGTAACTGCACCATCTATCTTTGATTATTTTGTTCCAACCCGCGTCGTATGATTTCTAACGCGTTTTCAGCTTTTTCAGGCTTGGGTAGCTGAATCATAAAGACATTATCTTTTCCATATGTAGATTTTGGGGAGGAGAGTGCAATCATTGAAGTTTTTGCAAGAGACTCAAAAAAGAACAAATCTTTGTTTGCATTGATTAAAAGTTTTTCAACAATTCCGTCTTGAGAAAATGTCAAGACAACCTCTACAAAAACATGACCTAGCCCATCTTGCAATATGTTAAGATCAGTATTAATCACAAGAGACTTTCCAGCAACTTTAGAAATTATTTCGTCATACTTTCTTTCTTCTAAAATAATACATGGAACATCTTTTCCTTCAAAATCAAATGTGGTTACACCATCATGAACTTGTTCAGATAATTTTTTTAGTTCATCAGACATTTTTCTTTTCAAATATTGGTATTACCTTATCACTGGCACGTACCATAAATGGTGTGATAAACGCAGTAACAATAGATATCACACCGATCAATGGGAACAAAAATGTGCTTACAGCACCAATATCAACTCCAGTTTTGATTATAACAATTGAAAATTCTCCTCTAGGAGCAGCTAGTGTGAATGCAGAGCGAATTGCCTTTCCACGTTTTTGACGGAATATAATACTGCCAATAATGTTTCCTCCAAATTTCATACCAATTGCAATTGCAATTAGTGCAATTGCCAAGATAATGTAGTTTTGAAGTTGAGAAACATCCATCAGTGCACCAACTGATATGAAAAAGATAGCTACGAACATGTCTTTAATTGGACTAGCCAATAGTTTGGAAACTTCAGATGATTTAGATTCTGCAACTAGCACTCCTGCAAGAAACGCCCCTATAGCAACGGACAAACCAACAAGATTTGCCAATAAAGCGTAACCAAAACATACACCTAATACACTAAGTAACAAAATTTCACGATGCTCAGTTGCCGCTACTCTATCTATCAGAGGTGTGATGAGTCGGGTTCCAAGAGTAAATGTTCCAGCAATCATTCCGATTGCAACAATAATTACAATCAAAACAGATTCTATGGATACAGTTCCAACCAAAGCGATTGATTGTAAAGATGAAATTAAAATTACAGCAATTATGTCTTCTACAATCAATATTCCCAATACAAGAATAGTTGATTCTCGTTTGATTCTTCCCATCTCTTCTAAAATCTTTACAATAACAGCAGTACTGGAAATTGAAAGTGCTGCAGCAATAAACAGCGAATCCATGGAATTTAATCCAAGCACAGTTGCAGCATAAAAGATTACACCAAGTGTCATAAACAGGCCAACCGTACCAACACCGATAGCCATTTTTCCAATGCTTTTGATTTTTGCATAAGGAAATTCAATTCCTATTACAAAAAGAAGTAGTATAACGCCAATTTCTGAAAAAAGATTAAGTGCTGATAAATCAGTTAGAATTCCCACACCTTTCATCACATCAGGAATACCCACAGGAGGAATAAGCCAAGACCAAAGAGGAGACAAAGGTCCCAACAACATACCAGCAAAAAGATATCCAATGATCAGAGGTTGTTTAATTTTAAAGAAAGCAAGAGTCACAATTGCCCCAATAATCATGATAAAAGCTAAATCTGTGACAAATGATCGATGAAAGTCAGTAATTGGATTAAAGACAGCTATAAACTGTTCAAATATTGTAGAAATTCCAGACAGGTCAATCTGAAGAAAAGAGATATCCACAATAAGCTTGAACAAATTTGTTTAAAAACAGTTGCGCATACAGCAAAAAGAATTCAACAATATTTTTTCAATTAGTTAGATTTTGAACCTCTTTATGCTTAATGTTCATTAGTCTAATTGCAGAATGATGAGTAGGTCAACTGAAAATAATGTAGAGAAATGACCTGGGGTATCTGACTGCATAACTGGTAACATCACAATTACCCAAGCATTAATAGTACGGTACCATACCGTACTGTATGATTCAATGTGAATATTGCCCAAGAGGGTTTATCGAGACTTCAAATGGGCTAGCAGAAAAAACATTTCATGAGTTACTACATGAGCCAGAAGTTGTCAACAAGTAACTCATTACATTTTTTATTTTACACCTAACTTTTTTAACATCATATTGTAATGTTAATTGATATGGCTGCAAAGGATGCAAAGAAAGCAGATAAAGTTTCAAAAAAAGCCGTAAAACGTGAACCAACACCCGCAGCAATCTTAAAGAAAGTATCATCGGTGACAGATTCGAGTAAAGCATTACAAAAAGAAATCAAAGTAATGTCAAAAATTTTCGGCGATAATCAGAAGGTACTTGTATCAATGAAAGGAATGATTGATACTTTAGCACAGACATTAGAAAATATACAAAAACAATCAAAACAAATTAACATTTTAGAAGATGATACACAGAAACTTTTCGCAGGACTAAATCAAGTAAGAACTCAAGCTAATATAATTACAAAAATTAATGAGCAAACAGTTAGACTCCAAGAAGAAGTACACAAAATAAATGAATTACAAAAATCATCTCCAAAAACACTAGAGTTAGCCCAGCAAGTAGAAGATAGTATGAATTCTATGAGAAATAATTCACAGATGATAATAAAAATTGCACAAAGAATTGACGAAGTAAGAGATGATCTTAGAAAAGTAGCTGGAAAAACAGATTCATTATCAAACATCGGTAATGAGATTGACAATCTAAAAAACAGTATTGAGGAAGTAACCAAAAAAACTGGAAATATCGATGTGTCATCACAAGTGATAACCAGCTTGAATCAAGAGTTGGGAAAAATAAAAGATGATGTAAATTCGGCATCAAAACTCAGAACAGAGTTAGATGCAATTAAAATTGCAATTGATGCAGTTGCAGGCAAAGCTGCCAAGATTGATTCTTTGGGAGGAGTCATTGAGGGATTAAAGCAACAATTCACCACTATTGCAGGAAATGCTGATTCTGCGTCTAATTTGAGCATAAATTCTATTAAAAATATATCTGGAAAAATAGATAAAATTGAGACTGAAATTAATTCATTATCACATAGAGCAGATTCTACGGCATTTGTAGGAGAGGGATTAAAATCAGTCCAAGAAGATTTTTCAAATTTCAAAAAGAATGTTTTTGAAAAGACAGACAAAATAGAGGAAAAAATTTCTTCAGTCTCAGATATTTTAAAACGACAAGACGCATCAACTGCAGAGTTTCATAAAAAATCAGATAAGATCTTTGAAGAGATGCAACAGGTAAAAAGCACTACAAGTAAAGCATCTAGTGAATCATCAAAAGAAGTGATGGCATTACTAAAGCTGTCAGAATATCAATCAAACATCAGAATGCATGCAGAATCAAAGTATGGGGATTCAAAAGATCTTGAGAATATGGCAACACAAACTGCCGAGATAATCAATTTATTTGATAGATTGTCAATAGAAGCAGGAGAAAAGATTCCATTACCACATGAAGTAAGACAGTGGGCAGTAAGTAAAATTTTAGATTGTGCAGATAAATGGGAAGTCAGATTTAGTGACATCTTTACGATTCTAACAAATGCAATTGGTAAGGAACTGTTAAAAGAATCAATTAGAATTCAACAAATCAGAGATATTTATGGGATTAGAGCTGTAGATGAAATTAGAACCGAATTAAATATTTCTTAGACGCCTGGTACTTCATCAAATGTATTTAGTTGATCTTTCTTTCGTTTAAGAATTGCAAATATTCCTAAAATTGCAGCTATCCACATTGTACTAAATATGATATTAGAAATGCTGACAAACATGTATGGAGTTGCATCCATAATATTTTGACGAATAGATAAAGAGCGTTCACCTATGTTAGTCATACCAGTTTGAAATGCTGCACTATCTGGAGAAACGGTTGTAAGTGTTTGAGCAGTTGCAAGCATGTTTTCAACATCACGATCTATTCGAAGGAAGTTTGTAGATTCTGTTGGAAATACCCAGACTGGGTTTTTACTTTCAGGTAATTTCTCCATAACAATTGCCAGGTCTTGTTTAATGGCAGTTAAATGAATTTTAATGGCCTCTGGATCAGCTGAGCCGATTATTCCATCCAAGTTTCCACGTATCCTATCAAGTGGATAAACATCGGCATGGTAGCCATTAATTGACATAAACGCTCCAAAGACTATGATTCCAAGTACTCCAATCATTGCTAATTGGTATGTTCTTTTTTCCATTTTCTCTTTCTTGGTTAAAGCAGGAACGTTGAGTGATTTATTTCTTTTAAAACTTGTATGAGAGAGACTCATAAAAGAGATGTAGAAAAATCCGACGGTTTGCAACCCAATGATAGGAGCAAATACAGGGTTGTTTGAAAAAATTGAAATTAAAATTCCCATCAGACCATAAACACCAAAAAATATCTCAAGAAGAGTTGTTTTTGTAAATGGTAAATTGTATGACTTGTCTTTCCAGTTGTCTTTTTTGGTAACAATTCCATATTTAGGAGTCCTTAGAAATTCATTCTTTTTTCCAAAGATAGCATCAAACACTGCTACGCTATTATTGACAGACATTCCTGCATTGTAAACAAGTAGTGCTGGTAAAATTTTCACTTTTGATTTCCAAGACTTATGGTACATACTTTGAATTATCATAATGTATGCACCTGGACCCATTGCAAGATATGTAGCAATTGTCAAAGCGGGAATAAAACTAACCAAATAGAGATTCATGTTAGAAGCTAAAAGAACAGGCAATGTGAGAAATTGAATAAGCATTAAAGGATAAACAATGTGACGAGTTAGCTGTACAAATGCCTGAATTTTTGCTTCGATTCCAATTTTTCGTTTTAGTGCAATGTCTGTCAATAATTTAATGGCGCATTGAATCGAACCTTTTGCCCATCGGAATTGTTGCCTTTTTGCTGCATTCATTTGAGCTGGTAGTTCAGCGTTAACTACAATGTCTGGCAAGAAGAGACATTTCCAACCTTTCATTTGAGCTCTGTAGCTCAAATCAAGATCTTCAACAAGTGTGGCAGTATGCCAACCTCCTGCATCAGAGATACAATCAGTTCTCCAAATTCCTGCAGTTCCATTAAAGTTCATAAATAAATTAGAATTGCTTTTTGCTTTTTGTTCAATTAGAAAATGAAAATCAAGACTAAGTGCTTGTGCTTGTGTAATTGCAGAATAATTTTCATTTACATGACCCCAACGACATTGAACTAGTCCAATGTTGGGCTTTACAAAATGAGGTATTGCTTTTTTGAGAAACCAGTTGGGTGGAATAAAATCAGCATCAAAGATGGCTACATATTCAGTATCAGTAATCTCCATTGCGTATTTCAAAGCACCTGCCTTGTACCCTTTTCTTGTACCGCGTCTAATGTGTTCAATTTGAAATCCTTGTTTTTTGTATGTATTAACGACATCAAACAAAAGTTCTACAGTATCATCATCTGAATCATCAAGAACCATTATCACCATCTTGTCTTTTGGATAATCCATTGCACAAACTGCATCGACTAGTCTCTTTGCAACATATTTTTCATTATAGATTGGAAGTTGAATGGTAATTGTAGGCGTTCCTATTTCTATTGTTGTAGGATTTACTTTTCGTTTTATTGAGAGATATGTAAGATAGTAAAAGTTACAAGTGTATGCAGTAATAATAATGGCAGATATTATAAACAGATCAAAAACAAATACGTTAAATGGATTAAGGACCATCTTCTAATTTGACAAAATGTTTAGTCGCTATTTATAGTTGCAAAATAATTTACTTATTTTTGCTCAAAGATCTTAATTGCTTGTGGTGGACAAACGCCTTCACATGCAAGACAAAAGATACAATCAGGTTCTTTTGACATGAGTGGTTTTTTCTCAGATGCTGGATTACCAGGGGTATCAAACCATTCATAGACTCCAACAGGACATGCCTCTATACATCCTCCATCGGCAATACAAATATCATAATCAACAGAGACAAACTCTCCCCATACACCAAGTATTCCATTGTTAGCTCCTTTTCGGCCCCAAGTCTTGATTGTATATCCATTAGCATCAAAAGGAGTAGATGGTTTCATCTTTGATTTGTAAGCAACATCGATTGGTCCAGGCTTTGCTCCATCTGGAATTTCAATTTCAGCACCATCATCTTCTTCGATTTCATCTTCATTAGCTTCTGTTGCTTTTGGTTTAGCATTAAGAACAATTTTTGCAAGAGGAGTAAGATCTTCGAGTCTTTGTGTTGCTTGAGCATGATTAAGTTTCTCAGCTTTTGCAAGATATGAAATCATCTTATCTGCCAAGATAGTATTGCGCAAGATAGTATCAATGACCATCTTTGCAAAATGATCTGCCTTTTTTCTATAATCTTTAACCCAATTTGGATCACCAAATTTTTCAATTGGGAAAATTTGATAAATGATATCAACCACTTCGCCACTAACAATTTCAACGGTAACAGACAATTCTACTTCTTCGTATCCCTTTGCATCAGGATCTTTCATGTTTTGTTCTTTCCATCGATATGTTGCAAAGATTCTATCGGCATATGCATCCATTTCAAATGCCTTTTTCAGACCATCATGTACAGATTTAATCTCTAATGGGTCTTCTAGTTTAATTGGTAATCTATAAAGTCCAAGTTTGAATCCATGAAGAGGATACACCCCACGTTTTGCAGTTGGTGCTTCCATTGACCAAACGCGATCTTTTAAAAGTAATGACATCTGGTTTTTATGAATTGATTTTCTTTAAAAAGGTTATCAGTCACTGTCGTCAGGACAAGTAAGCTCTCTTAGTTCAGTATACTTTTTTTCCATTGCTTCAGCGTACTCGGAAATTTTAACGAGATTGAATTGGGTTTTTGGAAAATACCATCTAATAGCCACCCAATGTCCGATTCCATCCATGTCATGAATCATGCCTTTATCGGCTGTGACATGTAGTTTTTCATCAATGGATGTCTCCTTTACTGTTAGTCCTCGTTTGGTTTTGTCTTCTAAAATAAAATTACCCACTCCATCTTTTATGAAATAAAATGATCCTGTCTGAAGTACTGGGAGATCTAGTGACAAGTTATTTTTCCACAGGATTTCCGATCATGTTACCCCATTCAGTCCAGGAACCATCATAATTTCTAACCTTTGAGTAGCCAAGTAGATATTTTAAGACAAACCAACTGTGAGATGATCTCTCCCCAATTCTACAATAGCAGATAACATCTTTGTCTGGAGTGACTCCTTTTGATTCATAATTTTGTTTAAGTTGTTCTACAGATTTGAATGTGCCATCAGCATCGTTTACAGCAGTTGCCCAAGGAATGTTATTTGCCTTTGGGATATGTCCACCACGTTGTGCATGTTCCATTGGATATTCTGGAGGTGCTGTAATTTCTCCAGAGAATTCTTTCGGAGATCTTACATCCACCATAACAGTATCTTCTCGTCCTAATGCTCTGCTAACATCAAACAGATAAGCTCGGAGTCCTTCGTCTGGAGGTTGTGCTTTGTATGTTGATTGAGGAATCGGTGGTTCTTCTGTAGTGTATTCTTTGCTTTCTAGTTCCCATTTTTTTCGACCGCCGTCCATAATTTTTATATTTTCATGGCCATAGTATTTGAAAACCCAAAAAACAAATGCTGCAAACCAATTATTGAAATCGCCATAAAGAATTACTTCAGAGTTTTCAGTAATTCCATTTTTTGACATTAATGTCTCAAATTGTTTTTTATTAATAATATCTCTAGTAATAGGATCGTTTATGTCTCGTTTCCACCAAATTAAAGATGCTCCTTTAATGTGTCCTTTTTGATATCCGTTTACTGGATCATAGTCAACTTCAACTAATTTTCTATTTGTATTTGGAGGGTTTTTTGATACCCACTCTGTATCTACTAAAACTTCAGGATGTGCGTAATTCATGTTATTTTACAAATAGAATTCATACTTATTTGTTTTTGCAACAAATTAAATAAAAAATATCTTTTTAACTAAATGAGATTTAGTAGAACTAGTTGAAACTTCAGAAAGTAGCAGTGGTAAGTAAAGTAGGTTCAAAAGAGTCTGAAGATGCTGCAAGAGTCATTACAAAAAAGTTTCTAGCAAGAAAATCCAAAGTGTACACAATTGCACCAGTAGAAGTAGAAGGTGCAAAAAAAGTAGAGGCATTAGATGAATTAAAAAAAGAAGATCTCGATCTAGTAGTTACTCTGGGTGGAGATGGTACAACTCTTAGAGTTTTTAGATATCTTGAAAATGAAACTCCAATTCTAACAATTAACGTAGGAGGAAACAGAGGAATACTTTCGGAGATAACAATAGATGAGATAGATGACGCAATTGATAAAATTCTAAAAGACAAGTTCTTCTTAGATAAGCGAACCAGAGTAGTGGCCTCAAGTGGCGGTAAAGAATTTCCACCAGCATTAAATGAGATATACATCTGTAGAACAAACCTTACAAAAACTGCCGAGATTGAGATAAAATTTCAAAACGATACTGTAAAGCAGAAGATGGATGGAGTAATAATTGCCACTCCAAGTGGATCAACTGGACACTCTTTTTCATTAGGCGGTCCAATTCTACATGAGAGTTTGGATGTTTTGATCATTACACCAGTAGCTCCAGTTTACAGATTAGAATCAATAGTAGTGCCAGATGAAAAAATAGAAATAATATCATCTCATGACTGTAGTATAGTAATGGATGCACAGGTAGTAAAATCGGCAGGATATGGAGAACCGATAACTATAAAGAAATATAGAAAACCAGCAGTCTTTGTTAGATTGAAGAAACGAGGACTGAGACAGATGAGTAAACTTGGATTTTAGAATATTAGATGCGAGTGCATTTTATGCTGGAGTCCCGTTTGGGTCAGCAAGTGATTGTTATACAACATCTCTAGTATACGAGGAGATAAAACATATCAAAAAAAATGAGGATGCACTTGGAACTCTCTTAGAGACTAATCGATTAAAAATAATGGATCCAGATAAAGAATCAACAAATACGGCAATTGCATCTGCCAAAGAAACAGGAGACTTTCCGCAGCTATCAAAGCAAGATATTTCAATAATTGCACTGTGTATCAATTTGCAAGGTGAAATTATTTCCGACGATTTTGCAATTACAAATGTTGCAAAAAACATTGGTTTGAAGATATCACCAATCATGACAAATACTTTTCAAGATGTTGGAAAATGGGTTCATTATTGCCCAGGATGTCACACAAATCATACTTCAGGAAAAGAGTGTCCAATGTGCGGCACTCCTCTAAAGAGAAAATTACTCAAGGGAGAGTCTCCTTCCATACCAGTCAACAAATGATCCATCATACAACTTGATGTTTTGATAACCTGCAATCATTAATTGTAAAAACAAACTTGACGCCCTGTGTCCATGCATGCAATAACATACAATTTCATTCTCTTTTGACACATTACTTTGAGAGAAAAGACTTTCCAAAAAATCCCTTGTTTGAAACAACTTTCCATCGTATGCTATCCCATCAGTAAATGGAATTAATTTTGAATGTGGAATATGACCTCCCATAAACTCTTGAAGAGTTCTTGCATCCAATACTGTAAATTTGCTCAAATTATCTTTAAGTTGTATAGCATCTACACGAATTTCAGATTTAATTTTTGGAATAAATTTTGTAGGTTGTGAAGTAAATGGTTTCTTTGTTAATTCAAATCCATTTTTTTTCAAGTCCATAATAGTTGCATCAAGCAAAAATGTTTTTTCATGTCCAAAATAAAGCAGAGTCCATGCAATTCTAGCTGCAGATGGATCCATAGAGTCTCCAATGATTATTACAGTCTTTGAATCATCAATTCCAAGTGAGCCAAAAAGTTCAGCAATTGTATTTTCATCAGCGACCAAATTAGAACCGAATTGATCAAATTGAATTACTTGATCTATTGTAAGTGATTGAGATTTTGGTATGTGACCATACAAAAACATAGTTTTTGGTCGAGTGTCTAAAAGTATGATGTCTTGGTCAGAGAGATGATCTTTTAACCAACTTATTGAGACTAGCATAACGACACAGATTTGTTAATTTATTTAATAGTATCATGAATCATGTAAAGTTTTTTGATCTGATTTTTTTAGATGTTTACTTTGAGATTCAAGTACTTTTTTTATTTTTTTAGCTCTTGCATCCCCTAATCCCTCAACTTTTGCAAGTTCATTGGCAGTAGCTGTAAATACTTTCAATGGGGTTCCAAACCTCTCAAGCATCCTAACTGCAAATTTCTCTCCAACTCCTGGCAAACTACAAAGAGAAGATAATTGTTGTTTTTCTAGATCAGTTGATTTTTTTATTTTTTTTAGATATGGTCCTTTAATCGCATCAGTTCTAGAACATAATGAAACAAGCAATTTTGCAGTATGCATTGCACTGGGGGTAGGAATTATTGGAATTTTAAAATCTAAAGCAACTGTCGATAATGCACCATAAAAGATCATGGGGTTGTCAGTAATCTCTTCGATTTCATCGACATTTCCTTCCATCAGCACTATTGGAAATTCAAAGTGTTCTTTTAGTCTAGAGCATTGATCAAAAAGCCTACCATCAAAAACAGAAGACAGTAAATCACGAATACTTTTTCGTTCCACCACAGTTTCAGGTGCAACAATATAATCTCCAATTGGTAAAGTCTTCATTTCAAGATTAAGACCTACAGACTTAAGCAAGTCAGGGATACCACTCTTACGTTCTCGTTCATCTACTATGATTCGTAAATTTTCTAGTTTCACTAAATGTAATTTTCTTAATTTGTTAATATCCTTTTGAAATGAACATAATGGTTATTTTCTAGGATTATCGTCTGGTTGTGGTTTTGGAATTTGTGTACTTCCAGATGATGGTTTTGGTTGCTGAGTACCAGCAGCTGGGCCTCGCATCATTTCAGTAATTTTTGCTTCTTGTTCTTTGAGTGATTCTTTAATTCTTAATTCTTGTTTTTCAAGAACAGTTGCACGTGTTTTTGCCATTTCTTTTCGCTCTTCTAATTCATCGATTAGTTCTTTTTTTGTAGACTTTATCAAAATAGAACCAGCATGTTTGTATACATTATCATCGTCAGCTGCTTTTTTTAATTCCTCAAGTGCCTTTTCAGTTTCAACTTTTTCCATCTCAAGATGTTGTTTTTGTGTCATTATAGATTGAAGATTTTGTTGGGATTGTTGCATCTTCATGAGTTGTTCTTGAAGCCAAGGTGGCATTTGTCCTGCTGACATGTTAATACAAATTCTGGGATTTCATTATATCTTTACCGATTCAATAGAATCATAGCTTGCCTGAATTAATCTCAAAGTTGAATTAAGATTTGCTCTTAAATGAGGCATATGATCAGATTCTACAGATATTGTAATTTTTTTATCAAAAGATATGTTAGTTTTTGTAGGATTTTCTGGGTAAAAATCGTTATCAGTGTTTATTGAATCAAAAATTGCTAATGTTTTTTCTTTTGCGTCAACAATAATTTTTGCACTAAAGTTTGACATCGTATGCTGTTCCAGCTACTTTGAAACTACATTTTTTGCAAGACCATATGCCAACTGCATCTCGGTTAAACTGTTGAGAACCACATTCAGGACAATGTCTTTTTTCTTTTAGTTGAAAATGAATTTTTGAATATTGTTTTCTAATTTTAATACCATATCGTGCACCCAAGCCTTTTAGTGATTTTTGTTTTGCCATTTTATTGACCAGATTCCTTTGCTTGTTTTAACTTTTCTCTTATTTTTGCGCCTACTTTGACGGATAATTCACCACATTTTATTACTTGTTCAAAAGTAAATCCATCATTTCCTCCTTTTTGTAAAGCACAGATGTTTCCATTAGAATCAGTAGTGATTGTAATTCTTGCATCCATACTGCTCCATTCATCACCATTTGGATCAACGATTATGTGGTTTCCTATTTTGCCCATAGTTACAGAAACTGGAATAGTAGAAATTGGAACATCAGATTCTTCTCCTTCAACTAAAGTTGGCACATCATTTTTCATCTCCCATTTTGGAGTTTTTGATGAGAGAATTGCAGCTGTTGCAGCATAAGCACATGCATCAAACAAATTGCCATCATAATCAACTACAACATTATCAGCAAACACTCCAACTACAGATTTGTTTTTTTCAATTACTAGTTGAGTTAAATCAATCATATGACTTTCTCTAATGCCTCTATCTACTACTCTTGCTAGTTCAATTACATCAGGACCTGGTGGTCCAGTTTCAACAGTTGGATGAGAAAGGGGTAAAAGCTCAGCAGTGCAAATGAATATTCCTTTGTCACCCATATCTGGAAAAGGTCTATCTGGTTGAATTTTAACACCACAGATTACTTCACTGTCACCTAATCGAACTCTTGCAGAACCATTTGCTTTTGGAATTGCATTTGTTTCAATGATCAAGTTTCGTGGTTCATCTAGTGCTCTTCCGTCTACCCTTTTTCCCTGTTCTAATAATTCTAGAATTTGAGATTTCTTTAGATCATCAAGTACGCTAGTCGATGTCATTTATTTTTCCCCGTTTCCAAAATATTTGTCAGTAAGTGCTTTTCTTTGTAATTCATAAACAATTTTACAGCCTTTAATTCCAGTCTCTACGCATTTTTTGTATTCTTCTGGTGTTAACACACCATCTAATTGAAGTAATGTGATTTTTTCTAGACTTGGCATATATCCAATAGGCATATCTGCTTGTCCTGCTTGGTCTTCTTCATTATTAACATCAAGAATAATTGTGTCAGCTGCTTTTCCTGCTGCACAAGCTGCTACCATATCTCTCATTGGAATTCCAGCGTCAGCCAATGCTACTGATGCTGCAGAAAGGGCAGCACATCTAGTACCACCATCAGCTTGAAGAACTTCAATGAATACATCAACTGCAGTTCTTGGGAATTTCTCCAACATAACTGCAGGTTCTAAAGCTTCTTTGATAACTTTTGAAATTTCAATTTCTCTTCTTGACGGAGCAGGATTTTTTCTCTCAGTTACAGAGAATGGTTCCATATGATATCTAACTCGTAAAATACCAGTATCAGTGTTTGACATGTGTTTTGGATGAACGTCACGTGGTCCAAATACTCCAACTAAAATTTTATTATCGCCAAATTCAATGTATGCTGAACCATCGGCATTTTTCAATCCTCCAGCTTTAATCATGATTCGTCTTGGTTCGTCGACTTTTCTACCGTCACAACGAATTCCATTTTCATCTAGTAGAACTAGGGTTGCTTCTCTTCCGCCCATTATGATTCACCTTTTGATTCTAACATTTCTTTCACTTGGTCTGTCAAATTAGCAACATGTGCCATTTCATCAACCATTTTGATTGCCTTTTTTGCCTTTAATAATCCCTCGGGAGTCTCACAGGAGACAACAATCCAACCATTTTGGCCAATCGTAATAGCTGCGTTTGTAGCCATTTCAATCATTTGGATCATAGTGCCCCTTTTTCCAATTAAGCGTGGTACCTTACTAGTAGATATTGAAACTAAGTGACCAGAGTCAATCTTGCCAAGATCTCTATCAGCTATTGTTACAAGGGGGTCTCTAGTTCTATCAAAATTAGCAATTCTGGCTGCGACAAGATCGCCTGCCTTTAGCTTGGATGAAAGTTCATCGGCATGTGCAGAAAAATCTCGTCCAAATACATCTTGAGCAGGTAAAAATCCAACATAACATGAGTTGATATCTAATTCCCAAGAAAGCGAGGTATGAGAGACGACTTTGCCAATTACAAGATCATCGATTTTTGGGATATATTTTCCAGTCAATGGAATTACTTTAATAGAATCATCGAAAATTTCTGAAATTCCTATAGCCGTAGAAATAATTTTGTTTCCGTCCAAAATTACATTTTGTTCTGGTCTGAAAGGACCAGTTGTGATTACATCGCCAGGTATAACGTATTTTCTTTTATTTTCCATTACTTCATAACCTCAACTGTTGCAGAACCTTTGGTTATAGAACCCAATCTATCAATCACATTTGGCCTTGCTCCAGCGGGTATTTCAAGTATTGCTTTTAAAGAACCATTATTTTGCCATTCTTCTTTTTTTAAAACTCCGACAGATTTCAAAACAGCATATGATTGTGATGCATACTGTGCAGGTATTGTAATTTCAAGATCTAGATTTTCAGATTTCAAAGCTATGATAGAACGTAATTTTTCTACAATGTCTGGAACTTGTTCTTCAACATTTTTTTGTGGTTCTATTGTGATTCGTCCATCCTTTAATGCTTGTTCAATTCTCAGTGGAGGATGAGGTAAATGAGTTCTAGGATCAACGTATGTTTTTGCGATAAATGCAACAATTTGTTTTCTCTTATCATCAAGCATCTTGCGTCTTTGATCAGTAGTGAGATTCAGTTCACCTTTTTTTAGCATAATTTCTGCAATCTCAATTACATCTTCAGTTTTGAAAGCCTTGAGCAATTTTTCAGTTGACGGTTTAGTACCCTTACCAGAATCAGTATAGATTTCATCTGCAATCAATATTGAAGAGATATCTTTTTTCTTACCCATTTTGTAATCCAAGGCAGGATCAGGTTTTACTAAGATCTCAAATTTTTCGCCCTCGTAAGAATATCTAACCACAGTCACATCAGTCATTTCTGAAATATCCTATGTTAATTTGGTATTTATCTCTAACAAATACAATTTTGCTGTAAACAATACGTTCTTGTCAGATTTTCAAAATTATCATAAAAACAAGGCATGCCACAAATCACTAACCATTGTCTAATATTTGTTCATACATTACTATACCATGAGTCAAATCCAAATCCAAAAAAGGCAACCTGAGCCTTCAGAAATACTGGTTCAAAGATTTCCAGTAATAAAAGGTAAAAAACTTGAAACAACAAAATTATGCAAAATTTGTTTTGCGCCATCGATACCAAGTGTATATGATACAAACACGTACACTCCACTAGTTCTAAAATGCACAAAGTGCGGATGCAAATCTTGGGCAACACAGTAAAAGACATGCCACAATCAAGAAACCAAAACTAAGTATTTGCAAGAGAGTAACCAACCATGAATCAAATAGAATCGTTTGAAAATAATGGTTTGAACTTTACAGTTATCAAACCATATTTTGTACAGATGCAGACAAAAACTGTAGATGCAGAGATTATACTACAGAGGTTATTTCGAAGAGAAAATATAATTTTCAATAGAATTGTAATGGCCATCAAAACAAACGATAGGGCTCAAAGTACAATGCTAGCATCAGAACTAATCAAAATAAGAATATTGAAAAGAAATCTTTGTGTCACTTTAGAATTAATGTATCATTACAATATCTCATACTCCCAGTAATTAAAAAAAATAAGATTACATATTTTTAATTTTTCATAGAAAATAAAATCAAAAATAAGGCATGCCACAAATTAGTATCTATGACAATATATTTGTGAATCAAAAACCTATCATGTCAACAATCGTGATACAAAGGCAACCTGAGCCTTCAGAAATGCTGGTAAAAAGTGTCCCAGTAAAAAAAGGCAAAACACTTCAAAAAATACAAAATCCGGAATTCAAATGGGAAGATCTAGCTGGTTTATCATGGATTCTGCTAGATAAAGGAGATGAGTATTGATGGAAAGTAATCAAGTCTACATTTATGATTACACTTGCAATCAGATGTGTCAAATCAAAGGAATAAGATTTGTAGCAATAATCAATAACAAGGGAAGAAAGATTGCTGGTGGATTTAGTTCCAATATCATACCATTAGAAAAAGATAAACAAAAAATGGAAATGTTGTTTATGGAAGTAGCACTTGACTTGTCAATGAGAAAAGAATTTGATGATTCACTTGGAAACATACATGCAATAGTATCATATCGAAATAAAACAAATATCATCACAGTTCCTCATGAGGACAAATTAATGCTGATATCATCAGAACCAGAACTAGATCCAAACAAAGTGATTAGCATGGCATATCGAAATCTAAGACCTATTAAAATTCTGGAGGTAGTAAATCATTGAATATCTATGACACAAAAATTGTGGCTTGTATTGCCTGTCAAAAAGCAATAGGAGAAATTGAATTTGATTCAACCATGATTAATCCTTTATGTGGATATTGTTCTTCAATTGAAGATAAATTACATACTTCAAAAAATCATCAAGAGAATTTTAGAATTAAGATAGGACAGGTAGTATAGTTTTTTGGGGATTAGTTTGCCTGATGAGTCATGTAGAAAATGTGGAGGCACATTGATAAATTATTCATTATGTGGAAAATGTAGAATACCAACACGGTTTATTTGTAGAATTTGTGGAGGGGTGACTCTTGAACAATTTCATGAATTTATCTGCTTTAACATAATTGGATATGATGAAAAAAGAATCACATATCCTTTAACAAAGCATGCTACAGCACAGTGAACATTCTAAAAAGTAAATCTTACAAAATAGAATAGTGCGACATAAACAGCAAGTCATAAGAATACCCTCGAATCCAGATAGGAGGTTTTATGATGCACTTTAAACTAAACGGCAATCTAATTTTGAAGTATAATCGCAATGGGATAATTCAGTCTCAAATCTCAATAAATCCCATTATCCCATACCTAATTCCAGCTAGATTTTTATGTGGATTTTGAAAATTTTCTTCTAGGATTTGTCTTCTTTAGAGGTAATTAACAAGGAAAATCAAAAAATATCAATCAAGCTCAAAGGAGTTCCATTACAATATGCAAATGCGCTTAGACGGATTTGTCTTAATGGTATTCCAGTATTTGCCATTGATACGGTAGATATAATTGAAAATTCTTCTGTACTACCAGACGAGGGGTTAGCACACAGATTAGGACTGATTCCAATTAAGACAGATCTATCAAGATTCAATGAACCATCTAAATGCGATTGTAAAAGTGAGACAGGTTGTTCTAATTGTAAAGTAATGTTTGTTTTAGATTCAGGAGATTCAGATGCAACCAGAACAATATTATCAAGTGATCTTACATCAGAAGATGAATCTGTCAAGGCAACTTCAGACAAAATTCCAATTGTTCAATTAGCTGCAGGTCAAAGAATTAAAGTCGAATGCTATGCTAGACTTGGCCGTGGAACAGAACATGCTAAATGGAATTCAGCAAATATTTCAGTTTTAACTGAGACAGATAAAGAAAATGAGAGAATACTAACAGTTGAATCAACAGGAGCATTAAAGCCAGAACAGATAATCCTTGCAGGAGTAGACGAGTTAAGCAATAGATTATCAGAGTTTAAAGAAATGATTAACGAAATAAAAGAATAAACTAAGCATACACATTATATTTGGGTTTTAAACCGGATTATTCACATGACTAATCAAGTCGTCATACGCATGGCAAAGGATCTAAAGAAGGCATCTACCAAAAATGATGCTCCAATTTGGGCAAAGATGGCAAAATATGCATTAAAACCATCCATTGCAAGACGATTTATCAATTTAAACAGAATTGCTCAATTAACTAAAGATGCAGATACCGTTGTATTTCCAGGTAAAGTATTAGGAACTGGAGATATTGAACATAAGATTACACTTTGCTCATTTTCAATCTCAAATACCGCAGCAGCAAAGATTTTAGAAAAAGGTGGAAAAGTCATTACATTTTCAGAATTAATTGAAAAGAATCCAACAGGAAAAGGAGTTGTACTACTTGGCTAGTCAAGAAAACGTCATATCAACAGACAGACCAATTGTAGTTGATGCAACAGATCACATTGCAGGAAGACTCTCATCAAATGTTGCCAAATTATTGTTAAATGGAAACAGAGTTTCAATTGTAAATTGTGAAAAAATTATGTTAAGTGGAACAAGAACAAACATAATTTATCATTACAGGAAATTTTTAGAGGTAAACAGTGTCATTCATCCAAAACATGGTCCAGTTCATGCAAGAAGACCAGACACAATGATGACAAGAATGGTACGAGGTATGTTACCAAAGAAAAAGCCATCTGGATTATTAGCACATAAAAGACTAAGAACATACATTGGTTCACCAAGAGAACTAAGTGGATTTGAAAAAATTCAATTCAAACAAGCAAAAATTACAAAATCTGCAGCAAACTATACAACTATTGGGGACATTGCAAAAATAATTGGGTGGACTGAATGACAACACCAAAAACTGAAATTTATTTTGCAACTAGAAAAACATCTAGTGCACATGTATACATTACAAAAGGACGTGGTAAAATTAGAATTAACAACATACCAATTGAGATGATTCCTCAAGAGACTGCTCGAGAGGTCATGTTAGCTCCATTGGAAATTACTGGAGACTTGAGAGATAAAATAGACATTTCAGTTAGAGTAAGAGGCGGTGGATTCATGGGACAAGCTAGTGCAGCAGCTACTGGCATCTCAAGAGCACTTACAGGTTGGACTAAATCTAAAAAAGATCCAAAAGACCACCCATTTCCAAAATCAACAAGAGAAGATCTTAGACAAAGAATTACAGATTTTGACAAATATCTGATTAGCGGTGATGCCAGAAGAAAAGAACCAAAGAAATTTGGCGGACCGGGTGCAAGAAGAAGAAAGCAAAAATCATACCGTTAGGCTGTGAAGGCTATAATTTTAGCTGGTGGCAAAGGAACAAGAGGCAAGCCATATACCGAATATTTTCCAAAGGCAATGACGCCAATATTAGATAAACCGTTAATTGATTATATTACAAAATATCTAAGTTCATTTGATTTTATCAAAGAGATCATCATAATTTCAGACTATCAAGGATTGGGCGGTCAGATTAAAAATTATTTTAACCATACAAATAAAGGAAAAAAAATCACATTTGTACAAGACTCACAAAGTGGAACTGGCGGAGATCTATTACACATTGAGAATAATCTCAAAGGAGAAAATGAGTTTGTTTTGTGGTTTGTAGACAATCTATGCGCCATAGATTTAGTCAAGATGAGAAAGGTCTTCAAAGAAAAAAATAGCATAGCATGTATTGCAACAAGAACAAAAAGAAAAGAAGAGACAGGGTTTGCAGTGGTAGAAGACGGAATAATTAAAGAATTTAAAGAAAAACCAACTATGAAACTACAGTTATCTGAATGTCTAGGAGTTTACATTTTAGGAAAAGACATCATTAAAAGAATTAAAACAAAAAAACAAAAAGAGATCAATCTTTCATTTGATATTTTACAACAATTATCTAAAGAAGGAAAAATTAGCGCCTATGACATAGAAGACAGAGAATGGATAGATGCAGAATCTCCGATGGTTTTAGAAAGAAACGAAACTACGGTAAAAAAAATCATAAAACAGATGGGATTTTAGACTGGTTTTCAAATTCAGTAATTTTTTTCTCATAAAATAAAGTTTGAGCAATATCATCTAGACCTTCTAAAAGAATTTTTTTCTTGTGTGAATCAATATCAAATGGAATTGTTTTGGAATTTGTTTTGATTATTTGATTTTCTAGATCTACTTCTACATCTCCGGTTTCTAGTTGTAGTTTTTCAATTGTTTTTTCATCTAAAACAATGGGTAATAGTCCATTTTTGAAACAATTGCTATAAAAGATATCAGCAAATGAAGGGGCAATAACTACTGAGAATCCATAATCTAGCAATGCCCAAACTGCATGTTCTCTACTAGAACCACACCCGAAATTATCCCCAGCAACAAGAATTTTGGAATTTTTGTATTTAGACTCATTTAATACAAAATCAGATTTTAGTTGCTCTTGATCATTGTATCGCCAATTATAAAAAAGAAATTTTCCAAATCCAGACTTTTGGACTAGTTTTAGAAATTGTTTTGGCACAATTTGATCAGTATCTACATTTACCTTATCTAATGGAGTGATAATAGTTTTAATTTTTTTAAAAGATTGCATTTCAATTCAAATCCATTTCTCTTACATCTACAAAGTGTCCAAATATTGCAGCAGCTGCTGCCATAACAGGACTTACTAAATGAGTTCTACCACCAGTTCCTTGTCTGCCTTCAAAGTTTCTATTTGAAGTGCTTGCACATCTTTCACCAGGAGATAGGATATCTGGATTCATTCCAAGACACATGCTGCATCCAGATTCTCTCCATTCAAAATTAGCGTCAATGAAAATTTTATCAAGACCTAATTCCTCTGCTTGTTTTTTTACCATCTGAGAACCAGGAACAATCATAGCTTTGACATTAGGAGATACTTTTCTACCTTTAACAACTTTTGATGCTTCAATTAGATCTTCTAGTCTGGCATTTGTACATGAACCAATAAACACTCTATCAATTTTAATTTCAGTCATAGGTGTTCCTGATTTTAGATTCATGTATTCAAGTGCTTTTTCTGCACCCTTCTTTTGATTTTGATCACCTTTAGCAAAATCTTCTGGAGATGGAACCGATTCAGTTACATCGATTGTCATTCCAGGGTTTGTACCCCAACTTACTTGAGGTGCAATGTCATCAATATGCAAAGTATAATTTTTTTCAAATTTTGCATCGCTGTCAGTTTTTAGATTTTCTCTCCAATAATCAACTAGGAATTCATAGTTTTTTGGAGTGTATTGTCTGCCTCTAAGATATTCAAAGGTCTTTTCATCAGGGGCAATTAAGCCTGCACGGGCTCCTGCTTCTATGGACATATTGCAAATAGTCATTCGTTGCTCCATAGAAAGATCAGATATGCCTTCACCCCTATACTCAATTACTGTCCCATTACCACCAGAAGTTCCAATATTTTTGATAATGGATAGTATGATGTCTTTAGCAGTAACAGCGTGAGGGTTTTTTCGTTTTCCTTCTACTTTAATTTCAAATGACTTTGGTTTTTCTAACCAAAGAGTTTGAGATGCCAAGACATGTTCAACTTCGCTAGTTCCAATCCCAAATGCTAATGCACCAAAAGCACCATGAGTTGATGTATGACTATCACCACAGACAATAGTTGTTCCAGGTAGAGTAATTCCTAATTGAGGTCCAATGACATGAACAATTCCCTGATTAGGACTGTTAATATCAAATAGTTTAATCCCAAAATCCTTACAATTTTTTTCTAAAGTTTGTATTTGGACAGAAGATGTTTGATCTAAAATTGGAAGTCCCCTATTATTTGTAGGAACATTATGATCCATTGTCGCAATTGTCAGATCAGGTCTTCGTACTTTTCTATTATTCATACGAAGGCCATCAAAAGCTTGAGGAGATGTAACTTCATGAACAAGATGTCTATCAATATAGATTAGTGAGGGACTGTTTTCTTTTTCGACAACAACATGTGCATCCCAAATTTTTTCAAAAAGTGTTTTTCCCATTTTAATCCTAATCTGGTTTGTATTTGAATAAACCGCCAGCTTCTATTATTTTTCCAATAATGTCAGAGAAAGGTTTCATTTTGTAGGTCTTGTTTTTTGTGAGATTATTGATTTGATTTGATTTTAAATCAATGTCAATCTGATCACCTTCAGCGATATCAGAGTATGCATCCTGATCAATTTCTATAGGAAGTAAAAATGCACCATCAACTGCGTTTCTATAAAATATTCTTGCAAATGATAAAGCAAGTACTGCCTTTATTCCAGAATGAGCAAGTGCGATCGGGGCATGTTCACGTGATGATCCACATCCAAAATTTCTTCCGGATAAAATAAAATCACCTTCTTTTGCTTTAGAATGAAAATCAGGATCAAGTCCTTCCATAGCATGTTTTGCAAGCTCGGCATAGTCATGTACTTTGAGATATTGACCGGGAATTATTACATCAGTATCTATATTGTCTCTTGCATATTTTATGACGTTACCTTTCATTTCAAATCCCTCGGATCAGTAATTTTTCCAGTTACAGCAGATGCTGCTGCCACAAGAGGTGATGAAAGATATGTTTGAGATTCAACATGACCCATTCTTCCTGGGAAATTTCTATTTGTAGTGCTTATACAAATTTCATCTTTTGCCAAGACTCCCATATGTGCACCGCAACATGCTCCACATGTAGGTGGTCCTACTGTAACACCTGCATCTAAGAATATTTTGAGTAACCCATTTTCCATTGCTCGTTTGTAAATAGAGATAGAAGCAGGCAAGATTTCAGTTCTAATCTTAACTGTTCTTCCTTTGAGAATTTTAGCAGCAGCTTCTAAATCTTCATACTTTGCACCAGTACAAGAGCCAATGTATGATTTATCCAATTCAACAGATGGAGCTTCTCTTACGATTGTAATATTTTCTGGAGAAAATGGTTTTGCAACAAGCGGTTCCATTTCAGAACCTTCGTATTCATATATCTTTTCATATTCAGCATCAGCATCACCATGAACTAGCGTAATGTTCTTAGCGCCTCTGCTTGTAAGATAATCAACGACTTTTTGATCTGGTTCAACAATTCCATTTTTAGCTCCAGCCTCTGTGGTCATATTACACATTGTCAATCTGCTTTCTACGGACATTTCACTAATTCCACTTCCACCAAACTGCATTGTTTTGTATGCACCGCCTTCAGTGGAAATATCACCAATAATTTTTAAAATAAAATCTTTAGCCATCACATGATCTGGAAGTTTTCCATTTAGCTTAAAGTATAATGTTTGAGGAACCTTAAACCAAATCTTTCCATTTAGTAATACGTATGCTACATCAGTATGTCCCAATCCACATGCAAAAGAACCAAGTGCACCAGTAGTATTTGTATGAGAATCGCCTCCAACATACACCTCACCAGGTAATACTAGTGCCTCTTCATGAGAAAGGGTGTGACAAATTCCGTATTGACCCATACCATACTTGAAGTGTTTTTCAATTCCATAGTTTTTTGTAAAGTTAGATAGTTTAACCACATTTTCAGCAGACATTTTATCTGCTGAAGGAACAAAATGATCTTCAGCTACCCAAACTTTTGTTGGATCCCATAATTTGTCAACATTAATTCCTTGTTTTTTTAATTTATCAAATACTTTGATCACGCCAGGTCCAGATACATCATGGACCATTACTTTATCCACATTTGCAAATATTACATCATCTGGAGCAACCCGTTGTCTGCCAGAAGCACGAGCAAGGATCTTCTCGGTAATATTCATAATCGAAAAAGCCCTTCATACAGATTAAAAGCTTTTCAGACGTATTAGGTGTAGCATAACAATAAAAAAGAAAAGAAAGAACAACGTAGATGTGTCTCTAACTGTATCACCCTTGGTTTCAGAAAGAAAAGAAGAAGAATTCGATGTCTTTGAGACATTATTAGAAACATTAGAAAAAAATGATGAAAAACTACAAGATGGAGATGTCATAGTAATATCTACTAAATTCATTTCCAATTCTCAAGGAAGACTAGTTGATCTTAACACGATAAAAGCATCAAAAGAAGGAATTGGAGTATCCAAGAAATTTCAAATGAAAGCAGAAATTGCAGAGATAATTTTAAGAGAATCAGATAAAATTTTTGGCGGAATTTCAGGATTTGTCATTACATCAGCAGATAACATAATGGCCCCAAATGCAGGAATTGATAAATCAAATGCTAAAAAAGGAAAAATAATTCTATATCCAAATAATCCCTACATCATATCTGAACAAATTAGAAGAAAGATTTTTTTAAAATTTTTAATCCATGTTGGAATTATTCTAGTAGATAGTAGATTAATGCCATCACGTATTGGGACATCTGGTGTAGCAATAGCATGTGCAGGTATTGAACCAGTATTAGACATGAGAGCAGAAAAAGACCTTGTTGGAAATCCACTGAAGGTGACATTCCAAGCAGTTGTAGATAATCTTGCAACAATTGCAAATCACAAGATGGGTGAAGCCGCAGAATCAAAACCATTTGCGATTGTTAGAAACTCCGGAGCTAAACTCACAGATAGAAAAATTAGTCCTACTGAGATGGCCATATCTCCAGATCAATGCGTATACGTTAGAGGTTTAACAAATCCAACGAATCGCTAGAAATTTTATTGGTTCTGCTTTAAATAGAGGTTTTTTCAGCACAGAATTAATGGAATATCTAACAAAATATCCCAAAACAATTTCATTTTTGGACGGATTAAAACACAGTATTAACGTAGACAATAAAGGTGTAGAACAGCTCCATATCGTAGTTAAGAAAAGTTTTGAAGATTTAATGAAAATTTTCACATCTGAAGGATTTACCAAAGTCAAATTAGAACATAAACAACCAAATCAAATTGGAAACGGTTTGAACCTTAAACTAAAGAAGCCTTGGGAGATG